>NZ_JAKRML010000048.1:0-27129 GCF_022346505.1 Achromobacter sp. ACRQX
CATCGGTGGTTGGGACGGTGACAACGATGCCGCCGGTCGTGCCGGCAGGAACCGTAACGCTGTACGTACCGTCCGGATTGGCCGTGACCGTGGCAGGCTTGCCACCGATCATGACGGTGGGGCTGCCCACGTCGCCCGCTTCAATCTGACCACCCAGCGTGAACGTGAGGGTGGTGTCGGCGTCAACCGGCTTGGACAGGGCCACGTTGAAGACGGCGTTGTTGCCTTCGTTGACATCGCCCGCATCCGAGACGGTCAGGGCCGGCACATCCGCGCCAGAGCCATGATCGTCAACGATGACGGCGCTGCCGGAGTCGGTGATGTTGCCGGGCAGCGCGACGCCGCTGGCGGTATTGCCGGACAGCGTGGCTTCCAGCGTGAGTTGCTCGCGGCCTTCAAAGACCGAGTCGTCCGTGGTCGGGACCGTAACCACGATGCCGCCGGTGGTGCCAGCCGGCACGGTGATGCTGAAAGTGCCATCGGCGTTGGCCGTGACGGGGGCGGGCTTGCCGCCAATCATGACGGTGGGCGTGCCCACGTCGCCGGCTTCGATCTGGCCGCCCAGCTTGAAGGTGAGCGTGGTGTCGGCATCGACCGGCTTGGACAGCGCAACGTTGAAGGTGGCGTCGTTGCCTTCGTTGACATCGCCCGCATCCGAGACGGACAGGGCCGGCACGTCGGCGCCCGGGTTGGGGTTCGACGGATCGGTGCTGTCGGTATCGACAATGGTGGCGCTACCGGAATCGGTGATGTTGCCCGGCAGCGCGATACCGCTGGCGGAGCTGCCGGTCAGCGTGGCGTCCAGCGTCAGCTGTTCACGGCCTTCGAACACCGAATCGTCGGTGGTCGGAACCGTGACAACGATGCCGCCGGTCGTACCGGCAGGCACGGTGACGCTGTAGGAGCCATCGGCGTTAACCGTGACGACGGCAGGCTTGCCACCGATCATGACGGCGGGGGCACCCACGTCGCCCGCTTCAATCTGACCACCCAGCGTGAACGTCAGGGTGGTGTCGGCATCAACCGGCTTGGACAGGGCGACGTTGAAGGTGGCGTTGCTGCCTTCGTTGACGTCGCCGGCGTCGGAGACGCTCAAGGACGGCACATCCGCACCCGAACCGTGATCGTCAACGATGACGGCGCTGCCGGAGTCAGTGATGTTGCCTGGCAGGGCGATGCCGCTGGCCGAGCTGCCGGTCAGCGTGGCGTCGAGGGTCAGTTGCTCACGGCCTTCGAACACCGAATCATCGGTGGTCGGGACGGTGACGACGATGCCGCCGGTCGTACCAGCCGGCACCGTGATGCTGTACGAGCCATCGGCATTCGCGGTCACGACGGCAGACTTGCCGCCGATCATGACGGTCGGCGTACCCACGTCGCCGGCTTCGATTTGGCCACCCAGCGTGAACGTCAGCGTGGTGTCGGCGTCGACGGGCTTGGACAGCGCGACGTTGAAGACGGCGTCGTTGCCTTCGTTGACATCGCCGGCGTCCGAGACGCTCAGGGACGGCACGTCGGCGCCCGAACCGTGATCGTCAACGATGACGGCGCTGCCCGAGTCGGTGATGTTGCCGGGCAGGGCAACGCCGCTGGCGGTATTGCCGGACAGCGTGGCTTCCAGCGTGAGTTGCTCGCGGCCTTCGAAGACCGAGTCGTCCGTGGTCGGGACCGTGACAACGATGCCACCGGTGGTACCCGCCGGCACCGTAACGCTGTACGTGCCGTCCGGATTGGTCGTGACGGTGGCGGGCTTGCCGCCGATCATGACGGTGGGCGCACCCACGTCACCCGCTTCGATCTGGCCGCCCAGCGTGAACGTCAGGGTGGTGTCGGCATCCACCGGCTTGGACAGCGCGACGTTGAAGACGGCGTTGCTGCCTTCGTTGACGTCGCCGGCATCCGAGACGGTCAGCGCGGGCACGTCGGCGCCCGGGTTCGGGTTCGACGGGTCGGTGCTTTCGGTATCGACGATCGTCGCGCTACCGGAATCGGTGATATTGCCAGGCAAGGCGACGCCGCTGGCGGTATTGCCCGACAGCGTGGCGTCCAGCGTCAGCTGTTCACGGCCTTCGAAGACCGAGTCATCGGTGGTCGGGACCGTGACGACGATGCCGCCCGTGGTGCCAGCAGGCACGGTGACGCTGAAAGTGCCATCGGCGTTAGCCGTGACGGTGGCGGGCTTGCCGCCGATCATGACGGTGGGCGCACCCACGTCGTCCGCTTCGATCTGGCCGCCCAGCTTGAAGGTGAGCGTGGTGTCGGCATCGACCGGCTTGGTCAGCGCGACATTGAAGACGGCGTTGCTGCCTTCGTTGACGTCGCCGGCATCCGAGACGGTGAGCGCAGGCACATCGGCGCCCGGGTTCGGGTTGGACGGATCGGTGCTTTCGGTATCGACAATCGTCGCGCTACCGGAATCGGTGATGTTGCCCGGCAGTGCGACGCCGCTGGCCGAGTTGCCGGTCAGCGTGGCATCCAGCGTCAGCTGTTCGCGGCCTTCGAACACCGCGTCGTCGGTGGTCGGAACGGTGACGACGATGCCGCCAGTCGTGCCAGCCGGCACGGTGATGCTGTAGGAGCCATCGGCATTGGCAGTCACGACGGCGGGCTTGCCGCCGATCATGACGGTGGGGACACCGATGTCGCCGGCTTCAATTTGACCGCCCAGCGTGAACGTCAGCGTGGTATCGGCGTCGACGGCCTTGGTCAGCGCGACATTGAAGACCGCGTTGCTGCCTTCGTTGACGTCGCCGGCGTCCGAGACGGTGAGGGCCGGCACATCGGCGCCTTCGCCCTGGTTGTCAACGATGACGGCGCTGCCGGAGTCGGTGATGTTGCCAGGCAGGGCGACGCCGCTGGCGGTATTGCCCGAAAGGGTGGCGTCCAGCGTCAGCTGTTCACGGCCTTCGAAGACCGAGTCGTCGGTGGTCGGGACGGTGACGACGATGCCGCCGGTGGTGCCGGCAGGAACGGTCACGCTGTACGTGCCGTCAGGATTGGCCGTGACGGTGGCGGGCTTGCCGCCGATCATGACGGTGGGGGTGCCGACGTCGCCGGCTTCAATCTGACCGCCCAACGTGAACGTCAGGGTGGTGTCGGCATCAACCGGCTTGGTCAGCGCGACATTGAAGACCGCATCGCTGCCTTCATTGACGTCGCCGGCATCCGAAACGGTGAGCGCAGGCACGTCGGCGCCCGGGTTCGGGTTGGACGGGTCGGTGCTTTCCGTATCGACAATCGTGGCGCTACCGGAGTCGGTGATGTTGCCCGGCAGCGCAACGCCGCTGGCGGTATTGCCCGAGAGCGTGGCGTCCAGCGTCAGCTGTTCACGGCCTTCGAAGACTGAGTCGTCGGTGGTCGGGACGGTGACGACGATGCCGCCGGTCGTGCCAGCCGGCACGGTAATGCTGTAGGAGCCATCGGCGTTGGCCGTGACCGTGACGGGCTTGCCGCCAATCATGACGGTCGGGGTGCCGACGTCGCCGGCTTCGATCTGACCGCCCAGCGTGAACGTCAGGGTGGTGTCGGCATCGACCGGCTTGGTCAGCGCGACGTTGAAGACAGCGTCGCTGCCTTCGTTGACATCGCCCGCGTCGGAGACGGACAGGGCCGGCACGTCGGCGCCCGGGTTCGGGTTCGACGGGTCGGTGCCTTCGGTATCGACGATCGTGGCGCTACCGGAGTCGGTGATGTTGCCCGGCAACGCGACGCCGCTGGCGGTATTGCCCGAGAGGGTGGCGTCCAGCGTCAGCTGTTCGCGGCCTTCGAACACGGAATCGTCGGTGGTCGGTACGGTGACGACGATGCCGCCGGTCGTGCCAGCCGGCACGGTGATGCTGTAGGTGCCATCGGCATTGGCCGTGACCGCGACGGGCTGGCCGCCGATCATGACGGTGGGGGTGCCGATGTCGCCGGCTTCGATCTGACCGCCCAGCTTGAACGTCAGGGTGGTGTCCGCATCGACCGGCTTGGTCAGCGCGACATTGAAGACCGCGTTGCTGCCTTCGTTGACATCGCCTGCGTCGGCTACGGTGAGGCTCGGCACGTCGGCGCCAGGACCGCGGTCGTCCACGATGACGGCGCTGCCCGAATCGGTGATGTTGCCCGGCAGCGCGACGCCGCTGGCGGTATTGCCCGAAAGCGTGGCGTTCAGGGTCAGTTGCTCACGGCCTTCGAACACCGAATCGTCAGTGGTCGGCACGGTGACGACGATGCCGCCGGTCGTGCCAGCCGGCACGGTGACGCTGAAGGAGCCGTCGGCGTTGGCCGTGACGGTGGCAGGCCGGCCGCCGATCATGACGGTGGGGGTGCCCACGTCGCCGGCTTCAATCTGACCGCGCAGCGTGAACGTCAGGGTGGTGTCGGCGTCGACCGACTTGGTCAGGGCGACGTTGAAGACGGCGTCGCTGCCTTCGTTGACTTCGCCCGCGTCCGAGACGGTCAGGGCCGGCACGTCGGCGCCCGGGTTCGGGTTGGTCGGGTCGGTGCTGTCGGTATCGACAATCGTGGCGTTGCCGGTGTCGGAGATGCCGGCGGGCAGCTGGGCGCCGTTGGCGGCCTGGCCGCTGAGCGTGGCCTCCAGCGTCAGGGTCTCGCGGCCCTCGAAAGTGTTGTCGTCGGTCGTGGGCAAGGTCACCACGATGCCGTTCGTGACGCCGGCGGGCAGCTTGAAGCTGTACGTGCCGTCTGCATTGGCAGTCACGGCTACGGCCACGCCGCCGATGGTGACGACAGGCACGCCGACATCCTGGGCTTCGACCTGACCACCGACCTTGAGCGTGATGGTCGTTTCACGGTCCAGATCGACCGTGTTGCCCAGGGTGATGTTGAACGTGGCGTTGCCGCCTTCGTTGATGACGCCGGCATCCGACACGGCGATCGTGGGCACGTCGAGCACGCCGACGATGGTGACGGCGACCGTTGCGGTCGAGGTGGCGCCCGACGGGTCGGTAATCGTGTAGGAAATGGTCGAGGTCGCCGTTTCGCCTTCGCCCAGGCCCTTGTATTCGCCGTGGGGATTGAAAACGTACGATCCGTCAGGAAATACCGTGAACGACCCGCCGTTCGAGCCGGGCACGGTCAGTCCGGCGCCGGTCATCGGACGGCCGTTGACGGATACCAGCGTCAGTGCGTCGCCATCGGCGTCCGCGTCGTTCGAGAGCAGGTTCCCGCGGATCGCATCGTCTTGGCGCGTGGAGACGGCGTCGTTCAGGGCATTCGGGGGCGTGTTGCCCGGAACCGGTGCGGCGGCGTCGCCGTCATCGCCGGTCAGGGCAGCGCCCGACACGCGCGGCAGCGTATCGTCGCCGCGCGCCGGGTTCGGGTAGGCCAGGTCCAGCGGGCTGGTGGTTTCCAGGATGCGGGCCAGGCGGACGAAGCTGCTGCCGCCGGCTTCGCCGCCGCCGGCCACGACCGCGGCCGTGGGATCCAACTCGTCGAACGGGTCGCGGCCGGCTTGCAGGGCGGCCAGCAGGCGATCGGAATCGGTGCCCGAGGGCGGCGCGACGGCGGCTTCCGTCGGATCGGCCAGCGGGCCGGTCATGTCGCCGTTGACGGCGACTTCGCGGCCTTCGCCGATCACGATCGGCATGCCGTTTTCAACCTGAAGCGAAACCGTGGCGCCCGAGGCAGTGACGATGTCGCTGCCGGCCGGGACTTTGCTGCCTTGATGCAGTTCGGTCAGGGAACCGTCGCTATTGCGTATCCACGCGCGACCGGAGATTTCGTTGACGACTGCGGGGGAGGAGTTGGCCATGTTGGTTCCGTTTCAGGGAGTTATCCAAGATGGCCAGATACTACGGGTCGCCGATGCCGGCGGATATTGTCCTTGAGGACAGGTTCACGCAGTGATTTTGCTGCGTGCGTCAGTGGGTGCGGAAATACCGTGGACCAGCAGGGCGAGCTGCAGGCGGTCGGTGACGCCGAGCTTGTCGAACACCGCCGACAGATGCGCCTTGACGGTGCGTTCCGTGATGCCCAGCGCCTCGGCGATCTGGGCGTTGGCTTGGCCGCTGGCGGCGTAGCGCGCGACGGTGATTTCGCGCTCGGTCAGCCGGCCGCCGTCCCAGGCGTGCGCGTCCTGCGCGCGCTCGGTGACAAGCTTGAGCAGGCGGGACACCAGCGAGCGTCCCATCCAGATGCCGCCGGAGGCGACGACTTCCAGCGCCTGCGCCATCGCGGCGGGCTGCGCATAGCTGTGGCAGTAGCCGTGCGCCCCGGCGCCCAGCGCCTGCGTGCCTTGCTCGTCGTTGGGGCTGGCGCTGGCGACGACGACATGCAGGCCGGCCAGCGTCGGCGTCCATGCTGGATCGTGCCAGGAGGGGAGCTTGGGCACGTCGGCATCCAGCACCGCCAGCGTACGGCCTTGTTCTCGCCAGCGTTGCAGATCCGCCAGGCCTCGCCCGCGGGCTGCCATCCAGCGCGCCGGGTCAAGCGCGCGCCAGTGCTGCCAGAGCAGGTCGTCGTGCGTAATCAACAGGACGGGAATGGGTTTCATAAGGCCTTGAAGCTCTCCATTAACGTTCGGTGAAGGCGTTCGACTTCGCCCGCAGAATGGGCTTGAGCAGGTACTGGAGCACCGTGCGCTTGCCTGTCAGGATATGAACCTCTGCCACCATCCCGGGGATGATGGGCAACAGCTTGTCGCCTACGGTGCTGCGGTCCGTGCGCACGCGCACGACGTAGTAGGAATTGCCTTTCTCGTCGGTCACGGTGTCCGCGCCGATCTGTTCCACCCGGCCTTCCAGGCCGCCGTAGATCGCGAAGTCGTAGGCCGTGAACTTGACCTCGGCCTTCTGGTCCGCGTGCAGGAAACCGATGTCGCGCGGCTGGATGCGCACTTCGAGCAGCAGCGTGTCGTCCTTGGGAACGATCTCGATGATGTCCTTGCCCGGTTGCACCACGCCGCCGACCGTGTTGTTGAACAGGGTCTTGACGGTGCCGCGCACCGGGGCGCGCACTTCGGCCAGCTTGACGCGGTCGACGAGCGCGGCCTTGCCTTCGCGCAGCGTCGCCAGCTTGGTGTTGGTTTCAGACAGTTCGCTGCGGGCCTGGTTGCGGATGTTCAGCTCGGCTTCCTGGATCTTGCTTTCGGCTTCCTTGATGGAGGCCTGGAAGCGGTCGATCTGCGCCTCGGCGCCTTTCTGCTCGCCGCAATACCGGGCGACATCGCGTTGCAGACGCAGGAGGTCGACCTCGGACACGGCGCCGCTCTTGAGCAGCGGCCGGGTCACCTGCAGCTCGCGCGAGGTCAGGCCGCAGCTTGCCGAGGCCTGGTCGCGCTTGGCGATGGTTTCGCGCAGGTCTTCCTGGCGCTGCTTGAGCTGTTCGCGGGCCACGTTGACGGTGGCGTTCAGCTCGGTGTTGCGCGCCTGCCAGGCGTTGCGTTCCATTTCGCCCAGGCCGGGCGCCTGCTTGAGCACTTCCTCAGGCGTGACGAAGGGCTCGCCCGTGGCCAGCGCTTTCAGGCGGGCGGACTTGGCCAGCAGCGACAGATACTCCGCATTGTTCTCGCCCAGCGACGAGGTGAAGCGGGTGGAGTCGATCTTCAGCAGGATCTCGCCGGCCTCGACTTCCTGGCCGGGGCGGACCAGGATCTCCTGGACGATACCGCCGTCCAGGCTCTGGATGATCTGCACCTGGCGGGACGGCACGACCTTGCCTTCGCCGCGGACCACTTCGTCGATGCTGCCGAAGCCCGCCCAGACGAGCAGACCCATGGTGGCCAGCAGCGAGGTCCACAGCAGGATGCGCGAACCGCGGGCCTGGGACTCGTGGATGACCCATTCGGCGTTGCCGATGTAGTCGGACCGCTGGACGGGTTTGCCTTTGTCGGCGCCGTCCAGGATGCGATCGAAGAAGAAGACGAAAAGGTTGCGCGGGGCGCGCAGCAGGTTGCCAAAGAAACCGTGCTTGGGGGCTCCAGGATTGTTCAGCATGGTCTTCTCAGCTTCCGCGTCCAACGCGTCCTTGACGCAGGGCTTCGACAACTTGTTCCTTCGGACCGTCGGCCACGATATGGCCGTTGTCGATCACGATAAGGCGGTCGACCAGTTCAAGGAGCGCGGTGCGGTGCGTCACCAGCAGGATCGTCTTGGTCGCGCTGGCTTCACCCAGGCGCTTGCGAAGCTGGGCTTCGCTCTGGTGGTCCATGTTGCTGCTTGGCTCGTCCAGCAGCAGGATCGGCGGATCGTTGATCAGCGCGCGGGCCACGGCCACTGACTGGCGCTGGCCGCCGGAGAGCGATTCGCCGCGCTCGCCGATGATCATGTCGAAACCATTGGGGTGCAGGTTGGCGAACTCGGTCACGCCGGCCATGTTGGCCGCCGCCAGGATGCTGGCGTCGTCGGCGTAGGGCGCGCCCATCGCCAGGTTGTGCTTGAGGCTGCCGTAAAACAGCAGGGGATCCTGCGGAACGTGGCCGATGGCCCGGCGCACGTCGGCCGGGTCGATCTGGCGCACGTCCACGCCGTCCAGCAGCACGGCGCCTTCGGTGGGCTGGTACAGGGCCAGCGCCAGCTTTTCAAGCGTCGTCTTGCCAGAACCGATGCGGCCGATGATGCCGACCTTCTCGCCCGGCTTGAGCTTGAACGACACCTTCTTGAGCACCGGTTGCGTGCTGCCGGGATACGCGAAGGTCACGTCGCGGAACTCCAGGCCGCCGTGGAACACGGGGCGATGCAGGAATTCTGCCTCGGCCGGGCGCTCGATCGGCATCTTCATGTAGTTGTCGATGGAACCGAGCGACGTGCGCGCGTTCTGGTACTGCATCAGCAGGCCGGCGACCTGACCCAGCGGCGCGAGGCACCGGCCGGCGATCATGGATGCGGCAATGATGCCGCCCATCGACAGCGCCGATTCCTGGGCCAGATACACGCCGATGATGACGACGGCAATCGACACGAGCTGCTGCACCGCCTGCACGAAGCCCACCGTGGACGACGAGATCAGCTTGAGCTTGCCGCCCGTCTGCGCAATGAATTCGGTGGCGCGCTCCCAGTTGCGCTGGATTGCGCCCTGGGCGTTCAGCGTCTTGACGGCTTCCAGGCCGGTCAGCGCTTCGACGAGCGTGGCGTTGCGTTGCGACGAGGCCTGGAACGAGGCCATCGTCAGCGCTTCCATGCGCGCCTGCGCCGCCAGCGACACCAGCAGGATCAGCACGATCGCGACCAGCGGCGGCAGGATCATCCACGGCGAAATCCAGGCCAGGGCGGCCAGGAACAGCAGGATGAAGGGCAGGTCGACCAGCGTCGTGATGGTGGCCGAGGCGATGAAGTCGCGAATGGATTCGAACGAGCGCAGGTTGGCCGCGAAGGATCCGACCGAGACCGGACGGCCTTCCAGCCGCAGGTCCAGCACGCGTTCCATGATCTGCGCGGACAGGCGCACGTCGACCCGTTTGCTGGCGCTGTCCACCACATGGGACCGCGCCGTGCTCAGGATCATGTTGAAGATCACCACCAGCGTGATGCCGATGGCCAGCACCCACAGCGTTTCGACGGCGTTGTTTGGCACCACGCGGTCGTATACGTTCATGGTGAAGAGCGGCATCGCCATGGCGAACACGTTGATCAGCAGCGCCGCGACGAGGGCGTCGCGGTACAGCCGGCGGTTCTCCATGATGGCCGCCCAGAACCAGTGGCGCTCGCGCACCTTGGCGACTTCCGGGGCGCGGGCGTCAAAGCGGAATTGCGGGCGGACGAAGCACACCAGGCCGCTGTACTGCTCGGCCAGTTCGGCCGGGTCCATGTCGAAGGAACTGCCGCCCAATTCCGGATGGCTGACCACGAATTTGCCGCCGTCCTTCTTGAGCAGCAGGCACGCGCGTTCGCCCTTGAGCAGCAGGATGGCCGGCAGGAGGTCCTGCGAGATGTCATCCAGCGTGCGCTTGACCACGCGTGCCGAAAGCTGCGCCCGCGCGGCTGCGCGGGGCAGCAGGGCGGGCGTGAGGCGGTGTTCTTCGAGGGGCAGGCCCGAGGACAAAGCTTGCGCGGTGGCCGTCACGCCATGCAGGCGGGTGATTTCCACCAGGCAATCGAGCAGCGGATCGTCGTGCGCGGCGCGGGCATCAGCGCGCCAATCCCGGGCGGCCTTCTCAGATAACTTGTCCATCTTCGTCATCCAACAGGTCGAGGTGTTCCGAGAGACGCGCACGCTGCTGCTTGCGCTGGGTGAGTTTTTGCTGGGCCTGGACAGGCAGGTCTGTCATCCGCAAGGTGCCGTTGGCGATCAACGCGTCGATTAAGTCTTCAAGGACGCGGACAAAGTCCGCGTCCAACTGCGAGAAATCACTGCCCTTGTTTGCCATTGGGCCTCCTTGCGGCTGCGCCGGTCAGGGCCGGGCGGCAGGCGCGTTCACCGGCACCAGCGTGGGGGGCAGGGTGCCTTCGTTGTAATGCACGCGCACGGGAGCCAGTCGGGCGGTATCCGGAACGGTCGAATTGCACAGCTTGATCACTTCGTCCGACACTTCCAGCTTGCCGTTTTCCTCGGGCATCTCATTGCGCGCGGGTTGCAGCGACAGCGCCGGCAGCAGGGTGTGGGACAGGGCCAGCCAGCGGTACTGCGCAAGACGCAGATCATAAATGGCATTGGTCAGCGCACGGCGCGATTCGAACAGTTCGTTTTCCGTGTCCAGCAGGTCCAGCAGAGAGCGCTGGCCGATCTGGAACTGTTGCGCGTACGCATCACGCACCTTGGTCGTGGCCACCTCGTGGTCACGCAGGAAGGGCAGCTTCTGGTTCAGGCTGGTGATGTTGTTCCAGGCCACAGCCAGGTCTTGCTGCACGTTGCGGCAGGTGTAGTCGCGGATGTCGCGGGCGGCGTAGGACTGGTTGGCGGTCTGGCGCACGCGGGCGGAGTCCGCGCCGCCGCGGTACAGGTTGTAGCTCATCACGACCTGGACGCTGGAGCTCTGGATGTCGCGGCTTTGCGGGGTCGGATCATTCTGGTCTCGGCCCGTGTTGGCCACGAATTCAAACTTCGGCGAGAACGCGCCCTTGGACGACTGCACGCCCGCCTGCGCGGCCTGCAGGCTCGCCTGCTTGGACAGGAAGCTGGGGTTGCGGCGCAGCGATTCATTGAAATTGCCCGGGGCCTTGGGCAGCTTGTCGGCGATGTCAGGCGCCGGCAGCATCGATTCAGGCGGGAAGGCGCCGGTCACGCGCTGGAAGCGCTGTTGCACGTCCAGCAGGTTGGCCGTTTCGGTCATCAGGTTGGTCTGGGCCAGCGACAGACGGCCGCCGGCCTGTTCCAGGTCGACGCGCCGGCCCACGCCGGATTCCGTGCGCTCGCCGATCTGCTTGAGGGTGCTTTCGTGCAGCGAGTAGTTCTGGCGAGCCAGCAGCTCCATGTCGCGGTAGCGCTGCAGGTCGATGTAGGCCTGCACGGCGGTGAAGGCGGTGTTGTCGCTGGTGGCCAGCACGTCATAGAAGCGCGCCAGCTTGTCGAAACCGGCCTGCTTGACGTCATTGGTGGTGCGGAAGCCATCAAAAATCAGCTGGCGCAATTCGACGCTCCAGCCGGGGCGGTTCCAGCTCTGCGAGCCGACGCCGGGCACGTTGTTGCGCCATTCGCGGCCCAGGTAACCCTGCGCATTGATCTGCGGGAAGTAGGCGGCGCGGGCGACGGCCTGGCCTTCCAGGGACGCCTGGAAGTCGTGGTACTTGGCCTGGATTTCCGGATTGCTGAGCAGGGTCTGCTCAACGATCTGATTCAACGTCACTTGCGGTTGCCCGGCGGGTGCGGCAGCGCCGGGCGTCGCGGACTGTGCAAAAACGGCAGGGGCAAATGCAAGGGCAAGGACCGAGGTCGTGCTTTTGAGCAAAAACGAAGCCATAGTGATTATTCGCGAGTCAAGTTGAGATTGAATGGCCGCCATGTTGTATGTAAATGTCAGCTTTGGCGAGTCAAGATTTGTTAACTCTTGAGGATTGTTGCTGGCGGTCCATAAGGTGAATTTCGCGCAACATCTAACTACTTCTTCGAATTTGCACGAACATCGCTTAACCTAACGCGGCTTATTTCTATTAATACCGATTATTACGTATTATTTCGAAGTAACAGCGTTTGGAGCGTGTGGCGATTATATCTATTTGAGAGTTCTGTATCTATTTTGTTTACCAATTTGTATCCGTCTCAAAAATATGAGCGTGGTTTATTTGTTATGCAACAAGTTGACATGGCGGTCGCTTTCGCCGGGGAAGCGCCGTCAGCATGGTAGTGGTAGTACTGGTATATAAGGTGTGCTTGTACTAGGTTTGGTGGCTGGGCATAATCCTTTTCATGCCGCAGCAGCCGGCGCGGCAGGGAAGCGTTTTACCCATCGCGCCGGACTCAAGCCGGATTGTCTATTTGCAGAGCGCATCCATGGCCCAAACCCTTTACGACAAACTCTGGGACGCCCACATCGTCCATCAGGAATCAGACGGCACCTGTCTGCTCTATATCGACCGCCACCTGCTGCATGAGGTCACCAGCCCGCAGGCGTTCGAAGGGCTGACGATGGCAGGCCGCAAGCCGTGGCGTACCGGCGCCAACCTGGCCGTGGCTGACCACAACGTGCCCACGATGAACCGTGCACAGGGCATCGACGACCCGATCTCGCGTTTGCAGGTTGACACGCTGGACGACAACTGCGGCAAGTACGGCATCACCGAATTCCGCATGAACGACCTGCGCCAGGGCATCGTCCACGTCATCGGACCGGAGCAGGGCGCGACCCTGCCGGGCATGACCGTGGTCTGTGGCGACTCGCACACCAGCACACACGGCGCGCTGGGCGCGCTGGCCTTCGGCATTGGCACGTCCGAAGTCGAGCACGTGCTGGCCACGCAGACGCTGCTCATGAAGAAAGCCAAGAGCATGCTCATCAAGGTAGACGGCGAGCTGCCGTTCGGCTGTACGGCCAAGGACGTGGTGCTGCACATCATCGGCATCATCGGCACGGCCGGCGGCACGGGTCACGCCATCGAATTTGCCGGCAGCACGATCCGCGCGCTGTCCGTCGAAGGCCGCATGACCGTCTGCAACATGGCGATCGAAGCTGGCGCCCGTTCCGGCATGGTTGCCGTCGACGACAAGACCATCGACTATTTCCGCGGCCGTCCGTTCGCGCCCACCGGCGTCGTCTGGGACCAGGCCGTCAAATACTGGCGCACGCTGCACACCGACGAAGGCGCCAAGTTCGACACCGTGGTTGAAGTCAACGCGCGCGACATCAAGCCGCAGGTCACGTGGGGCACGTCGCCCGAAATGGTGCTGCCGGTGGATTCCCGCGTGCCGGATCCCGACCGCGAAAAAGACGACGTGCGCCGCAGCGGCATGGAGCGCGCGCTGGAATACATGGGCTTGAAGCCCAACACTCCGCTGACCGACATCCGCGTGGATCGCGTGTTCATCGGTTCGTGCACGAACTCCCGCATCGAAGACCTGCGCGCAGCCGCCGTCGTGGCGCGTGGCAAGCGCGTGGCGTCCAATGTGCGCCAGGCGATGGTGGTGCCGGGCTCGGGCTTGGTCAAGCAACAGGCCGAACGCGAAGGCCTGGATAAGATCTTCATCGAAGCCGGCTTTGAATGGCGCGAACCGGGCTGTTCGATGTGTCTGGCCATGAACGCCGACCGCCTCGAACCCGGCGAGCGTTGCGCTTCGACCTCGAACCGCAACTTCGAGGGCCGGCAAGGGCAGGGCGGCCGCACGCACCTGGTCAGCCCGGCCATGGCCGCCGCCGCGGCCGTCGCCGGCCATTTCGTCGACGTCCGCACGTTCCGTTAAGCGACAAGCACCGAGTAGACATCATGCAAGCATTTACCACTCACGAAGGCCTGGTGGCGCCGCTCGACCGCGAAAACGTCGACACGGACCTCATCATCCCCAAGCAGTTCCTCAAGTCCATCAAGCGCACGGGCTTTGGCCCCAACCTGTTTGACGAGCTGCGTTATCTGGATCACGGCGAGCCGGGCATGGACAACAGCAAGCGTCCGCTCAATCCGGATTTCGTGCTGAACCAGCCGCGCTACCAGGGCGCCTCGGTCCTCCTGGCCCGCAAGAACTTCGGTTGCGGCTCCAGCCGCGAGCACGCGCCCTGGGCGCTGACGCAGTTCGGTTTCCGCGCCATCATCGCGCCGTCGTACGCCGACATCTTCTTCAACAACAGCTTCAAGAACGGCCTCTTGCCGATCGTGCTTTCCGAGCTGGAAGTGGCGCGTCTCTTCGACGAAGTGAAGGCGTTCCCGAACTACAAGCTGAACATTGATCTGGACCGCCAGGTCGTGATTGCCGCGGACGGCCGCGCCATGGGCTTCGACATCGAACCCTTCCGCAAGTATTGCCTCTTGAACGGCTTTGACGACATCGGCCTGACGCTGCGCCATTCGGACAAGATCCGCGCCTTCGAGGCCGAGCGCCTGGCCCGTCATCCGTGGCTGGAAAGCCGCCCCATCGCCTGATCAAACCATCGAAACAGGATCGTTTTTCAATGACCCACAACATCGCAGTCTTGCCGGGTGACGGCATCGGCCCGGAAATCGTCGAACAGGCCGTGCGCGTCCTGAAGGCGCTGGCCGTTCCCTTTGACATCAAGGAGCAGCCAGTCGGCGGCGCCGCTTTCGACAAGTTCGAGCACCCGCTGCCGCCCGCCACGCTGAACCTGGCCAAGGAATCGCACGCCGTGCTGTTCGGCGCGGTTGGCGACTGGAAGTACGACACGCTGCCGCGCGAGTTCCGGCCCGAACAAGCCATTCTGGGCCTGCGCAAGGCGCTGGGCCTGTTTGCCAACCTGCGTCCGGCCATCCTGTATCCGGAACTGGCCAGCGCCTCGTCGCTCAAACCTGAGATCGTGTCCGGTCTGGACATCCTGATCATCCGCGAACTGACCGGCGACATCTATTTCGGCACGCCGCGCGGCGTGCGTTCGTCGCCGGACGGCGCCTTCACCGGCGAGCGCGAAGGCTACGACACCATGCGCTACGCCGAATCCGAAGTCCGCCGCATCGCGCGCATCGGCTTTGAATCGGCGCAGAAGCGCAACAAGAAGCTGTGCAGCGTCGATAAGGCCAACGTGCTCGAGACCTCGCAGTTCTGGCGCGACATCGTGATCGAAGTGGCGCGCGAGTACCCGGACGTGGAGCTGTCGCACATGTACGTCGACAACGCGGCGATGCAGCTGGTGCGCAACCCGCGCCAGTTCGACGTCATCGTCACCGGCAATCTGTTCGGCGACATCCTTTCCGATGAAGCGGCCATGCTGACGGGTTCGATCGGCATGCTGCCCTCGGCCTCGTTGAATGCCAGCGGCCAGGGCCTGTACGAGCCCAGCCACGGTTCGGCGCCGGACATCGCGGGACAGGGCATCGCCAACCCGCTGGCGACGATCCTGTCGGCCGCCATGTTGCTGCGCTACTCGCTGAGCCTGGCGCCGCAGGCGGATCGCATTGAAGCGGCTGTGCGCAGCGTGCTGGCCAGCGGCCTGCGTACCGCCGACATCTTCGAGCCTGGCACGACGAAGGTCAGCACCGCCGGCATGGGCGACGCCGTCCTGAAGGCCCTGGGCTGATCGCTCGCGTTGGACTGCTGCAAGGCGGTCCTGACCAAAGCGCGCTGCGTTAAAAGCGCGCAGCGGTATATATACAGAGGGGCCGCCCGGCGGGTGGCTCCTCTGTTTTGGGGATCATGCATCGCTGTTGCCGCGATGCGCCGGACTCTCCCTTCCGTTCTTGCGGCCCCGTTTTTTTCGAGCTGCAGTGCAACATCCCTGCGTGCATTCTGATAAATTGTTGAATTGCACGAAATTTCCCCCTCCTTATCTTGTCACCCCCTTTAAAGAGCGATTGAAATGAATCAAGCAGTAGGCCTTGTCGGCTGGCGCGGTATGGTCGGCTCGGTGCTCATGCAACGCATGCGCGACGAGAACGACTTCGCACTGATCGAACCGGTGTTTTTCTCCACCAGCAACGCTGGCGGCGCCGCGCCCACTTGGGCAACTGGCGCAGGTCCGCTGCAAGACGCCTACAACATTGACGCTCTGAAAAAACTGCCGATCATCGTGACGGCGCAAGGCGGCGACTACACGTCCGAGGTCTATCCCAAGCTGCGCGGCGCGGGCTGGAACGGCATCTGGATCGACGCGGCCAGCACCCTGCGCATGGCCGACGACGCCATCATCGTGCTGGACCCGGTCAACCGCCCGGTGATCGACGCGGCGCTCAAGCGCGGCGTGCGCAACTTCATCGGCGGCAACTGCACCGTCAGCTGCATGCTGATGGGCCTGGCTGGTCTGTTCAACAACGACCTGGTGGAATGGATGACCTCCATGACCTACCAGGCCGCATCCGGCGGCGGCGCGCAGCACATGCGTGAACTGCTGACCCAGTTCGGCGAGATCAACCAGTCGGTCAAGTCCCTGCTGGACGACCCGGCCTCGGCCATCCTGGAAATCGACCGCGGCGTGCTGGCCAAGCAGAAGGATGATGCGCTGCCTCACGAACACTTTGGCGTGCCGCTCGGCGGCAACCTGATTCCCTGGATCGACAAGGACCTGGGCAACGGGATGTCCAAGGAAGAATGGAAGGGCGAAGTCGAAACCAACAAGATCCTGGGCCGCGGCGCCGCCTTCGGCACGGCGCCCACCCCGATCGACGGCCTGTGCGTGCGCATCGGCGCCATGCGCTGCCACAGCCAGGCGCTGACCATCAAGCTCAAGCGCGACGTGCCGCTGGACGAGATCGAAGCCCTCATCGCGCAAGGCACGCAGTGGGCCAAGGTGGTTCCCAACACCAAGGAAGCCACCGTTTCCGCGCTGACGCCCGTCGCTGTCACCGGCACGCTGGACATTCCGGTGGGCCGCCTGCGCAAGCTGTCGATGGGCTCGCAATACCTGGGCGCCTTCACGGTGGGCGACCAACTGCTGTGGGGCGCTGCCGAGCCGCTGCGCCGCATGCTGCGCATCGCGCTGAACGAAGCCTGATGCCGGGGCGGGCGGCTGTAACAGCTGCCCGATTCACGCAACGATGCAGTCAGGGCACCTTCGGGTGCCCTTGTTTTTTGGTGCGCGGTGGGATGTGCGAAAGCGTCGGGTGCACCAACGTGGCGCAGCCGGGAAGCGCGCGGCGCGCGGCCCGGTTCGCAAAACGTCCCGGGTGTGCCCGCCGGCCAACGTGCGTGCCCCGTTCAGGTTTGTGAAATGCGCTTGATCCATTACACTTTTCGGGTGAATTGAGGCTGTTTTTTGCGCTGCAAATGGCGCGAATGGGCCGAGGCCCGTAATTCGATTACAAGAACGGAATTCCAGCTTATGACCCAGCGTTCGCGCCACGTGAAGCATGCCCGCCGTTTGAAAGCCCTTCAGTGGGCCATTGCGCTGGCGATCGGCTCAAGCGTCTGCGGGTCGGCGCTGGCCATGCGCGTCGGGCACTCTCGCGTCGTTTCCGTGCCGGGCGCGCCGCTGCAGGCGACCGTGGGTCTGCAGGAATTGACGCCCGAAGAAATCAGCTCACTCAAGGTTTCGATTGCCGACGAAGCTGCCTGGCAGCGCGCGGGCGTCAAGCCGCCGGTGCCGCTTGCCAGCATGGTGGTTCGCGTCGAAGACGGAAACGACCCGACGCGCAAGAACCTGCGGGTGCGGTCCACGCAGGCGCCGGCAAGCGGGGCCGTGGATCTGCTGCTCGACATCAATTCCAGCTCGGGACAGCGGCAGGTACAGGTCAGCATCCTGGTGCCGCTGCGCGGCACCAGCGCAGATGTCACGCCCGCCGCCGTGGGCGCCCCTGGCCGCACAGGCGGCACGTCGGGCACGGTCACGGTCAAGTCGGGCGATTATCTGTTTGCCATCGCCCAGCGCAATGCGGTGCCGAACGCGTCGGTCTATCAGATGCTGGTCGCGCTGTGGCGCGCCAATCCGCAGGCCTTCATTCAGAACAACATGAATCTGGTGCGTTCCGGCCAGACGCTCAAGATCCCGGACGCCGCCACGGTGCGCGCCATCGATCCAGCCGAAGCCCGCCGCATCTTCAACGAGCATGCCGAGGCGTACGCAAAGTACCGCGGGCGGGTGGGCGCAGCGGCAGGTGCGAATCCGTCGGTGGTCAAGGGCCAGGACGCCGCCTCCGGCACGGTCGCCCCACCCGCCGATTCGGGCGTCGCCACGGCTGCACCGACGCAAGATCGCGTGCGTCTGTCGACCGGCCAGGCCCAGGACAGCGCCGCCGCGCAGGCCGAGGCGCAGGCAGACGCCAAGACGTCCGCCGACCGCGCGCTCGCGGACACGCAAGGGCGGGTGAATCAGCTTCAGGCCAATGTGGACGAACTGACGAAGGCTGTTGCGCAGCAATCGGCTGCGGCCGGCGCGGCTGGTGCAGGTGCGGCTGGCGCTTCGGGCGGCGCCGGTGCGTCCGGTGCGCCGGGCGCGGCAGGCACTCTGGGAGCGACAGGTACGTCGGGCGCACCGGGCGCAACAGGTGCAGCCGGCGCTCCCGGCGCAGCAGGCACTCCGGGTGGAGCAGGCACTTCGGGTGGAGCAGGCACTGCGGGCGCAACGGGCACTCCGGGTGCCGCAGGCACTCCGGGCGCAGCAGGTACTCCGGGCGCAGCAGGTACTCCGGGCGCAGCAGGTACTCCGGGCGCAGCAGGTACTCCGGGTGCCGCAGGCACTTCGGGTGCCGCAGGTACTCCAGGCGCAGCAGGTACTCCGGGCGCAGCAGGTACTCCGGGCGTAGCAGGTACTCCGGGTGCGGCAGGCACTTCGGGTCCAGCAGGCACTCCGGGCGCAGCAGGTACTCCGGGCGCAGCAGGTACTCCGGGCGCAGCAGGTACTCCGGGTGCAGCAGGCACTGCGGGCGCAGCAGGTACTCCGGGCGCAGCAGGTACTCCGGGTGCAGCAGGCACTTCGGGTGCAGCAGGCACTCCGGGCGCAGCAGGTACTCCGGGTGGAGCAGGCACTTCTGGTGCAGCAGGTACTCCGAGCGCAGCAGGCACGCCGGGAGCAGCAGGCACGCCGGGAGCAGCAGGCACGCCGGGTGCAGCAGGCACGCCGGGCGCAGCAGGCGCTCCAGGCGCAGCAGGCACCCCAGGTGCAGCAGGCACCCCGAACGCGGCAAGCACCCCCGGCGCCACGACCTCCTCACCCTCCGACGCCGACAAACCCGTCGGCACGCTTCCGGACAAAACTGTGCAAACTGGCATGCCCGGCTGGCTGGCCGACAATCTTCTCGTAATCGTTACCGCGGTGCTGGCGCTGGTTGCCTTCGCCATTGCCTGGCTATTGCGCCGGGCCGCCGCGCGGCGTGACGACGATGACGAGGACAGCTATACCTACAACGAGCCCGCGCTGGATACGGCAGCGCTGAACCGCAAGCTCGACACCATCAATCTCGACCTGGACGTACCGCCCACGGACGAACCGCGCCGTATCGGCGGTCCTCGGGTTTGAAGCATGTCTAGAGTTGCATTGGGGCTGGCGTATGACGGCTCCGCCTGGCAGGGTTGGCAGACACAGCCGCACCGGCAGACGGTGCAGGATTCGCTGGAATCCGCCCTGGCCAGTTTTTGTGGCGTCGCCGATCCGGTGCCCACGATCTGCGCCGGGCGCACCGATACCGGCGTGCATGGCGCGATGCAGGTGGTCCATCTGGACACCACGCTGAACCGCAAGACCGAATCCTGGGTGCGTGGCGTCAATGCGTTTTTGCCGCCCAGTATCTCCGTGCAATGGGCAGAAGAAGTCTCCGACGAGTTCCACGCGCGTTTTTCGGCGCGCGCCCGCACTTACGTCTATCTGCTCTGGCGCGGCCGAGTGCGTCCGGCGCTGTGGGCAGGACGTGCGGGTTGGTGCTTTCAGCCGCTGGATGTGGACGCCATGCGCGCGGCCGCCAAGGCGCTGGTCGGCGAGCATGATTTTTCCAGCTTCCGTTCCTCGCAATGCCAGGCCAAGCATCCGGTGCGGCACATGCACAGCCTCGAGATCGAAGAGCGCGGACCGTTCCTCGTCTTCACGCTGAAGGCAAATGCCTTTCTGCATCACATGGTGCGCAACATCATGGGCGCGCTGCTGCAGGTCGGGCAGGGCAGGGAAACGGTGGACTGGATGACTCAGCTTCTGGCGTGGCGTGACCGCAAACGCGGCGCGCCCACCTTTGCGCCGGATGGCCTGTACCTTGCCAGCATCGATTACCCGGAAGCCTTCGGGCTGCGCGAACTCGATGGCGGGGCGTCGCTGCTGTCGCCATTTACTCAATCCTATTAGGGAAGCCGCCGCGCAGCCGGCGGGATCCCGCGCCTTTCTGGAGGCATGCGCCATGCAACGCCGCGCGTTTCTGAAGCAGACCGCCCTGGGCGCCGCCGCCGGCAGCGCCGTGCTGGCCGTTCCCGCCATTGCGCAGGAAGCGCCCAACCTCACCTGGCGGCTGGCTTCGGATTTTTCGGCCGATGCGGTGACGCTGTTTGCGGGGGCCGCCGACGTCGCGCGTTATGTGGCCGAGGTCACGGACGGGCGCTTCAACATCGAGGTCTTTCCGGCCGGCCAGTTGTTCCAGCAGGGCCAGGCACTGGAAGCCGTGCAGCACCGCATCGTCGAATGCGGCCATGCGTCATCGGCCCGGTACTTTGCCACCGATCCCGCGCTTTGCTTTGATGGAGGCGTCCCATTTGGTTTGAACACGCGCCAGATGAACGCATGGGTGCGGAAAGGCGAGGGTCTGACGCTGACGCGCGAGGCCTTCGCCAAGTTCGGCATCCTGAACTTTCCCTGCGGCTATACCGGCGCGCAGATGGGCGGGTGGTTCCGCGGCGAGATCAAGACCGTTGATGACCTGCGCGGCCTGAAGGTAGCGGCCGATGGCTTTGCCGCCCACATCCTGTCGCGACTTGGCGCGACGCCGGTCGACCTACCCGCGAGCGATGTGCATGCCGCGCTGGCGCAAGGCGTGGTGGACGGGGCGGCGACAATCGGCCCGTTCGACGATGAGCGGTTCGCGTTGTTCGAAGTCGCGCGCAATTATTACTTTCCGGGCTGGTGGGCCGGCACGCAGCAGTTGTCGCTGTATGTCAATCAAGACGCGTATGGCGAGCTGCCCAAGGCCTATCAGACCGCGCTGTCCCTGGCCTGCGCCGCCGCGTGCAACGACATGATTGCCGCGTTCGATGCCAACAATCCCGATGCACTGCGCCGGCTGGTGTCGCAGGGTGCGCAATTGAAGGCGTATCCGCGGCCGGTGCTGCAAGCTGCGCACGAAGCCACGGTGGCGGCCTGCAATGAATTAAGCGCGAAAGACGCGACGTTCAAGAAGCTCTACGACAGCATGCTGGCTTTCCGCGGCAAGCAGGTCCCGTGGTTCCGCATGGCCGAGGGCAGCTTCGACAACATGGTGGCGACGCTGGGCGCACCCGGGGCGTAGGGGCCGGATATACTGGCCTATCCAGTCGCCGCGGGGCGACACATCCAGAAAATGCCATGCGTACACGCATAAAGATCTGCGGGCTGACCCGCGAAGAAGACATTGAAGCCGCCGTTTCGGCAGGCGCCGACGCGATCGGTTTCGTCTTCTATCCCAAGAGCAAGCGCTGTCTCACGCCTGTTCGCGCCGCGCAGTTGCGCCGCGGGGTGCCGGCGTTTGTCGACGTCGTCGCGCTCTTCGTGAATGCGCAAGAGGAAGAGGTGCGCACGGTGCTGGGCGAAGTCGGGCCCGACCTGCTGCAATTCCACGGCGACGAAACGCCGCTGGAATGCGCGCGCTACGGGCATCGCCACCTGCGGGCCTTCCGTGCCGGCGCGCCCGGCCTGGAGACGGCGGAAAACCTGGCAGCCACTTGCCGCGCATACGGCCAGGCCGCGGGATGGTTGTTCGACAGCTACAGCGCCGGTTATGGCGGCAGCGGACACGGTTTCGACTACGCGTTGCTGGATGACGTGCGGGCCGATCCCATGTCCCGTCCGTTGATTCTGTCCGGCGGCTTGAATGCAGAAAACGTCGGCGCGGCCATCGAATCCGTGCGGCCTTGGGCGATTGATGTGAGTAGTGGCGTCGAAGTCGAGCAAGGAATAAAAAGTTCTGATAGAATCTCGTTCTTCGTTGCTGCGGCACATGACGCAGACACGAAACTGAAGGAAAAGAAGTAGTGCTTTAAAGCGCTTTAGAGCATGTTGCGAAAGGGCAGTTTGGCAAGGCCGCAAGGTAAATGCCGCAAAACCCGAAACGCAATAAAAACTGCAAAAAATCTTCCAAGACGATTTGCACAGTTTAAAAAAGCACTATATAATTCTTCTTCTTTGCAGGCGGTTAGCTCAGCTGGTTAGAGCGCCACGTTGACATCGTGGAGGTCGTTGGTTCGATTCCAATACCGCCTACCAAATTCCTGCAAAGGTGTGTTCGATAGAGCTAGTCGAACGCAGACCTGAAAAGCCGCGACAGTCTTACGACTTCGCGGCTTTTTGCTTTTCCGCGTGCGACGGTGCTTTTAGCAAATCAAGCGCGCGGCGCGATCGTCGGATCGGTTCGCAACATCGCTGCATGGGTTCGCACCATCGCCGCATCAGTATCGCAACGCTGTTGCCTTGGTATCGCAATAGCGTCGCATCAATACCCACGCAGGTATATTCCTGCTTTCCCAATTCAAAGCCCGCCCATGCACTGCACGTTGAAGGCGTTCGTTCTGGCTCAGTTGCTGTGGCTGCCCGGCTGCGCAATCAAGGCGCCGTCGCCGGCGCAAACGGCTAGCGACGAGGCGCCGATGTATGCGGGCGCAGATCGCCGCGCGGCCGCAGCGTTGCGCGCGGGCGATGAACAACAGGTTGCACAGGCCGCGAAAGCGTTTGCATCGCCATCGGCGGCGGCGCAGGCGCGGGTCGAAGAGGGCTATCGTCTTTTTCGCGAAGACCAGCCCGGCCAAGCCATGCGGCGCTTCAATCAGGCCTGGCTGCTCAATCCCGACAACGCCGAGGTATACGCGGGTTTCGCGGTCATTCTGGAAAGCCAGCGCAAAGTCTGCCAGGCGATGAGCATGATGGACCGCGCGATCAGTTTGAATCCGCCCGCGTTTCGCGGCATTTATGCGGACGCGGGCCGGATCGCGGCGCGTTGTGCGGCAGAAGACAAGACGCTGCCGCCCGAGGCGCGCATCGCGGCCACGACGCGTTCGGACGAGTGGTACCGCAAGGGCGAGACCGTCGAGCCGGACAAGGGTTATCTGTATGCGTCATGGGCCACTGCCTACTACTGGCGCGGCCAATATGGCGAGGCGTGGGCCATGGTTCACCGGTCGCGTGACGCCGGCGGCAGCCCTGATGCGGAATTCGTCAGGATGCTGCGCGCCCGCATGCCGGAGCCCGCCGCATCCTGAGCCGGTCGATGCTGGGGGCGTCGAAGATAATGCGGGCAGGCCAGACGTTGCGGGCACGGCAGACGATCCGGGCGGAGCAGGCAATGGACGCGGCACAAAGCAGCCGGTTCCCCTCCCGCCCATTTGCGATATCCTGCACACCATCATGATGAGAGCACTTTGGTTATGCCTGGGCTGCCTGATGCTGGCGCTGGGCGTCATCGGCGCCTTTCTGCCGGTGATGCCGACGACGATCTTCCTGATCCTGGCCGTGGGCTGCTTTTCGCGCTCGTCGCCCCGGCTCGAGAAATGGCTGCTGGACAGTCCGACATACGGTCCATCGCTGCGCGCCTGGCGTGAACAGGGCGCGGTATCGCGCAAGGGCAAAACGTACGCCAGCCTGGGCATGGCAGCGGGCTATGTGTTGTTCTACTGGAGCGCCAATCCCTCGCCGTTGCTGGCCATCGGCGTGGGCATCTTCTTTCTGGCCAGCGCGGCCTACGTGCTCAGCCGGCCCGGCCCGCGTGCCGATAGCCAGGCCACTGACCCCGCAGCCGAACCGCTCACCGAACCGACTGCCGAACCGCTCACCGAATCGACCACCGAATTGCCCTCCGACGCAACGACAGAATCCGCCTCGGACCCGGCCGACACGCCTGCTCGCAAATAGCCCGCACGGCCCGCATACCTCAATGCGAATGCCGCGGATCCCCGCGCGTCTCCACCACCTTCAAATACAGCGTCGCCGCTTCCAGGCACCCACCCGTGGACAGTTGTCCCACGGTTTGCCGGTAGAGCTCCTGCCAGGGCGTCTGCGACGGCGGCGCTTCGTACGCCGGTTCCTGGCGGCGCCGTTCCAGTTCTGATTCATCCACCTGCAAGATGACCGACCGCTGGTTCAGGTCCACGCGGATCCGGTCGCCGGTGCGCAGAAGCGCCAACCCGCCGCCCACCGCAGCTTCCGGCGACATGTTCAGGATGGACGGGCTGGCCGACGTGCCGCTCTGGCGGCCGTCGCCCATGCAGGGCAGCGAGTCAATGCCGCGCTTGATCAGATGCGACGGCGGCGCCATGTTCACGACTTCCGCGCTGCCGGGGTATCCCACGGTGCCCGCGCCGCGGATCACCAGAATGCAATGTTCGTCGATGTTCAGGGCCGGGTCTTCGATGCGGGCGTGATAGTCCTCGGGGCCTTCGAACACGATGGCGCGGGCGTCGAAGGCGTTTTCCGAACCGGGCTCCGACAGGTACGCGCGGCGAAATGCCTCGCCCACGACCGACATCTTGATGATGGCGCTGTCAAAGAAGTTGCCGGACAGCACGATGAAGCCGGCGCGGTGCTTGAGCGGCGTGTCGCAGCTTCGGATGACGTCGGTGTTATGGGTCTTGGACGCCGCGGCGATGTCGCCGATGGACTTGCCCGACACGGTCCCGCAGTCGGGATGCAGGCGGCCCGCAGCCAGCAGCTCGTGCAGCACGGCCGGCACGCCGCCCGCGCGGTGAAAGCCTTCGCCCAGGTGCTCGCCGGCCGGCACGCAGTTGACCAGCAGCGGCACGTCTTCGCCCAGCCGCTGCCAATCGTCCAGGCTCAGGTCGACGCCCATGTGGCGCGCAATCGCGATCAGATGCGGCGGGCAGTTGCTGGACGCGCCCAGTGCCGAGGCAACGACGATGGCGTTTTCGAACGCCTGCCGCGTCATGATGTGCGAAGGCCGCAGGTCCTCGCGCACCATGTCGCAGATGCGCATGCCGGTGGCATAGGCCATCTGGCCGCGTTCGCGATACGGCGCGGGAATGCTGGCACAGGTGGGCAGCGACATGCCCAGCGCTTCGGCCAGCGAGTTCATGGACAGGGCGGTGCCCATGGTATTGCAGTGGCCGATCGACGGCGACGATGCCGTGGCCAGCGTCATGAAGCCTTCGTAGTCCAGCTTGCCTGCGGCCATCAGGTTGCGCGCGTGCCAGATGACGGTGCCCGACCCCACGCGCTGCCCCTCATGCCAGCCATCCAGCATGGGTCCGCCGGACAGCACGATGGCCGGAATGTCCACGGTGGCCGCGGCCATCAGGCACGCGGGCGTGGTCTTGTCGCATCCGGTGGTCAGCACCACGCCGTCCAGCGGATAGCCGTGCAGGATTTCAACCAAACCCAGATACGCCAGATTGCGGTCCAGCGCCGCGGTGGGCCGCCGGCCCTGTTCGGCCAGCGGATGCACCGGGAATTCCATGGGGATGCCGCCGGCGTCCCGGATGCCCGCCTTGATGCGTTCGGCCAGCGCCAGATGATGGCGATTGCAGGGCGCCAGGTCGCTGCCCGTCTGCGCGATGCCGATGATCGGCCGCCCCGACTGCAGTTCCTGGCGCGTCAGGCCGTAGTTGAGATAGCGCTCGACGTAGATCGCCGTCATGTCGGCGTGCGAAGGATCGTCGAACCATTTCTGGCTGCGCAGTCGGCGGGGTGTCTGGGACATGGCTGTCTCGCTTCGGTTGCTTACTGGCCCGGACCAAAAGCGGATCCGGGCCACCATTGGCGCTAGTTGCGCGCCTTCTGGATTTCGTCGTTCAGCTGCTTGACCAGTTCCGGGCCGAGCTCTTGCGTGTACTTGTCGACCACGGGCTGCACCTTCTGGCGCATGCGGGCCACTTCTTCCGGCGTGACGGTGTTGATCTTCATGCCGTTCTTTTCAAGCGTGCCCATGGCCTTGGTGGAATCGGCGCGGCTGTCCTGCCTTTCGAAGTCGCGCGACGACGCGGCGGCCTGGCGGATCAGCTTCTGCTCGTCGGGCGACAGCGTGTCCCACCACTTCTTGGACGCCAGCACCACCCACGGCGTGTAGACGTGGCGCGTGATGGTCAGGTAGGGCTGCACCTCGTAGAACTTGCTGCTCTGGATCGTGGTGATGGGATTTTCCTGGCCGTCTACCGTGCGCGTTTCCAGCGCGGTGAACAGTTCCGAGAACGGCATCGGCACCGCGTTGGCGCCCAGCGTGTTGAACACACCCAGCGCGATCTGGTTCTGCATGACGCGCAGCTTGATGCCCTGCAGGTCCTCGGCGCGCGTGATCGGCCGCTTGGAATTGGTCATGTTGCGAAAGCCGTTTTCCCAATAGACCAGGCCGACCAGACCTTTGGCTTCCAGTTTTTTCAGCAGATCCTGCCCGAGCGGGCCGTCCAGCACCGCGTCGGCCTCTTTTTCGCTGTTGAACAGGAAAGGCAGGTCGAACACGCCGAATTCCTTGACCATACCCGCCAGCGGCGCGGTGGATCCCACCATCATTTCCTGCGCGCCGCCCACCAGCGCGCTCTGCATCTGCTCGTCCGAGCCCAGGTTGGCCGAGCCGAAGGTCCGCATCTTCAGCTTGCCGCCGCTGACCTTTTCCAGTTCCTGCGCCAGATGGCGGGCCGCGCGGCCCTGCACGCTTTCCTCGTTCAGCCCGTAGCCGAAGCGGATGAGGCGCGGCTTGACGTCCGCGGCCGCGGCCACCCCGGCGACGGTGCAGGACAGCACCGTCGCCAGGACAAGAATGCGGGTCTTGAATTGCTTGATCATGGTGTTTCTCCTCGGGGGTTTTCAAGTGCCGCTAGTGCATCCAGCGTGCGGGTACGGTGATCAGTTCGGGGAAGATCACCAGCAGGACCAGCAGCAGTGTGTAGGCCACGACGTAGCGCCACACCCCTCTGCAGATGGTTTCCATATTGATGCGGGCCACGCCGCAAACCACGTTGAGCACCGTGCCCGCACGCTGGATGCACTAGCGGCACTTGAAAACCCCCGAGGAGAAACACCATGATCAAGCAATTCAAGACCCGCATTCTTGTCCTGGC
>NZ_JAKRML010000049.1:0-23424 GCF_022346505.1 Achromobacter sp. ACRQX
CACAGTGCGGCCACGAAGACAGTTTCTTCGTCACGGGTGTCGTGCAGGACGACTATTGAGCTTCAGATTCCCTCGGGCGCATCGACGGCGCTCGCCTCCCCGGTGACCACGACGCCGTGCTACGAGGGTCTTTGGTTTGGGGCGCTGTAAGACCTGTGGTCAGGGAAGGGGATCTGCGGGGCCGCCGGGTTGCTGCCGCCCGGACGGCGGCAACCCGGCATTGGGCCGGTGGGGCGTCGTGGCGGTGGTCGCTTGCGCGCTGGTGACGATTGGCTTGCTAATGGGCCGCCGTCACGGGGGGAGGGGCGGTGATGGGCGGCGCGGCGACGGCCAGCCACAACTTGGCGACCAGTTCGCTCCGCCCATCGGGCACTGGAGTTCAATTGACGATTAATGGCGACTCCGCTTGAACTTGACGAGAGCGTCTGCCGCTGCTGGAGTCTGACACCCTTGGGAGACGCACTTGGTATGAAGCGAATCTCACCAGGCTGTCAGACACCTGATTCGGTCTTACGAATTTGTGAGTGTCAGACACCGGAATCGGTCCTACGAATCTGCGGGTGAAAGGCACCAAGACCAAAGGCAGCCACACGCGAAGCGTCATCGCTACGCCGCAAGACGCTGAGTAAGTCGCCGGAGGCCGCCCGCGCGGCCGAACGGAGACGGGCACCGCAAGGTGCTTCTGACCCGAAGAGTTCTACACAAAAATGCCAAGCACGCCGACCGCCCCAACGGCTTGAAGACTTGAATTGCCAGAGTCCGGTGCGGTGGCGGCCCGGGGCGCGCGGGGCGTCGATAAGCCCGAGGGAATCGGAAGGCAGTCGCCGGAGGCGACAACGACGATGACGACGGGGCAGTCCGGAGCGAAGGCTCCGGACCGCAATCGTGGCCCCGCGCGCCCCGGGCCGCCACCGTGCCGGACGTCTTAAGAACCCAAGCCTAGGGGAAGCCACGGGACCATCCCAAACGCCTCAAACCAATACACACTCCGAAGCCTCAGGCCCACTCAACCGCACCCGAAACTCCCTCAGTTCATCCCGCCGAAACACATGCACATTCACCCGATCCCCAGCCCGGTACTGCGCCAACAGCAACTCCAACCCCGCCGGCGCATCCACCCGCAGCCCATCGATCGCCACCAACACATCCCCGGCAGACAACCCACCCTTATGTCCAGCCCCGCCTTCAAGCACGGTCGCCAGCGTCAGTGACTCACCTTGCTTGCGCGTCCGCACGTCCAATGACGGGATATTGGCCGACGCCTTCCACTGCAGCTTTACACCCTGCGTTTCAAGCAAGTCAGCCAACGGCACATCCGCCGTCCCGTAAGCATGCCGAGCGATGAACCGCCGCGTATCCACGCCCGTCGCTTCCTCGATCAGCGCGGGCAATCCATCCTCCGGCAACCCTTGCGGCTTGCCCCGATAGAAATCCCGCCCATAGCGATCCCACAACAACCGCATCACATCATCCAGCGAACGCGCGCCAGAGGATTCGTCCCGGATCAGCAGGTCCAACCCCAGCGCCACCAACGCGCCCTTCGTGTAATAGCTCACCAACGCGTTCGGCGAATTCTCGTCCTGCTTGTAATACCGCGTCCAAGCATCGAAAGAGCTTTCGGCAACCGACTGCTTATGCCGCCCCGGCGTGCGCGCCACGCTCGTGATCGTCTTGCCCAGCAGACGCAAGTAATCCGCACGCGTGATCGCGCCCGAGCGCAACAGCAGCAGATCGTCGTAGTAAGACGTAAAGCCCTCAAACACCCACAACAACCGCGTCAGATCCGGCTGCGAAAGATCGTAAGGCGCGAACACATCCGGCTTGATGCGCTTTACGTTCCACGTATGGAAATACTCGTGGCTCACCAGCCCAAGAAATCCCCGGTAGCCGTCGCCCTGGCCTTGCTGGCCCAGCACAGGCAGGTCCTTGCGCGCCGTCATCAGTGCCGTGCTTGCGCGATGCTCCAGACCCCCGTAGCCGTCGCCCGTCACCATCGTCATGAACACATAGCGGTCCGCGCTGTCCAGGAACGGCGCCCGCTTCGTGCGCGGTTCGAAAAACGCGATCTGCGTCTCGCAGATCTTCTTCACGTCTTCCGTAATCCGCGCCAGATCCAGATTCGGCGCCACGCCCGTAAACACCAGCTCGTGCTCCGCGCCGTGCGCCACAAATCGCGACACCTGCGGCGTGCCCATTTCGACCGGGTGATCAATCAGCGCGTCATAGTCCGGCGCCAGATACAGCCCGAAGCCGTGCCGCCGTGCCGCGCCCTTGTGGCCTGCGGCCTCTGGCAGGCTCGTGTACACCTTCCAGCCGTCGATGCCTCGCGGCGGCGCCAGGTCCATCAGGCAGGGTTCATGGTCCTGGCCCTGCACGCGCAGGAACACGCTCGTACCGTTGAAGAACCCGTGCGTCTCGTCCAGATGCGCGCCGCGCACCGACAGATCCCACGCATACACCGTGTATTCAATCCGCAGCGGCCCCTCGCAAGGCGCTGCCTGCCATGTGTGGTTGTCTGTTTTGTCGACATTCACCCGCCGCGTTCCCGAATAGGCGGTCAGCGACTCGATCTGCCGCGAGAAATCGCGAATCAGGTAGCTGCCCGGAATCCATGCCGGCAGCGACAGGCGCTGGCCCGCGGGCGAGGGCGATGCGATCGTAAGGGTTATCCGGTAGCGGTGGCCGGCGGGATCGTGCGGCGCAAGGCGGTAAAGTATGGGCGGTACGTCATCAATTTTTTTCATGGCTCATATCTTATTACCGGAGACATTCATGAGCGAGTCGTTTGTACTGGTCGAAACCCGGGGCCGAGTCGGCCTGCTGACGCTGAATCGTCCCAAGGCGCTCAACGCGCTGAACGATCAGCTCATGGATGAACTCGGCGCCGCGCTGCTCGCGTTCGAGGCCGATCCCGAAATCGGCTGCGTCGTCATCACCGGCAGCGAAAAGGCCTTTGCCGCCGGCGCTGACATCGGCGCCATGAAAGACTGGACCTACATGGACGTCTACGGCAGCGAATACATCACCCGCAACTGGGAAACCCTCAAGCGCATCCGCAAGCCCGTCATCGCCGCGGTCGGCGGCTATGCGCTCGGCGGCGGCTGCGAACTCGCCATGATGTGCGACATCATCATCGCCGCCGACACCGCCAAGTTCGGCCAGCCCGAAATCAAGCTCGGCGTCATCCCCGGCGCCGGCGGCACGCAACGCCTGCCGCGCGCCGTCGGCAAGGCCAAGGCCATGGACCTCGCGCTGACCGCCCGGATGATGGGCGCCGAAGAAGCCGAACGCGCCGGTCTCGTCTCGCGCGTCGTCGCCGCCGACAAGCTGCTCGAAGAAGCCCTCGACGCCGCCACCGTCATCGCCTCCATGTCGCTGCCCTCCGTCATGATGGCCAAGGAATGCGTCAACCGCGCATTCGAGGGTTCGCTCAACGAAGGTCTGCTGTTCGAACGCCGCGTCTTCCACTCGCTCTTTGCCACGGAAGACCAGAAGGAAGGCATGGCCGCGTTCACCGAAAAGCGCAAACCCGACTTCAAACACCGTTAATCCTTGTTACGTCCGGGCCTGCATCCACAGCAGGCCCTTCTTTGCCCCGCGCGCCCTATGACGGCGCGCGTTTTCATGGTCATCTACGGGCAATCCCCAGGTTTCGCCTTGAAACTTCTGGCTAGCACCTTGTTGCAGACTTCGGCCCTATCCTGATTGAGCGTCATCCCGAGGTGCCGCGCCAGAGCGGCTTGCCCCCCACACTGGCAAGTCCCGCGCGGCGGCTCGATTGCAAACAAAATCAAGAAGGAGCCTTGCATGCGTATACCTACCGCTACCCGCCGGCTGTCCACGGCTGCGCTCGCCGGCGCGCTCAGCGTCTGCTTTCTCAATGTTGCCCAGGCTCAATCGCCGCAGTCCACGCTGCGGCTGGTCTCCGAGACGCCTTATCAGGCCGGCCAGGCCGCCGCTCCTCAGATGAGCGAGGCCGAGTTGCGCGACACCGCCATCGACGCCTACGTCTATGCGTATCCCATGGTGCTGATGGAACTGGCCCGCCGCCAGGCCACGGCCGTGCAAAGCCCGCTGGACGGCAAGGCGCCGATGAACCAGTTCGGCCACAAGGCCGCGTTCCCCGACCCGCGCGCCACCGACGCGCCGTGGCCCAGCGCCGACGCGCTGTATTCCAGCCTGTGGTTCGACGTCTCGCGCGCCCCGCTCATCATCAGCCTGCCTGACACCGGTGGCCGCTACACCGTGCTGTCCGCGCTGGACATGTGGAGCGACGTCTTCGCCTCGCGCGGCACGCGCACCAACGGCCATGGCGCCCAGTCCTTCGCCATCGTCGGTCCGCACTGGAACGGCACCGTGCCGGCGGGCGTCGACGTGATCCGCGCCCCGACCTCGACCGGCTGGCTGATCGGCTGGACGCAGGCCGGCGGTCCGCAGGACTACGCCGCGGTCAATCAGATCCAGTCCGGCATGACGGCGCGTCCGCTGCTGGTGCCCGTGACCCCGGCCACCACGCCCCGCGGCCGCAATGCCGGCAACGCCTTCCCGCAGACCGGCTCCAGTGTCGGCACCGCGCCGATCGGCAGCACGTTGCCCATGCCGGCCCCGGCGACCACCGTGCCCGATGGCACCCCGGCCGAGCAGGTCGCGGGCATGGATGCCGCCTCGTTCTTTGCCGTGTTCTTCGACGCGCTGCGCAACAACCCGCCGCATGCCAACGACACGCCCATGCTGGACCGCATGCGCCGCATCGGCCTGGATGACCGTCAGCCCTTCTCGTATGGCCGTCTGAGCCCGGCCGTGCAGCAGGCCCTGACGGATGCGCAACCGCTGGCGGGCCGCCGTATCGCCGACAACGTCTCGCGCCTGGCCACGCCGATCAACGGCTGGAACACCGTGCTGACGGGCATCGGCACCTACGGCACCGACTACACGCGCCGCGCCGCCATCGCCTACGCCGGGCTGGGCGCGCCGACGCCGGAAGACGTGCTGTATCCGGTCACCGTGTCTGATTCGAAGGGCCGTCCGCTGGACTCGAACGAAGACTACGTGCTGCACTTCGACAAGGGTCAACTGCCCCCGGCGCAGCTCTGGTCGCTGCATGTCTACAACAGCAAGTACGGCTTTGCCGAAAATCCGGCCAACCGCTACGTGATCCGCAGCACCGACGGCCTGAAGTACAACGCCGACGGCTCGCTCGACATCTACGTCCAGCGCCGTGACCCGGGCGAGTCCAAGCGCGCCAACTGGGTCAGCACGCCGGCCGCTGATGGTCCGTTCGTGCTCAGCATGCGCCTGTACGCGCCGCAGAACAGCGCCCTGGATGGGCAGTGGGCTCCGCCGCCGGTCAAGGAAGACTAAGGTCCGGCAAGGGCGCGTCAGGCAGACGCGTATCTGTTAAGCCCATCGGGCGCGCGGTTTCCTGCAAGGGGCCGCGCGCCTTTTCATGTGGAGCACGCGCTTGCGGACACGCCTCGGCGGGCCGCTCGCTCGTCCCCAATTTTTCTGCCGCAAGCGGGCGTTGTTGCCGCCTTACAAACGGCCGAAAGTTCATTTGCTAGGGTGCAAAAAACCAAGCTATACTCTGCGGGTTTGACGCTTGCGGGATAAGAAACATGCGCCTAAAAAAGCGCGTCGATTCCCTCAGGGCCAAGTTAAGCGGGGAAGTTTGATGCAGCAGAGCTCCATGCAGCAAGGGCAGGGGAAGAAACCCGGTCTGAGGCCCAGCCTGGATCAGGATTCGATCGATCCGGATGTGGTGGAAGTTCTGGTACTCAGTGACGCGGATCGCGCGGCGCTGAATGCACAAGCTAGCCGTGGGCTCTTGTTGGCATTGGCGGCGCAAGGCGCCATGGGGCTCGCAGCAGCAGTAATAGCGGGGGTTGTCGGAGGGGCGGCGGCAGGTTGGTCGGCGCTGGCGGGGGCAGGAGCGTATTTCATACCCAATGCGTTGTTCGCATTGCGCCTGGCTGTCAGCGTTCGGGCCGGTAAGGCCAGTCCCTTTACCTTTCTCTCTGGTGAGTTGATCAAGTTGTTCGCAACGGCATTGCTGTTGTGGCTGCTTTCGCGTGTGACGCATGACTGGCTTGTGTGGCCTGCCGCGTTGCTCGGTCTGATACTCACATTGAAAGGCTATCTCCTGCTTCTGATGTTCCGCAGGCTGTCTTAGCGCCGAGTAAGTTGCGGCAAACGAAATCGTGGAATCGTCCGGTTCGCAAGGACCGGGCATACAGCAAATAGGATAGGTTCAAATGGCTGCTGCCAGCGACGTGTCGCCTCAATCCGCGTATATTCAGCATCACTTGGTGCATCTGAACAATACGGGTGAGAAACAGAGCGCTATTGCTCAGTTCGACATCATCAATTACGACTCGTTGTTCTGGTCCGGCCTGATGGGCCTGATCGTCATTTTCTTCCTGTGGCGCGCCGCGCGCCGCGCCACCAGCGGCGTTCCTTCCCGCTTCCAGGCCTTTGTGGAAATGATCGTCGACATGGTCGACGACCAGGCCAAGGGCATTGTCCACAACGCCAAGAGCCGTCTTTTCATCGCCCCGCTGGCCCTGACCGTGTTCCTCTGGATCATCCTGATGAACGCGCTGGACCTGCTGCCCGTCGACCTGCTGCCCTCCATCTGGCGCCTGACCGGCCTGGGTGCTGAGCACGGCGATCCCCTCTATTACCACCGCATTCTGCCGACCGCCGACCTGAACGTGCCGATGGGCATGTCGCTGGGCGTGCTGCTCCTGATGTTCTACTACGGCATCAAGATCAAGCAGCCGGGCGGCTTCGTCAAAGAACTGTTCACCGCGCCGTTCCATGCGCATGGCCTGGGCGCCATCGTGCTGGCTCCGTTCAACCTGCTGCTGAACCTGATCGAATACGCCGCCAAGTCCGTGTCGCTGGGCATGCGGTTGTTCGGCAACATGTTCGCCGGCGAACTGATCTTCATGCTGATCGCCCTTCTGGGCGGCGCCTGGACCGGCTTCAACGGCGCCAGCATCGGCTTGGGCATCGGCCACATCCTGGCCGGCTCGATCTGGGCAATCTTCCACATCCTGATCGTTCTGCTCCAGGCCTTCATCTTCATGATGCTGACGCTGGTGTACCTCGGCCAGGCTCACGAAGGCCACTGATCCCCCGAATTTCCGGTGTCGGCCACCCGGCCGGCATCGGATAGCAAGATTATCTTGCATTGAGCTGTACCTCTTATTTTTCAATTTTTGACTTCAGATTTCTAACCAAGGAGTTGTCATGACCAACGTCGCTTTCGTTGCCCTCGCTTGCGGTCTTATCATCGGTCTGGGCGCTATCGGCGCTTGCATCGGCATCGCACTGATGGGCGGCAAGTATCTGGAAGCTTCGGCTCGTCAGCCTGAACTGATGAACGCTCTGCAAACGAAGATGTTCCTGCTGGCTGGCCTGATCGACGCGGCATTCCTGATCGGTGTGGGTATCGCCATGCTGTTCGCCTTCGCCAACCCGTTCGTCGGCTAAGGCACCGCCCGCCGGCAAATAGGTGGGTCATGACGCTGTCGGCGATGAGAGCAACGGCTCCATCGCCGATCAGCAAAGTATCGAGTGCTCCGCGACGCCCCTTTCCGGGTGCGGTCGGAGCCGCAAGGTGTTAAAGGAACGACCGTGAATCTGAACGCGACGATCATTTTCCAGATGCTCGTGTTCTTCGTTCTGGGCTGGTTCACGATGAAATTCGTGTGGCCTCCCCTGACGAAGGCGATGGACGAGCGCCGCCAAAAAATCGCCGACGGCCTGGCCGCCGCCGAGAAGGGCAAAGCCGACTTGGCTCAAGCCCAGGCGCGCGTCAGTCTGATCGAGGCTTCTGCCAAGTCCGAAAACCACGCACGCATCATTGAGGCCGAGAAGCAAGCCGCCTCCCTGATCGAACAGGCCCGCCGCGAAGCGGAAGCCGAACGTGCCCGCATCGTGGCGCAGGCTGCCCAGGATGCCGCGCAGGAAGTCCAGCGCGCCCGTGAAGCGTTGCGCGACGACGTCGCCGCGCTGGCCGTCAAGGGTGCTGAACAGATCCTCAAGCGCGAGGTTGACGCCCGCGCACACGCCGAGCTGCTGAACCAGCTCCGCGCGCAGCTCTAATCCGGGACCGTCATGGCTGAACTTTCCACTGTTGCCCGGCCCTACGCTGAAGCGCTCTTCAGCGCAGCGCGCGACGACAAGGCCGGTTTGCCGGCGTGGGCCGACCTGGTCAGCGTAATGGCTCAGGTCGCCTCCAACCCCGACGTGCGCGAGGCCATGGCCGACCCGCGTCTGGGTGACAAGCAGCGCGTCGAACTGTTTACCGGCCTGATCAAGGCCGATTTTCCGCAGGCCGCCCGTAATTTCATCGAGCTGCTGGTCGAAAACGACCGGCTGCTGCTGCTGCCCGAGATCGCCTCGCAATTCGTCGCGCTGCGGAATCGTCACGAAGGCACGGCGCAGGCGGAAATCACCAGCGCGTTCGAGCTCAGCGATGCCCAGGTCAAGGATCTGGTCGGCGCGCTTGAACAAAAATTCGGCCTCAAGCTCAAGCCCAGCGTTACCGTCGACCCGTCGTTGATCGGCGGCGTGCGCGTGGCCGTCGGCGACCAGGTGCTCGATACTTCCGTACAAGCCCAATTGGTCCGCATGCGCGATCAGCTCGCCGCTTAAGGCTACTAACAGGATTCCAGGAGTCAATATGCAACTCAATCCCTCCGAGATCAGCGAACTGCTCAAGAGCCGCATCGAGGGCCTGGGCGCTTCGGCTGATGTCCGTACTCAGGGCACCGTCGTGTCCGTGACCGACGGTATTACCCGCATCCACGGCTTGTCCGACGTGATGCAGGGCGAAATGCTCGAATTCCCCAACAACGTTTTCGGTCTGGCGCTCAACCTCGAGCGTGATTCCGTCGGCGCCGTTATTCTGGGCGACTACACCGGCGTTTCCGAAGGCGACCAGGTCAAGACGACCGGCCGCATTCTGGAAGTTCCGGTCGGTCCGGAACTGAAAGGCCGCGTGGTCAACACGCTGGGCGAGCCCATTGATGGCAAGGGCCCGGTCAACGCCAAAGAAACCGACATCATCGAAAAAGTGGCGCCTGGCGTTATCGCCCGGCGCTCGGTGTCGCAGCCGCTGCAAACCGGCGTCAAGGCTATCGACTCGATGGTTCCCATCGGCCGTGGCCAGCGCGAACTGATCATTGGCGACCGCCAGACCGGCAAGACCGCCGTGGCCGTCGACACGATCATCAGCCAGAAGGGCAAGGGCGTCACCTGCGTGTACGTCGCTATCGGCCAGAAGGCTTCGACGATCAACAACGTGGTCCGCAAGCTCGAAGAGCACGGCGCGATGGAATACACCATCGTCGTGGCCGCGTCGGCTTCCGACTCCGCCGCCATGCAGTACCTGGCCGCTTACGCCGGCTGCACGATGGGCGAATACTTCCGCGATCGTGGCGAAGACGCCCTGATCGTTTATGACGATCTGACCAAGCAAGCCTGGGCCTACCGCCAGGTCTCGCTGCTGCTGCGCCGTCCGCCGGGCCGCGAAGCCTACCCGGGCGACGTGTTCTACCTGCACTCGCGCCTGCTGGAGCGTGCTGCTCGCGTCAACGAAGAGTACGTCGAGAAGTTCACCGAAGGCGCCGTCAAGGGCAAGACCGGTTCGCTGACCGCGCTGCCGATCATCGAAACCCAGGCAGGCGACGTGTCGGCCTTCGTTCCGACCAACGTGATCTCTATCACCGACGGCCAGATCTTCCTGGAAACCGACCTGTTCAACGCCGGTGTCCGCCCCGCAATCAACGCCGGTATCTCGGTGTCGCGCGTCGGTGGCGCTGCCCAGACCAAGGTCGTCAAGAAGCTGTCCGGCGGTATCCGTACCGACTTGGCGCAGTATCGTGAACTGGCCGCCTTCGCGCAGTTCGCCTCCGATCTGGACGACGCCACCCGTCGCCAGCTCGAGCGCGGCAAGCGCGTCGTTGAACTGCTCAAGCAGCCGCAATACCAGCCGCTGCAAGTGTGGGAACTGGCCGTCACGCTGTACACGGTCAACAACGGCTACCTGGATGACGTGGACGTGGCCCAAGTGCTGTCGTTCGAGAAGTCGCTGAAGGATCAGCTCAAGAGCAAGCACGCTGCTCTGATCCAGCGCATCGAAGACACCAAGGAACTGTCCAAGGACGACGAGGCCGAACTGGCCGCCGCCGTTCAGGAATTCAAGAAGCACGGTGCTTTTTAAGAAAGTGATGGGTTAGGCGTCCCAGGCGCCTCACCCATCCTTCCCGGATGGTTGAGGCGCGAGCGGAACCCATCGGCCAGTCTTCACAGGAAAGCGCAATGCCCGGAATTAAGGAAATCCGAACCAAGATCAAGAGCGTGCAAAACACGCGCAAGATCACCAAGGCGATGGAAATGGTCGCCGCATCCAAGATGCGCAAGGCGCAGGAGCGGATGCGTGCAGGCCGTCCGTACGCCACCAAGGTGCGCGAGATTGCTGCGCACCTGATGCAGGCCAATCCCGAGTACAGCCACCCGTACCTGGTCGAACGCGAAATCAAGGCGGTCGGCGTGGTCATGGTGACGACCGACAAGGGTTTGTGCGGCGGCTTGAACACCAACATCACGCGTGTGACGTTGGGCAAGCTGAAAGAGTTCGAGAAAGCCGGCATCGCCGTGCAGGCGACCGCTTTCGGCAACAAGGGCGTGGGTGTGCTGACCCGTATCGGCGCCAAACTGGTTTCCCAGGAAGTGCAACTGGGCGACAAGCCGCAACTCGACCGCCTGCTGGGCGCGATCAAGGTGCAGCTGGACGCCTACCTGGAAGGCCGCATCGACGCGCTGTACGTGGCCTCGACCCGCTTCGTCAACACGATGAAGCAAGAGCCCCTGTTCCTGCGTCTGCTGCCGTTGGCCAGCGGTTTGGAAGATCCGTACCAGACGGGCGCCGATAGCCTGGCCAAGACCTCGGAAGTGAAGTCGGAATACAGCTGGGATTACATCTACGAACCCGACGCCCGTAGCGTGATCGACGACCTGCTGCAGCGTTACGTTGAAGGCCTGCTGTACCAAGCCGTGGCCGAGAACATGGCTTCGGAGCAGTCGGCCCGGATGGTCGCCATGAAGGCGGCGTCGGACAACGCCAAGAAGGTCATCGGCGATCTGCAACTGGTCTACAACAAGACCCGTCAGGCCGCGATCACCAAAGAAATTTCGGAAATCGTAGGGGGCGCTGCCGCCGTTTGAGGCAGGCAGCATCCCGTCAAAAGCTATCAAGCAAGGAATCGACATGAGCAACGGAACCATCGTTCAGTGCATCGGCGCCGTGGTGGATATTCAGTTCCCCCGCGATCAAATGCCCAAGATCTATGAAGCGCTTACTCTGGCCGACGAGGGTTCCTCGTTCGCCGAAAAGGGTCTGACGCTGGAAGTGCAGCAACAGCTGGGCGACGGCGTGGTGCGTACCATTGCGCTGGGCTCCAGCGACGGTCTGCGCCGCGGCATGAAGGTCACCGGCACGGGCGCCCCGATCTCGGTGCCCGTCGGCACCGGCACGCTGGGCCGCATCATGGACGTGCTGGGTCGTCCCATCGACGAAGCCGGCCCGATCCAGCACGAAGAAAAGCGTGGTATTCACCAAGCCGCTCCCCGTTTCGACGAACTGTCGCCGTCGGTGGAACTGCTGGAAACCGGCATCAAGGTTATTGACCTGGTGTGCCCGTTCGCCAAGGGCGGCAAGGTCGGCCTGTTCGGCGGCGCCGGCGTGGGCAAGACCGTGAACATGATGGAACTCATCAACAACATCGCCAAGCAGCACAGCGGTTTGTCGGTGTTTGCCGGCGTGGGTGAGCGTACCCGTGAAGGCAACGACTTCTACCACGAAATGGAAGAGTCGAACGTTCTGGACAAGGTCGCCATGGTGTTCGGTCAGATGAACGAACCCCCCGGCAACCGTCTGCGCGTCGCGCTGACCGGCCTGACGATGGCCGAGAAGTTCCGTGACGAAGGCCGCGACATCCTGTTCTTCGTGGACAACATCTACCGCTACACCCTGGCCGGTACGGAAGTGTCCGCACTGCTGGGCCGTATGCCGTCCGCCGTGGGTTATCAGCCCACGCTGGCCGAAGAAATGGGCAAGCTGCAAGAGCGCATCACGTCGACCAAGACCGGCTCGATCACCTCGATCCAGGCCGTGTACGTCCCTGCGGACGACTTGACCGACCCGTCGCCTGCCACGACCTTCCAGCATTTGGACTCCACCGTCGTGCTGTCGCGTGACATCGCCGCCCTGGGTATCTACCCGGCCGTCGATCCGCTCGATTCCTCCAGCCGCCAGCTCGACCCGCAAGTCGTCGGCGAAGAGCACTACTCGGTTGCCCGTGGCGTGCAGCAGACGCTGCAGCGCTACAAGGAACTGCGCGACATCATCGCGATTCTGGGCATGGACGAACTGTCGCCGGAAGACAAGCAGGCCGTGGCCCGCGCGCGTAAGATCCAGCGCTTCCTGTCGCAGCCGTTCCACGTTGCTGAAGTGTTCACCGGTTCGCCCGGCAAGTACGTTCCGCTGGCCGAAACCATCCGTGGTTTCAAGATGATCGTCAACGGCGAGTGCGACTCCCTGCCGGAACAGGCGTTCTACATGGTCGGTTCGATCGACGAGGCCTTCGAGAAGGCCAAGAAACTGCAATAAGGAACCGATATGGCTACCCTGCATGTGGATGTGGTCAGCGCAGAGGAAGCGATCTTCACCGGCGAGGCGAAGTTCGTGGTTCTGCCTGGCGAGTCGGGTGAACTGGGCATTCTGCCCGGCCACACCCCGCTGATCTCGCGCATACGCCCCGGAACGGTCAAGATCGTTCGTGCCGACCAAGGCGAGGAAAACATCTTCGTCGCCGGGGGTATCCTGGAAGTTCAGCCGGGCAGCGTGACGGTCCTGGCCGACACGGCTATCCGTGCCGCCGACCTCGACGAAGCCCGCGCCCTGGAAGCGCGCCAGAAGGCCGAACTGGCCCTGGCCAACGCCAAGGACAAGGCTGACATCGCTGTCGTCGAAGCCGAGCTCGCCATGCTGGCTGCGCAAGCCATCGCGGCGCGCAAGCTGCGCCAAGGCGGCCGCTCGCACTAAGCGGCAATGCGGTTTCCGGGCTTGTCCCGGCGTACAAAAAAAGCGGCCCTCGGGCCGCTTTTTTTCATTCCTGCTTATTGCAGGGTGTCTGACACCTGAATGCGTCCGATATTTTGCCGAGCCCGCGCCAACCTGCGCCGCCCCACGGCGCTACGCCCAGTAGCGGCCTGCCGCAATGCGTTCACTACGAATAGTCGGCACGGGGTCTGCAACAGTAGCCTTCAGTTTTTGCGATGCAAACGAGGAAGGCATGCGAGACGTGCTGGATTGCGGGGTGCTGCTGGCGCCCGGTCATGAATCGACGATGGGCGCCTGGATCGCCGGCCATCAGGCCAAGGTGACGCGTGTGCGGCTGCATCCGGTGTCCCTGGCTTCGCCGGCGCTCGCCGAGGCGCCGCCGGACTCCCTTGCACAGCAGGCGTTGTCGCTGCGGCGCTATGACGCGTGCATTCTTCCCGTGGCGCCGTCTTCGCTCGCCTGGGCCCGCATGGCCTTGCAGCAGGCGCGCGGCGCGCTCACGACGCCCGTTCTGCTGCTCATCCACGACGTCAAGGCGCCCGCCATTCTGGACTTGCTCAGCCTGGGCGCGGCGGACTTCATCTCGCAGCCGGTGTGCGTCGAGAGCCTGCGGGTGCGGCTGGTTCGCCTGGCTCGCCGCGGCGCCGTGCGCCGCGCCGGCGTGACGGGTAGCGTCCATGAGCATCCCGTCAACTATCTGGGCGAGCATGCAGAGGCGCAGAGCGCCGAGCACGCGGCATATCCGCCCCACGCATCGCGCGCGGGATCCGCGCGTCCCAAGGTGCCGGCCGACATCGTCGAGCACGCCTTGAGCAGCTTGCGGCACCAATACCGGCGCGGCGTGCCAGAAACATTCCGGGCGGCGAAGGCGCAGGTGGTGAACGGCTTCGAGCGCGAATACATCCGTCACGCGCTGTCGCGCCACGGCGGCAACGTCGCACAGGCCGCACGTGCTTGCGCCAAGCACCGCCGCGCGTTCTGGGCGCTGATGCGCAAGCACGGCATCGAAGCCGCGCCTTACCGTCAGGCGGCGCTGGCCGCGGCGCGGATGCACGACTTGGGTTGACGCTAACCAGGCGGCACGCCCGCAGCCGCCGCCCATTGCGCCCGCTCAACCCCGTCGACGCGGGCGCGGCCCGCCTTGTCAGCCAAGGGAAGTAAACTCACGGCTTCCGATCATCGAGGTTAGCCGTGTCTGCTCCCCGTTTGAAGAACGATGTGTTCTTGCGCGCCCTGATGCGCGAACCCGTGCCCTACACCCCCATCTGGCTCATGCGCCAGGCGGGTCGCTATCTGCCCGAGTACCGCGAGACGCGTGCGCGTGCAGGCTCGTTCATGGGGTTGGCGCAGAATCCGGACTATGCCTCGGAAGTCACGCTGCAGCCGCTGGAGCGCTACGACCTGGACGCGGCCATCCTGTTTTCGGACATCCTGACCGTGCCCCACGCGATGGGCCTCGGGCTGGACTTCGCTGAAGGCGAAGGCCCGCGCTTTGCGCATCCCATCCGCACCGAAGAAGACGTCGCGCGCCTGGCGGTGCCCGACATGGACAAGCTGCGGTACGTGTTCGACGCGGTCAGCACGATCCGGCGTGATCTTGACGGCAAGGTGCCGCTGATCGGCTTTGCCGGCAGCCCGTGGACCATCGCCTGTTACATGGTCGAAGGCAAGGGCAGCGACGACTACCGTCTTATCAAGACCCTGCTGTATTCGCGTCCCGATCTGCTTCACCGCATCCTCGAGATCAACGCCGAAGCCACGCTGCAATACCTGAACGGCCAGATCGCCGCCGGCGCGCAGGCCGTCATGCTGTTCGACAGCTGGGGCGGGGTGCTGGCCGACGGCCTGTTCCAGCAGTTCTCGCTGGCCTACACGAAGAAGGTCGTCGCCGGTTTGACCCGCGAGCACGAAGGGCGGCGCGTGCCGGTCATCGTCTTCACCAAGGGCGGCGGCCAGTGGATTGAAGACATTGCGGCCTGTGGCAGCGACGCAGTGGGCCTGGACTGGACTGTGGATCTGGCGGTGGCGCGGCGCCGCACCGGCGACTCGGTCGCGTTCCAGGGCAATCTGGATCCGATGGCGCTTTTTGGCGGTGGCAGCGCCATTCGCGCGGAAGCGCGCCGCGTGCTGGACGCGTTTGGCCCGGTGGGCAAGGGCGGCCATGTGTTCAATCTGGGACATGGCATTTCGCGCTTCACTCCGCCAGAAGCTGTAGCTGAATTGGTCGATGAAGTCCACCAGTACAGCCGCGCCTTCCACGCGTAAGTAAGTGAACGCTTCGGCCCCAAGGGCCGAAGCAGATGGGCCGCCCGGGCGACTTGTGCACATTAAATCCGGGGTCGGGGAAAACCCTCCCCAAGCTGGCTTACAATCTGGAAACCGGCTTCAAGTGCCTGTTTTATATCGGAAAATGTCGCTTATCAACAGGGATGCAATAGTTTGTGCATTCTTGCCATATTCCAATTTCTGATGTTGCTCTCGCCTTTTCCCCAAAGTTATCCACAGGCGCCGGTGGATCAATGGCGCGGCGGCGAGCGAGAATCCTCCAACGTGGCGCCGAGCGGTCCTCATACTTTCGGCTAGTCCTATTTCATTAGATGAATGTCCCCCGACTCCATGCCTGACGCGCAAGCCAATCCCGACACCGCAGCGGTGTGCTGGGTGCGCGTCGCGCTGGACGTGCCGCTGCCCGGCCCGTTCGATTACCGCAGCGACGCGCCGATTCCGGCCGGCCTGCGGGTGATCGTTCCGTTCGGCCGGCGCAAGATGATTGGGGTGGTCGTCGACAACCCCGCAGAGCCGTCTTTCGAGCCCAAACAGATCCGTCCGATCGAGGCGGTGCTGGACGATCTGCCACCTTTTGACGAAGCGTGGTTGCGCATGGCGCGCTTTGCGGCGGACTACTATCAACGGCCGTTGGGCGAGGTGATGCTGCCCACGCTGCCGCCGCCGCTGCGCAAGCCAACGTCCTACCAGGGCAAGCGGTCCGGAGAAGGGCCCGTGGCGCGCATGGATGCGCGCAAGCGCAAGACCGCGCGCGCGCCGGCCACGCCCGACCAACCGCCGGCGCTGAACGAGGCCCAGGAGGCGGCGGTGCAGGCCATCGGCGCGCTGGGCGGCTTCAAACCGGTGCTGCTGCACGGCGTGACGGGCAGCGGCAAGACCGAGGTCTACCTGCGTGCCGCCGAGAAAGTCCTGGCGGCGGGGCGGCAGGTGCTGCTGCTGGTCCCGGAAATCAATCTGACCCCTCAACTCGAAGCCGCGCTGCGGGCGCGTCTGGAAACGCTGGTCGGACCCGAGGGGCTGGCGGTGATGCACAGCGGGCTGTCCGACGGCGAGCGGCTGCAGGCGTGGACCCGCGCCCAGCGCGGCCAGGCCCGCATGCTGCTGGGCACGCGCATGTCGATCTTCGCCCCGCTGACCGAGCTGGGCCTTATCGTGGTCGACGAAGAACACGATACGTCCTACAAGCAGCAGGACGGACTGCGCTATTCGGCGCGCGACCTTGCCGTGTGGCGCGCCCACGATCTGAACATTCCGGTCGTGCTGGGGTCCGCCACACCGTCGCTGGAAACCTGGCAGCACGCCGAGCGTGGCCGTTACCTGCGCCTGACGTTGCCCGGCCGCGCGCGGTCCAGCGAGCTGCCCAAGATCCGCCTGGTGGATACGCGCCGCCTGCAGATGAAGCAAGGGCTGTCGCCGCAGCTGCTCGAGGCCATCGGCCAGCGGCTGGAGCGCAAGGAACAGGTGCTGATCTTCCTGAACCGGCGCGGTTATTCGCCGGTACTGCATTGCCAGTCCTGCGCGTGGGTCAGCAATTGCCCGCGCTGCACGGCCTTTACCGTGCTGCATCGCACGGACTTTCGCGGCCATCGCCTGCAGTGCCACCACTGCGGCTATCAGGCCCCCGTGCCGCGCGCCTGCCCCGAATGCGGCGACCAGGATCTGGCGCCCATGGGCCGGGGCACGCAACGCGTCGAGGAACACCTGGCCGAACTCTTTCCCGAGGCGCGCATCCTGCGCATCGACGCCGACAGCACGCGCAAGAAGGGCAGCGCCGAAGCGCTGTTCGCGTCCGTCCACGCCGGCGAGGTCGACATTCTGGTCGGCACGCAGATGGTGGCCAAGGGGCACGACTTTGCGCGGTTGGGGCTGGTCGGCGTGCTGAATGCGGACTCCATGCTGTTCGCCCACGATTTCCGCGCGCCCGAACGCCTGTTCGCGCAGCTGATGCAGGTGGCCGGCCGCGCGGGCCGCCATCAGGGCAACGGCGAAGTGCTGATCCAGACCGGCTATCCCGAGCAGCCCGTGTACCAGGCCTTGCTGCGCCACGACTACGCCGGATTTGCACGCCACGCGCTGCACGAGCGCGAAAGCACCGGCTTGCCCCCTTACGTCTATCAGGCGTTGCTGACCGCCGAGGCGCGCGAGCTCAAGGTGGCGCAAGCGTTCCTTGAGCAGGCCCGCGTGCTGCCCGAGGGCGAATGGGCGGCCGATTTTCCCGGCATGGACGCGATCATGCTGTACGACCCCGTGCCGCTGCGCGTCGTGCGCGTGGCCAACATCGAGCGCGCGCAGCTGCTGGCCGAAAGCAGCAGCCGGCCGGCGCTGCAGGCGTTTCTCGCATCGTGGTCGCATCATCTGCCTTATCTGGCGAACGAGGCGCGCGTACGCTGGCAACTGGAAGTCGATCCGCTGGAAATCTGATAAGCGATAGGGCGGCCCGCTCGTGCGACGGGGCGCCGCGGCCCCGCGCCGCTGGCTGGCTGTCGCGCATCGCAGGACTCCCCGTGTACCGTTCGCCGCTGCGACGATGCGCCGGTGTTGCATGCCTGCGGCCACGTGGGGCGCCTCTGCGGCAGCCCGCCGATGCGCCTTCGACCCGATTGTTCTATGATCGTCTTCCTCTATCGCACCGGCGCGGCAGACCCGCTGCGGCGGCTGCGCCCGTCCCCTTTTTCTCGCGTTTTTCCGGCCCATTGACGGGCAGCGGCAGGCCTCTTGCTTGCCGGCTGCGTTGGCATGGCCGCCGCGACGCATGACGATCTGAATCTCCAATGTCCGCAAGCGAACCGATTGGCCACGGCATGAATCCCGCGCAGCGGGAGGCGACGCTCTACCTGGACGGCCCTTGCCTCGTCCTGGCGGGCGCCGGCAGCGGCAAGACGCGCGTCATCACGCAGAAGATCGCGTACCTGCTGCGCGAATGCGGCTACATGGGCCGCAATGTCGTCGCGCTGACCTTCACCAACAAGGCCGCCCGCGAAATGGACGAGCGCGTGAAGACGCTGGTCGACCGCAAGCTGTCCAAGGGCCTGATCATCAGCACCTTCCACTCGCTGGGAGTGAAGATGCTGCGCGAAGAAGCGCGCAACGCGGGCCTGAAACCCACGTTCTCCATCCTGGACGCCGACGACGCCATGGGCATCATCCAGGAACTGCTGGCGACCACCGACAAGGCCCGCCTGCGCCACGTGCAGGGCATCATCTCGCTATGGAAGAATGCGCTGCTGGAGCCGGACGACGCCGCGCGCGAAGCCATCACCCCGGGCGACGTCGAAGCCGCCAACGTCTATCGCAGCTACGCCGCCACGCTGGCCGCCTATCAGGCGGTGGACTTCGACGACCTCATCCGCATTCCCGCACAACTCCTGGCCAGCAACGAAGAAGTGCGCACCCGCTGGCAGAACCGCGTGCGTTACCTGCTGGTGGACGAATACCAGGACACCAACGTGTGCCAGTACCGTCTGGTGCAGTTGTTGACCGGCCCGCGCGCCATGTTCACCGCCGTGGGCGACGATGACCAGGCCATCTACGCCTGGCGCGGCGCCACCATCGAGAACCTGGCCAAGCTGACCACCGACTACCCGAACATCAAGCTCATCAAGCTGGAGCAGAACTACCGTTCGGTGCAGCGCATCCTGGCAGCCGCCAACCAGGTCATCGAAAAGAACCCCAAACTCTTCGAAAAGAAACTGTGGTCCGAGCTGGGCGTGGGCGAGCCGATCCAGGTCTCGGCCATGGACGGCGAGGAGCAGGAGGCCGAATCCATCGCCATGAAGGTGTCCGCCGCGCGCTTCGAACGCCAGGCGCAGTGGAAGGATTTCGCCATCCTTTACCGCAGCAATCATCAGTCGCGCATCCTGGAGCAGGCGCTGCGCAATTTGAAGATTCCGTACACGATCTCCGGCGGGCAAAGCTTCTTCGACAAGGCGGAAGTGCGCGACATTCTGGCCTACCTGCGTGTGCTGGCCAACGACGATGACGACCCCGCCTTCATCCGCGCGGCCACGACGCCCAAACGCGGCATCGGCCAGGCCACCTTGCAGGCGCTGGGCCAGTACGCCGCCAGCCGCGAACTGTCGCTGCTGGCCGCCGTGGCCGAGACCGGCCTCGAAAGCGTGCTGGCGCCGCGCCAGATTGACCAGCTGCGCACCTTCGCGGAATTCATCCGCCGCATGCAGTGGCGCGCCGGCCGCGGCGCGGCCTCGGGCAAGGACGCGGCGCCCGCGGAGCCCGCCGGCGCCATCCTCGACGACCTGCTCGAAGCCATCCAGTACGAGCGGCACCTCTTCGAACTCTTCGAAGAACGCCCGGCGCAGACGCGCTGGCAGAACGTCCTGGAGCTGACAGGCTGGCTCAAGCGCAAGGCCGAGGAAGACAACATGTCGCTCTTCGATCTGGTGCAGCACGTGGCGCTGGTCACCATGCTGGAGCGCGGCGAGGAAGAAGCGCCCGACGCCGTCAAGATGTCCACGCTGCACGCCTCCAAGGGCCTCGAATACCCGCACGTGTACCTGGCCGGCGTGGAAGAAGGCCTGCTGCCGCATCTGGGCAAGGACGACGAAGTCGGCGATCCTGCGCGCGCCGCCGAAAACCTGGCCACCCGCATTCAGGAAGAACGGCGCCTGATGTACGTGGGCATCACGCGCGCGCAGCGCAGCCTGCACCTGAGCTGGTGCAAGCGCCGCCGCCGCGCGCGCGAAGACCTGGTGCGCGAGCCGTCGCGCTTCATCGAGGAAATGGGCCTGGGCGACGTGCGCATTCAGGAGGACGACGCGACGGCCGCCATGAGCCCCAAGGAGCGCATGGCCATGCTGAAGGCGCTGCTGAACAAATAGGGGCGGGGCGGACCAGGGGCGCGACACACAGGGGCGCGATACACAGGCCTCCACACACAGGGGCGCTACAAACCCGGCGCAACACGCGACGGCATTGCAGGCGAAGACGGGGGGCGTAAGCCAAGACTTGAAGAAACGCGCGCCCCGCTCCTACACTGGCCTGTCCGGATCGAAGGAGCGCATCATGTGCCGTTGGCTGGCTTACACCGGTAGTCCCCTGCAGATGGAGAGCGTGCTGTTCAAGGCCAAGCACTCGCTCATCGAACAAAGCCTGCATTCCCGCCTGGGCGCCACCACCACGAATGGCGACGGTTTCGGGCTGGGCTGGTACAGCCGCCCCATCGAAGGCCGCCCCATCGAACCGCCGTTCCGCTATCGCAGCGTGCATCCGGCCTGGAACGACCGCAATCTGCGCGAGGCCGCCCGCGCCATCCACGCACCGCACTTCGTCGCGCACATCCGCGCCGCCACCGATACCCCCGCGCAAGAAACCAACTGCCACCCTTTTCGGCACGGTCAATGGCTGTTCGTGCACAACGGCCTCATCCGCGACTACCCGCTGCTGCGCCGTGATCTGATGTTGATGATTGCGCCCGCGTATTTCGGATCGCTGGAAGGCTCCACGGATTCCGAGGTGATGTTTCTTCTGGCCCTTACGTTCGGCCTGGACGAAGACCCGATCCCCGCAATCGCCCGCATGGTGGGCGCGGTCGAGGAAACCGGCCGGCGCCACGGCGTGGCGCATCCCATCAACATGACCGTATGCGCGCTGGACGGCGAGCGCCTGATCGCGGTGCGTTATTCCAGCGAAGGCGACTCGCGCACGCTGTTTCACAACACCTGCGTGCGCCACCTGCGCGAACTCTACCCGGACAACGCGCAGATCGCCGCCATGGACGACGATGCCTTCCTGCTGCTGTCAGAGCCGCTGTCGGACATGGCCGGTGTCTGGGAAGAAGTGCCCGAATCCACCGCGATCATCGCCGGACGCGGCGACGTGCAGCACATGCGTTTTGCGCCGATTCCGCCGGGCGAGTGATTTCCGTTCAACGTGCGGGAATTGGGGTCATCAAGCACGTATTCCGCATATGGGGGAGAATACGGCTCGCAAGACATTGCGACGTCCTGGGCCGCGATAGCACCCCAATCCATTCAGGAAGTTGCATGACAGATAGAGAAACCCCGCAGGCCATAGACGCATTCGCGGTGTTTACCCGCACGGGGAGCGCCCCGGATTGCTTTGAATTGCACAAAAACGGAGTCGTCAGCCAGGAAGGCGGCGCCCGCATCTACACCGCATTCGCGGACATCCAGGATCTCTGCCTCTACACCGGCCAGCCGGACTCGCCAGCAGGATCCGCCGACCGCCTGGCGTACCGCAGCGCCGCGCAAGGCGCCTGGACAGTCGCCACCGGCATCGACGAATTCCCCGCGTTCATGGACGCCTTCCGCTCGCACTACGTGGCGCGCCGGCTGCCGGTTCTGGAATCGCTGACGGAGCAGGGCGCGCGCGTCACGTTCCGCTATATCACCGGCGGCACCTTCCCCAACCTTGAAACGCGCGAAGTGTCCTTGTCCGCACAAGGCCTGCACATCGACGGCGTCACGTGGCCCTACGAGTCGCTGCAGCCCATCGATCTGAACGACTGGACCGAAACGGTCACCCTGCAGGACGACAGCGGCAAGACGGTCTTCTCATGCCGCGTGGCGCGCATCCTGAGTTCCGACCTCTTCGTCAACCTGGTGTACAACCAGCTGGGGCAAACGGCGGAATACGCCTGACGCCAAGGCGCCGGCTCGGGTAACCGAGCGCACGCCGCATGATTGATATGGCCGCTCGCAGCGGCCATATTCCATTCAGTGCCCCGAATGCAGCGCGGGATTCAACGTGCCCCACGCCGCGGTCCGCACCAGCGCTTCCACCGCGCCGGTCTGCGAGTTGCGGCGGAACAGCAGCCCGTGCTGACCGGCCAGCGACACCGCCTTGACCACCGCGCCCTCCGGCGTCAGCACCCGTGTGCCGGCGGTGACGTAGCAACCGGCCTCGACCACGCAATCGTCGCCCAGCGAAATGCCGATGCCCGAATTGGCGCCAAGCAGGCAACGCTTGCCGATGGACACCACCTGCTTGCCGCCACCCGACATGGTCCCCATGATCGACGCGCCGCCGCCAATATCGGTGCCATCGTCCACGATCACGCCCGCACTGATGCGGCCTTCCACCATGGACGCGCCGAGCGTGCCGGCGTTGAAATTGCAGAACCCTTCATGCAGCACGGTGGTGCCCGGCGACAGATGCGCGCCCAGCCGCACACGCGCCGTGTCCGCGATACGCACGCCACTGGCCACGACGTAATCGGTCATGCGCGGAATCTTGTCCACGCCGCGAATTTCCAGAACCTGCCCGGTGGCGCGCAGATGCCAGCGCAGCGCGTCAACCTGATCCACCGCACAAGGCCCCACCGAGGTCCACGCGACGTTGGCGAGCACGCCAAACAACCCATCCAGATTGGCGTCATGCGGCCGGATGAGCCGATGACTGAGCAGATGCAGACGCAGATAGGCGTCGTGAGCATCAGCGGGCGGCTCGTCGAGCGAGGAAATGGCGGTGCGCACGGCAACGATATCGACCTTGCGGCGCGTGTCCCGGACGAGCGCCGTGGCCACGTGCTCGCCAAGCGCGGCGCGCGCTTCTTCAGGCGTCAGATGACGAGTCCCGGTGGGAGGGGCGTTGTCGGCGAGCGAGGGACGCGGATACCAAGTGTCAAGGATGGTGCCGTCGGCGGCTAACGTGGCTAGGCCGTAAGCGATGGCGCTGGTGGGGGCGGCTTGCATGGGGGGAGGGTGATGGCGATTTTGGTGGGCGACATTCTAGGCGAATGGGTCTGGGTGTTGGTGGTATTTGGGTGGTGGCGTCTTTTGTCTGCGTATGAGGCTTTACCTAGGTGTCTGACACCCGTTGAGACTGTGCTCCGCATCGTGGATCGTCTTTCTCGGGTGTTTGACACCGGCTCTCGTGGCGGTAGTCTTCGTAGGTCGCCCGACGCCGTGGTCACCGGGGAGGCGATCGCCCACGATTGCGGTCCGGAGCCTTCGCTCCGGACTGCCCCGTCGTCATCTTCGTCCGCCTTCGGCTCCCTTCAGATTCCCTCGGGCGCATCGACGGCGCTC
>NZ_JAKRML010000004.1:0-248320 GCF_022346505.1 Achromobacter sp. ACRQX
GGGGTGGCTGGGGTGGCTAAAGTGGGCCGGGGCGGCCGGGGCGGCCGGGGCCAAGTGTCGCAAAAAAGGGAATCGGCGCGCCGCCCAGGGTTTCCCGCGCTTGTTTGCGTCATGGCCGCTGGATAACATCCGCTAACAATACCGCCCCTTTGTCCCGGCGCGACGCATTTTCGGGTTTCCCATGTTTAAACGCACCCTTCGGCAGCACGCGCTTGCCGCGGCGCTGGCCCTGTCCGCCGCGGCCGTGGCCGGCTGGGCGGCCCTGCACACGCTGGCCCTGAAGACCGAACCGGTGCCGGCGGCCGCACCCGGCATCTACATCCCAAACCTGGGCAATACGCTGGACGAACAGACACGCAATCTGTCGCGGCTCAGCCAGGCGCTGCGCACGGGCGACCGCCTGGTGATCCTGGGGTCGTCGGAGCTCACCAGCAACGACCTGCGCTTCGTGCCCTACCGCTTCCTGGCCGACGAGCTGCAGATGCCCGTCCTGGCGTACGGCCATTCCGGGTTCCAGTCGCTGGGCATGCAGTTCGTGCTGGCGGCGCTGGCCGATGATCTGTCGCCGGCCTCGCGCGTGGTCGTGATGCTGTCTCCGGGCTGGTTCGACGGAGAGGGCGGATTGGGGCCCGACGAGTTCAAGGAGCACGCCAACCCGCTGCTGCCCCGGCTGCTGCGCCAACCCGACGGCAGGTCTGAAGTCTTGCGGTGGCTGGACGCCAAGGGCGACGCGGGCGTGTACTGGTCGATGGCGGCCGAGCAGGCATACGTGTTCCGTCAACGGCTGGCCAGCCTGTGGGCGCCAGCTTACGCCGCCCCCATTCCCGAACGGGAACGCGAAGGCCCCGCGGCGGCGGCGCGCGTGGTGGACTGGGACGCCCTGGCCGGTCAGGCGCAGGCCGCCGAGCAGGCGCTCATGACGGACAACCGCTACGCCGTGCGTGACGACTTCTTCAACAAGTATCTGCGCAGCATCCCGGAGGGCGGCAAGACCGCCTACCAGCCCCAGCCCCTGACCGGCCGCGTCGAATTGCGCGAACTCGACGCCCTGATGGGGCTGTTGCACCAGCATCACGTCAATGCGCTGTTCGTCATGCAGCCGCTGCACCCGATGGTCTTCAACGACCTGGCCCGGTTCGACCCGATACAGCGGCAGGTCGCCGGCCTGTGCCAGCGTTATGCGATGACCTGCATGGACATGTACGACGCGCCCTTCGAGGTCGGCACGCTGCGCGACGTGCAGCATCTGGGCGAGCTGGGCTGGCTGCGCGTCAACCAGAAGATCGCCGAGGTATTCCGCCCATGAAAAGAACGCTGTGGCTCTGCATGCTGTACCTGGGAATCCTGGCCGTGATGGTCATCCAGGCGGATACGTCCGCCAATCTGGGCAAGCCCATGGAGATCGAATTCCAGTATTCGAAGTTCTAAGATTTGGGGGCCGCTTCATTCAGGGACAGGTCATAAATCTGCAATAATCGGGGCATTCTCGCCGGAACCTCGCCCCCTCCCCCATGTTCGACCTCTTCCACGGCCTAGACCTTTGGGTTGGCCTCAGTCTTGTGCTGGCCCTGACATTCGTCCTGGCCTTCGAATTCATCAACGGCTTTCACGACACGGCGAACGCCGTGGCAACGGTCATCTACACCAAGGCCATGCCGCCGCATCTGGCGGTCGTCCTGTCCGGCATCTTCAACTTCCTGGGCGTCTTGCTGGGCGGCGTGGGCGTCGCCTATGCCATCGTCCATCTGCTGCCCGTCGAACTGCTGATCAACGTGGACACCGGCCGCGGCTTGGCAATGGTCTTCGCCATGCTGGCGGCGGCCATCGCCTGGAACCTGGGCACCTGGTACTTCGGCATTCCGGCGTCCAGCTCGCACACGCTCATCGGCTCGATCCTGGGCGTGGGCCTGGCCAATGCGCTGATCACCGACCTGCCGCTGGGCGAAGGCGTGAACTGGGGCAAGGCCATCGACATCGGCCTGTCGCTGGTGGCCTCGCCCATCGCCGGGTTCGCGGTGGCAGGCCTGCTGCTGCTGGCGCTCAAGCGCTGGCTGCCGCTGTCCAAGATGCACAAGACCCCCGAACAGCGCCGCGCCATCGACAACAAAAAGCACCCGCCGTTCTGGAACCGCCTGGTGCTGGTGCTATCGGCCATGGGCGTGAGCTTCGTGCACGGCTCGAACGACGGCCAGAAGGGCATCGGCCTCATCATGCTCGTGCTGATCGGCATCGTGCCGGCCAACTTCGTGCTGGACACCCACAGCACCACCTACCAGATCGAACGCACCCGCGACGCCGCCAACCACCTGATGGTGTTCTACCAGCGCAACGAAGCGCTGCTGGGCGATTTCCTGGCGCTGCGCCGCGTCGACATCCAGGAAGACCTGCCCGCCAATTTCCGTTGCGACCCCGCCCTGACCGTACCGACCATCATGGCGCTGCAAAAGGACCTGCACGGGGTTTCCAACTACGCCGACCTGTCCGCGCAAAAGCGCATCGACGTGCGCCGCTACCTGCTGTGCCTGGACGACACCGCCAAGAAGGTGGCGCGCCTGGAAGGCCTGCCCGCCCGCGAGGCCGCCGACCTGCAACGCTTGCGCGCGGACCTGACCGCCACCACCGAATACGCGCCCTTCTGGGTGATCGTGGCCGTGGCGCTGGCGCTGGGCGCCGGCACCATGGTCGGCTGGCGCCGCGTGGTCCTGACCGTCGGCGAAAAAATCGGCAAGCAGGGCATGACCTACGCGCAGGGCATGTCGGCGCAGCTGACCGCCGTGGGCGCCATCGGTCTTGCCAACGTCTTCAGCCTGCCGGTGTCCACCACCCACGTGCTGTCCTCGGGCGTGGCGGGCACCATGATCGCCAACAAGACGGGGCTGCAGGGCAACACGGTGCGCAACATCCTGCTGGCCTGGGTGCTGACGCTGCCCGCCTCGATGCTGCTGGCCGCCGGCCTGTTCTGGATCGGCGTACAGATAGCGGGCTGATCGCAGCCTGACCGATTCGGCCGTGCAGGCAATCTGCACGGCCGCTGCAACACTCTGGGTAGCGCGCCGGCCTATGCGCCCGCGCCCGGCGCCGTCTACGATGGCGCCATGATACCCGCATCCCCTACCCTGCATTACATCTTCGATCCGCTTTGCGGCTGGTGCTACGGCGCCGCGCCGCTGGTGGAGGCCGCCCGCGCCGTGCCGGGCCTGAACATCGAGCCGCATGGCGGCGGCATGATGACCGGCAGCAACCGCCAGCCGGTCACCGACGCCCTGCGCCGCTACGTCATGCCGCACGACGAGCGCATTGCGGGCCTCACCGGCCAGCCGTTCGGCGCCGAGTACTTCGACGGCCTGCTGCGCGACAGCGGCGCCGTGTTCGATTCCGAACCGCCCACCACCGCCATCCTGGCCGCGCAAACGCTGGCGGGCCGCGGCCTGGACCTGCTGCATCGGCTCCAGCGTGCGCATTACGTGGAAGGCCGGCGCATCGCCGATCCCGCCGTGCTGCGGGCGCTGGCTGTGGAGATCGGCCTGGACGCCGAGGCCTTCGACGCGGCCTACGAACAGGCACAGGGCGCCGAGACTGCCGCCCACATTGCCGCCAGCCGCCGGCTGCTGGCGCAAGTCGGGGGCACGGGCTTTCCGACGCTGGCGCTGGAGCGCAACGGCGCTTTCACGCTGCTGGAACCCAGCCGGTACCTCGGCCGTCCCGAGCAATGGCGCGACCACCTGACGGCGCGCATCCAGGGCGGCGCCTGACGCCCCGGATCAGGACTCTTCGATATCCCCGTCGCGCTGCAAAGCGCGGTGCATCGCCGGACGCTCACCCAGGCGTTCGGCGTACGCATTGAACACGGGCGTTTCGGGCACGATCTTCATCCGCATCATGTACTGCAGCGAGCCGCCCAGCACGATGTCCACAGCGGAGAACCTGTCGCCCAGGAAAAACGGCCGCGCCTGCAGCACCCGCGTCAGCACCTCTTCGACCTCGTCGGCCGACCCCCATCCCAGCGCGGCCTGATGCGGCGTCTTGAACGCCCGCTCGACCATCGCAGGCTCGAACACGCCCGTCGAATACGCCAGCCACGTCAGATAGGGACCGCGCTGCGGGTCGCCGACGACCGGTCCCAGCCCCGCCTGCGGAAACAGGTCGGTCAGGTACACCGCGATGGCGGGCGTTTCAAACACGGGCACGCCGTCATGCACCAGCGCCGGCACCTTGCGGTGCGGATGGATGTCGATGTAATCGGCAGGCATGTGCCCCGTGCTGTCGTGGCCGCGGATCGACACCATCTCGGTGTCGTAGGGCACGCCCAGTTCCTCGAGCAGCCACAGTATCCGGAACGACCGCGAACGCGGTGCGTGGTAGAGCGTAAGCATGGTCGGTCTCCTTGGGGGATCGGACCATTTTGCCCTGCGGGCCGCTACGCCGCCAAGGCCAGCAATATCCCGTATCCGCCCATGCCGAGCAGCACGGCCACGCCCGTGTTGCTGACCAGGCGCGCCGCCACGCCCGTGACGACAAGCCCGCCCACGTACGGCGCCATGTGAGCGGCCTCGTCGGCCGCGCCCAGCAGATCCGGCACGATGACGGCGGCGGCGATGCCCGCCAGCAGCGACGGCCCCAGCGCCGACAGCGCCGAGCCCTCGCGGGACAGGTGCCGCAGCAGCCGGCTGCGCTCGGACAGCATGAAGGGCAGCGCGCGCGTGAGATACGTGATGACCGCCATCGCGATGACGGCGCCCCAGAAATCCAGTCCGCTGGCGTTCATGCGGGCCTCCTGAATCGATAGGCGGCGCAGCCAATGACGGCGCCTGCCAGGATGGCGAGGCTGGTGTATCCCAGCGCAGCCACCAGGCCGGCGCCGATGACGGCGGCCAGGATGGGCAGTCCCATGCCGCGCCGGGCGCTCTGGCACACCAGCGCCATGAACAGCGCGGGCAGCGCAAAGCGCATGACTTGCGACAGCATCGGATAGTGCCGCTCGAGGCCGTCGCCGGCGTACACGCCCACGGCGGTGCCGGCGATCCACGTCAGCCAGGCGCCCAAGCCCAGCGCGACCATCCAGCCCTGGCGCCGGGCGGGTTCCACGCCCTGCAACCGGTTGAAGGCGGTGGCGAAGACTTCATCGGTCAAAAGAAAAGCAACCTTCAGGCGATCGCGCAGCGCCGCGGGCAAAAAGCGCGACAGCAGCGGGCCATAGAGCAGGTGCCGCGCATTGAGCAGCGAGCACAGCGCCACCACCCACAGCCACGGCGTGCCGGCCTTGATGGAGGCCAGCAGCAGGAACTGGCTGGCGCCCGCGTACACCAGCACGGAAATCAGGATGACCTGCAACGGCGTCAGGCCAGCCGCGATACCGGCGATGCCGAACGTCACGGCGACCGGAAAGTAGCCGATCATGACCGGCAGGCAGGATTTCAGGCCATCGATATGCGCGCCGCCGGACGGGGCGCGCGCGGCGGCGGGGGGAGTCTCCAAGGCGCTCATCGCTTTGACTTGTTGCGGCGGGCGCCCATTTTACTCAGCGGTGTGGGCGGCTTGGATTGGGGCGGCTTGGATTGGGTCGAGCCGGCTTGGCGCGGTTCAGCGCGAATCGCCGCCGGCTCAGCCCTGCGGAACGCGGCCCGATCAGATGCCTCGCGCCGTCAAGGCGTCGCGCCCAGCGCCCGCAACTGCGACTTCAGACGGCGCACCTCCTGGCTCAGGTCCAGGATGAGCGCGACGGCGTCCAGGCCGGCGCCAAAGTCATGCTCGAGCCGACGCGCGTGCAAGGCGCGTTGCAGGTCCACGCTGTAGAAACGCCATTCCGCCGGGCCGCTGCCGCTGGCATTGACGATGCCGACTTCGACCAGCCGGGCCACCCATTCCACTTCCGCGCCGCAGGCGCGCGCCAGGTCGTCTGCGTTGAGCGGCTGCGACTTGCCGACGACGGTGGCGCTGGTGATCACTATCTTCTTCATGCTCAGACCCCGAGATTGCGGCGCGGGTTGAAGGGCAGATCCTGCTGCAGCTTGCGGTAAGCGGCCTTGGCGGCTTCGCTGTCCGCCGGCGGCAGCACCAGATTCAGGACCAGGTACAGATCACCCGGCGGATCGCCGGGGATGCCGCGCCCGCGCAGCCGCAGCTTGCGGCCGTTGCTGGACCCGGGCGGCACGGACACTTCCACCGTGCCGCCGGGCGTGGGCGCCTTGACGCTGGCGCCCAGCGCGGCTTCCCACGGGGCAACCGGCAAGGTCATGTAGAGATCTCGCCCTTCGGCGCGGTAGCGCGGATGCGGCTTGAAGCGCACTTCCAGATACAGATCGCCGCTTTCGCCGCCGCCATAGCCGGGCATGCCCTGTCCGGCCAGCCGGATGTACTGGCCTTCGCGCACGCCGGCCGGGATCTTGACGCTGAGCGTGCGGCTCTGCATGTGCGGCCGGCCCTGGTCGTCCATCTGCATGGACCGCAGGCTGATGTCGCGCGTCGCGCCCTTGATGGCGTCTTCCAGCTCGACTTCGATGGCGGCGTGATGATCTTCGCCGCGCGTGCGGAATTCCTGCTGGCGTCCGCCGTGCCTGGCGCCCCGGCCACCAAAGAGTGACGAAAAGAACTCGCTGAATTGGGCTTCGTCGCCGGCCGCGGCGCCGCGGTGGAATTCGAAGCCTTCGTCCCATCCGGGCGGCGGTTGGAAGCCGCCCTCGGGCGAGACGCCCGCGGCCAGATTGTCGTAGGCCTGGCGCTTTTCGGCGTCACGCAGCACGTCGTAGGCTTCGTTGACGTCGCGCATGCGGGTTTCGGCGTCGCTTTCCTTGCTGACGTCTGGGTGATATTTGCGGGCGAGCTTGCGGTATGCCTTGCGGATATCGTCGTCGGATGCGCCCTGCTCCACCCCGAGAATGCTGTAGTAGTCCTTGAACTCCATGTTCCAGCTCACGTAGAGGGTTGAGGCCGCGTCCGGCACAGCCGGATCCGGCCTTGAATAGCCAGAAGATAGGGGTTATGGACCGATTTTTCAATGTGCGGCCGCGCGCCATGGGCCGGCCGCGGAAAGCCGGTAGCCCGATTGGCGTAGTATGTGTTTTTTCGCCCGGCATTCTGGGGGCGGACCCACCTTGCAGGATCCACGATGAAGATGAGCAACATCCCCTTCGGCACCACCGACTGGTCCGAAGTGGAACGCACCGAACACGCCGGCGAAACCGGCACGGCGTACTGGCGTACCCGCCAATTCGGCGACCTGCGCGTGCGCATGGTGGAATACACGGCCGGTTACCTGGCTGACCACTGGTGCACCAAGGGCCACATCCTGTTCTGTCTGGAAGGCGAACTGCACACCGAACTGGAAGACGGCCGCCAGTTCGTGCTGACCCCCGGCATGAGCTATCAGGTGGCCGATCAGGCAGAACCGCACCGCTCGTCCACGCAGACCGGCGCCAAGCTGTTTATCGTGGACTGACCTTTGCGGACTGCCCCCTTTGCAGGCTGACCTTTGCGGACTGACGCGCCCGCGCGACACGTCCGCATTGCACTTGCGTTACGCTTTGCAAACCAGCCGCCCCGCGCGGCCTGACCATACGTTACTTCGCCTGACCGGAGACAAGCTTTGGGCGCCCCGATTACGCTATACGTCGATTCCCTGTTTCTCAGCCCGTACGCCATGTCGGTCTATGTGGCGCTGACCGAAAAGCAACTGCCTTTCGAAGTGCGTCCCATCGACCTGAGTGCCGGCGAACAGCGCATGCAGCCGTTCCAGTGCCGCGCGCTCACCTCGCGGGTGCCGGCGCTGACCCACGCGGACTTCAACCTGACCGAATCCAGCGTCATCGCCGAATACCTGGAAGAAGCCTTTCCCCCGCCCGAACACACCGCCCTGTTTCCGTCCGCCCTGCAGGAACGCGCCCGCGCGCGCCAGTTGCAGGCCTGGCTGCGCAGCGACCTGGGCGCCCTGCGCCAGGAACGTCCCACGGAAACCGTGTTCTACGGCGAAGCCGGCCCGCCGCTGTCCGACGACGCCCATGCAGCCGCCGCCAAGCTGATCCGGGTGGCCAGCTATCTGGTCGGCGTCGGCCAGACGACCCTGTTCGACAAATGGTGCATCGCCGACACCGATCTCGCGGTCATGCTCAAGCGCCTGTCGAACGACGACCTGCCCGACACGCTGCGCGCCTACGCCGACGCCCAATGGCAACGGCCCGCGGTCCAGAAATGGCTGGAACACAACGCCGCCGCGCGGTGACCTGACCCTCATCCAAGGCGCCGCGATGCAGCTGCTGGATCACGTCTCCATCACCGTCGCCCGCCTGGACGCCGCCCGGCCGTTCTACGACGCCATCATGCGGGCGCTGGGCGCGGACAAGGTCTACGACCGTCCCGACGCGCTGGGATACGGCGAGCGCTGCGGTCCCGGCGACAGCGGCCATACCTATCTGTCGGTGTTCGCCACCCCCGACGCTTCTCCCGATCCCGCATCCGCCGCCCGGCGCCACTGGTGCTTCAAGGCGCCCACCCGGGCGGCCGTCGACGCTTTCCATGCCGCCGGCCTGGCGCACGGCGGCCGAGACGACGGCGCACCCGGCGTGCGCGCGCATTACCATCCCTTGTATTACGCTGCCTTTCTGCTGGACCCGGACGGCAACCGCGTCGAAGCGGTCTGCCATCAGTCCGATTGAGCTGGGCTGATCGGCCTTTTGACGCCCCGCAAATCGTTCTGATGTTGCACCGCACCATCCGTTGCGGTGTAATGGGGAGGTCAATTTCGCCGGTTCCACTGGGGACCGGCTCGGCGGCCATCTGTCGCCGGCAGCTCATTACAGGAGATCGCCATGGCCGCATCCGGCACCGATCACACGCTCGCCCCGTCCCTCAACCCCTGGACGGCCGCCTACGAATACGCCGTGGACGCCTGGCAGCGCGGCGTGCTTTACGCAGACGTGATGCGCCAGCGCGGCAACCAGTATCACGAACACATGGCCAAGCGCGCGCCGAACGTGCTGAGCATGGAATTCGAGCTGGTGCTGGATGGCCGGGAGCTGCCCCGTCCCGTCAATTACGGCCTCTTGCGGATCAAGCCGCCGGCCGGCGTGGAAACGGACCCGATCAAGCGCCCCTTTCTGGTGGTCGATCCGCGCGCGGGTCACGGGCCGGGCATTGGCGGCTTCAAGCCGGAAAGCGAAATCGGCGTGGCCGTGCGCGCGGGGCATCCCTGCTACTTCGCGACGTTCCTGCCGCAGCCCATGCCCACCCAGACCGTCGAAGACGTGATGATGGCCGAGGCGCGGTTCCTGGAAGAAATCATTGCGCTGCACCCGGATGCCGAGGGCAAGCCCGTCGTCGTGGCCAATTGCCAGGCGGGCTGGCAGATCATGATGACCGCGGCGGTGCGTCCTGAACTGTTCGGGCCGATCATCGTCGCGGGCGCACCGCTCTCGTACTGGGCGGGCTGGCGCGGCATGAATCCCATGCGCTACGCGGGCGGCCTGCTGGGCGGAAGCTGGCTCACGGCCATGACCAGCGACCTTGGCAACGGCAAGTTCGACGGCGCCTGGCTGGTGCAGAACTTCGAAAACCTCAATCCGGCCAACACCCTGTGGTCCAAGCAGTACAACCTGTATTCCAAGGTCGACACCGAAGCCGACCGTTACCTCAGCTTTGAAAAATGGTGGGGCGGCCACGTCTTCCTGAATGGCCCCGAAATCCAGTACATCGTCGACAACCTGTTCGTCGGCAACCGCCTGGCGACCGCCGGCCTGGTGACCTCCGACGGCATCCGCATCGACCTGCGCAACATCCGCTCGCCCATCGTGGTGTTCTGCTCCAAGGGCGACAACATCACCCCGCCGCCTCAGGCGCTGGGCTGGATTCCCGAGCTCTACCAGAACGAAGCCGAAGTCCTGGCCCACGGCCAGACTATCGTCTACGCCATTCACGAAAGCATCGGCCACCTGGGCATCTTCGTGTCCGGCAGCGTGGCGCGCAAGGAACACCAGGAATTCACCTCCAACATCGACATGATCGATGTGCTGCCGCCGGGCATCTACCAGGCCGAAATCGCCGACAAGACGCCCGACACGCCCAACGCCGATCTGGCTTTCGGCAACTACGTGCTGTCCTTCGAACAGCGCAAGCTGGACGACGTGCGCGCCATCGTCGACCGCAAGGAAGAAGACGACCAGCGCTTTGCCGCGGTGGCCCGCATCTCGGACATCAACCTGGGCATGTACCGCAGCTTCGTGCAGCCCTGGCTGCGCGCCATGGTGACGCCGCAATCGGCCGAGTGGATGCAGCGCATGCACCCGCTGCGCCTGCCCTACGAACTGATTTCCGACCGCAACCCGGTCATCGCGCCCATCGCCAAGGTGGCCGAACAGGTGCGCGAGAACCGGCAGCAGGCCGCGCCCACCAATCCGTTCGTGGTGGCGCAGGAAATGTTCTCGAACTGGATCGAGACCAGCCTGAACATCTGGCAGGAACTGCGCGATTCCGCCGACGAGCGCACCTTCATGAGCGTGTATGGATCGCCGGTCGTGCAGGATCTGGCCGGCCTGGGCGCCAAGTCCGGCCCGCCGCGCCGGCACCCGGGCGTCTCGCCGGAGCATCGCCGCTTCATGGAAGACCGCGCCGCGGAACTGCGCTCGATGCTGCAGGAAGGCGGTCTGCGCGTGGCCGCGATCCGGATGCTGTTGTATGTGTCCGGCGCCGAAGGCGGCCTGGACGAGCGCAGCTTCGCACTCATCCGCAAGATGCGCGCCGAAGCCGACAACGCGCTGACGCTGGAGGCGTTCAAGGACGTGATCCGGGAACAGGCCTTGATGATGACGCTGGATTCGGACGCCGCCATTCAAGCGATGCCCCGTCTTCTGGAGGACTCATCGGCCGCGGAAATCCGCGCCAGCCTGATCGCGATGAAGGGCGTCCTGGAAGCCGCCGAGCCGCTGAGCGACGCCGCGCGCGAAAGCCTGAACGAAATGGAGCGCATCTTCGAAGCGGCCGAACGCCGCGCGCAGCGGCGCGGACAGGGTCAGGCGCCTGCCGCGTCGCGCGGCGCCGCCGCCACGAAGTCCCCCTATCCGGTCCAGGACCTGGTCGACCTGGCAGCCGAGGTGCCCGCCAAGACCGCCCGGCCGCACCCTGATGCGGCGGGTAAGGCCGTGAATGAGGCGGAGCCGGCCAGGAAGGCCGCGCCGTCCGCATCGAAGAAGGTTGCATCGAAGGGTGCGTCCAACGGTACGTCCAACGGCGCGTCCAAAACGGCATCGAAGTCCCCGGCAAAGCCGGCAGCTAAAGCATCCAAGACTGCAGCCAAGACTGCGGCCAATGGCGCCGCCAAGACAGCGTCCAAGTCCGCACCGAAGTCCGCAGCCAAGTCCGCATCCAAGTCTGGCGCGGACGCGACCCCGGCCAAGGCGCCCGCCAAGCGCGCGACCGCCGCCCGTCAACCCGCCAAGGCCTGAGACCCATGAGCCTCCCGACGTCCACGCACTACGACAAACTCATCGCGCGCGCGCAAACGCTGGAGGCGGCGCCCTGCGCGATCGCCCATCCCTGCGATGAACCGTCGCTGTCGGCCGCGCTGGAAGCGCGCGATCTGGGCCTGCTGCGGCCCATCCTGGTCGGTCCCGAAGGCAAGATCCGCGACACGGCCGCGCAGTTCAAGCTGAACCTGGGCGACGCCCGCATCGTCGATGCGCCGCACAGCCACGCCGCTGCGGAGTCCGCCGTGGCGCTGGTGCGCAGCGGCGAGGCCTCCCTGCTGATGAAAGGCAGCCTGCACACCGACGAGCTGATGCACGAGGTCGTAGCGCGCACGACGGGCCTGCGCAGCGGCAGGCGCATCAGCCATGTGTTCATCATGGAAGTGCCGACCTACGCCGAGCCGCTGTTCATCACCGACGCGGCCATCAACATCTTTCCGGATCTGGAAACCAAGGCCGACATCATCCGCAACGTGATCGACCTGCATCTGGGATTGGGGCTGGGCGAACCGCGCGTGGCGATCCTGTCGGCGGTCGAACAGGTCACCCCCAGCATCCCCAGCACCATCGAGGCGGCCGCCCTGTGCAAGATGGCCGACCGCGGCCAGATCGCGGGCGGCGTGCTGGACGGCCCGCTGGCGCTGGACAACGCGATCAGCCCCGACGCCGCGCGCATCAAGGGCATCCGCTCGCCGGTGGCCGGCGTGGCACAGGTGCTGGTGGTGCCCGATCTGGAAGCCGGCAACATGCTGGCCAAGAATCTGACCTTCCTCGCCAACGCCGAGGCGGCCGGCATCGTGCTGGGCGCACGCGTGCCGATCATCCTGACCAGCCGCGCAGACAGCCCGCGTTCGCGCCTGGCGTCGTGCGCGGTGGCGGCGATCTACGCCAATCACCTTGCCCAGCAGCAGGCCAGACCGCTGGCCTGAACATCCCCAGCCCCGGCCTGCCCCCGCGGGCCGCCGAGCGACTTGTCTCAACGTGGAAGCACACCGCCATGAGCGACACCATCCTCGTCATCAACGCCGGCAGTTCCAGCATCAAGTTCTACCTGTACGACATCGACGACAAGCATGAACTGGCGCCCCGGCTGGGCGGCCAGCTTGAAGGCATCGGCACCACGCATCCGCGCCTGCGCGTGCGCGACGCGGTGGGCGAGACGCTGGTCGAACGCGACATCGCGCCCAGCCACGCGCCCGACGTGCCCAACGCGCAGGAAGTCGTCGGCACGTGGCTGAGCGGCCACCTGGGCGGCGCGCCGCTCGCAGTGGGGCATCGCGTGGTCCACGGCGGGCCGGATCTGTCCGAGCCGGTGCTGATCGACGACGACATCCTGGCCCGGCTTGAAACCTTCACGCCGCTCGCGCCGCTGCATCAGCCCAACAACCTGGCGCCGATCCGCGTCATTCGCGAGCGACGGCCGTGGATTCCGCAGGTCGCCTGCTTCGACACGGCGTTCCATCGCAGTCATTCCGACGTGGCCGACCGCTATGCGCTGCCCGAGCGCCTGTACCTGGAAGGCGTGCGCCGCTACGGCTTTCATGGGCTGTCCTATGAATACATCGCACAGCGCCTGAAGCAGACGCTGCCCGACATCGCGATGGGCAAGATCGTCGTCGCCCACCTGGGCTCTGGCGTATCGGCTTGCGTCATGCACCAGGGCAAGAGCGTGGACAGCACCATGGGCTTCACCGCGCTGGAAGGCCTGCCGATGGGTACGCGCCCTGGCCGCCTGGATCCCGGCGTGGTGCTGTGGATGATGGAACAGGGCATGAGCCACGACGAGATCGAACACATGCTGTATCACGATTGCGGCATGAAGGGCCTGTCGGGCATCAGCAACGACATGCGCGAACTGCTGGCGAGCAATGCGCCGTCGGCCAAGCTGGCCCTGAAGTATTTCGCGTGGCGCGTGGCCGAAGGCATGATCGGCCTGGGCTGCGCGACGAACGGCATCGACGGCATCGTCTTCACGGCGGGCGTCGGCGAAAACTCGGCCGAGATCCGTCAGGCGATCAGCGAGCATTGGGGCTGGCTGGGCATCAAGCTGGACCCCGAGCGCAACGCCCGCCACGGGCCGCGCATCTCGGCCGACGACAGCCGCATAGGCGTCTACGTGGTGCGCACGAACGAAGAGCTGGTCATCGCGCAGCACACGCTCGCGCTCGTGAGGCAGCGATGAGCGCGCAGCTGCCGCTGGCCGGCAAGCGCGGGCTGGTGACCGGCATCGCCAACGCCGACTCCATCGCGTGGGGATGCGCCAAGGCGTTTCGTGCCATGGGGGCCGAACTGGCGGTCACCTATCTGAACGACAAAGCCCTGGCGCACGTGGCGCCGTTGGCGCAGCAGGTTCAAGCGCCCTTGCTGATGCCCATGAACCTGCTGAACGACGGCGAGCTGGAAGCCGTCTTCAGCCGCATCACGGACGAATGGGGCGAGTTGGATTTCGTGCTGCATTCGGTCGCGTTCGCGCCGCGCGACGATCTGCACGGGCGCGTCACGGACTGCTCGCGCGCGGGATTTCTGCAGGCGATGGACGTATCGTGCTGGTCCTTCATCCGCATGGCCAAGCTGGCCGAGCCGCTGATGCGCAATGGCGGCGCCCTCTTCTGCATGAGTTACTACGGCTCGCAGATGGTGGTCGAGCACTACAACATGATGGGACCGGTGAAAGCCGCCCTGGAATCCGCCACGCGTTACCTGGCGGCCGAGCTGGGTCCGCAAGGCATCCGCGTGCATGCGATCTCGCCGGGTCCGCTGAAGACGCGCGCCGCGTCCGGCATCGCGGAGTTCGACACGATGCTGGATCGCGCGCAGGCCAAGGCGCCGGCGCGTAGTCTAGTGTCGATTGATGATGTGGGCGAAGCGACTGCGTGGTTGGCTACGGATGCGGCGCGGCTGATGACGGGGCAGACGCTGTATATCGACGGCGGGTATCACATCATCGATTGACGCGGCGTGTCAGACACTCGCGGGGTGTCAGACACCCCGGTCATGTGAAGGTCAGGCCAGCGTCGCCGGCCCGCCCTGGCGCCAGCGCTCGATGGCGTCGACCGCCTGTTCCGGGCTGCCGAAGATCCTGTCCGGCCCGATCTTCTTGACCAGCCCCGAACGCTGCAGCGCCTCGCGGAACTTGCCGTGGCCGCCGGCCACCAGCAGTGTGATGCCGCGCTCGTCCAGATTGCGCTTCAGTTCATACAGCGCCTCGACCGCGTCCGCGTCGGCCTGCGTCATGGCCTCGGCATCCAGCACGAACCAGCGCACGTCGCCCGCCTGCTCGATGATTTCGCGGGCGCGGCGGCGGAAGGCGTCCGCGTTGAAGAACCAGACCGAAGATTCGAACAGCCAGATCACGGCGCCCGGGACGGGTTTGGCTTGCGGATTCAGGTGCAGCTTGCCCAGCACGGTTTCACCGGGCAGCCGGCCCAGCAATGCATCCCGCGGATTGCCGGACACGTACATGGCGTAGAGCAGCGTCGCGCCTACCGAGACGGCCACGCCTTGCAACACGCCGAATCCCACCACGCCCACGGCGGCCAACACGCCGAATGCAAGCTCGATCCGCGAAATGCGCGCCAGCCGCTTGAAGGCCTGCCAATCGAAGAGGCTGGCCGCAGCCAGCAGCAGGATGGCCGACAGCGCAAACTGCGGCAGCCAGTACAGCGGCGCACTCAACAGACCCACCACGACGGCCAGCGCGGCCGCGGCGCTGATGCTGACCAGCGGCGACGAGCCACCGGCCACCAGCCCGACCGCCGTGCGCGAGTCCGCGCCCGTCACGACATAGCCCTGGAACAGCCCGGCCGCCACGTTGGCCGCGCCGAAGCCCACGAGTTCGCGATTGGGATCCACGTGTTCGCCCGTGCGCGCCGCAAAGCTGCGCGCGGTCACGATGCCGCTGGAAAAACTGACGACCAGAACGCCCGCCGCGCCCAGCAGGATGCCGTCCACGCCTTCCAGGCTGACCGGCAGATGGAAGGACGGCAGTCCGGCCGGCACGTCGCCCACCACCGCGATGCCCAGCGCCGGAAAATTGAACAGCCAGGACAGCACGCAGGTCGCCACCACCAGCAGGATGGGACCGGGCCACGACGGCCGCACGCGCTTGACGACGACCAGGAAGATGCAGGAGGCCAGGCCGAGGAACAGCGTCGGCAGCCGGATCTCGGACAGGCGGTGCGACAGTTCCATGAACGGATGAATGAGGCCGCTGTTGCGCAGTCCCACGCCGGTCAGGCCGCTGAGCTGCGACATCGCCAGCGTGATCGCGACGCCTGCCATATACCCGATGAGCACGGGCCGCGACAGCAGATTGGCCAGCACGCCCAACCGCAGGACGCGCGCGATGAGGCAGCCCACGCCCACGGTCAGCGCAATGCTGGTGGCGCCGAGCAGACGCGCTTCCGGCGTGGTCAGCGCCATGCCGGTCAGCGTGGCGGCAATCAGGGTGCAGGTGGCGGTGTCGGGACCCACGATGAGGGTGCGCGACGAACCGAAGAACGCATACGCCAGCATGCCCGCGATGGCCGCCCACAAGCCGGCGACGGGCGGCACGCCCATCATGGCGGAATAAGCCAGACCGACCGGCAGGGCCACGGCGGCGACGCTCAGCCCTGCGGTCACGTCACGCCGCGCCGATTCGCGGGTAATGCCCTGGAAGTTGGCCAGGCCAGGAATAAAGCGGAGATTCATGGTGCAGCGAGACGGATCACAAGTGAATTCCCGCCAGCAGCGGGATGACCGCCCAAGCCTACACCAACCCCAAGCCGCGCGGCGCGCGGCGAATCAAGGCGGCGGCTTTGGGTGCCGCACGCTTGGTGCGGGCGGGCGTCTGACGCCCGCCGCACGCCGCCCCTTCGCAAGGGGCGTACACAGCCGGACTTAACCCGCCGCGCGGGCTTCCAGCACGGCCACGGCCGGCAGGGTCTTGCCTTCCAGGAATTCCAGGAATGCGCCGCCGCCCGTCGAGATATAGCCGACCTGCTCGCCGATCTTGTACTTGGCGATGGCGGCCAGGGTGTCGCCGCCGCCGGCGATCGAGAAGCCGTCGGAGTCGGCAATCGCGCGGGCCACCACTTCGGTGCCGTTGGCGAATTGATCGAATTCGAACACGCCCACCGGGCCATTCCAGACGATCGTGCCCGCCTGCTTCAGGATGCCGGCCAGTTGTTCGGCGGTCTTGGGGCCGATGTCCAGGATCATGTCGTCGTCGGCCACGTCGGTGGCCGCCTTGACGGTGGCTTCGGCGTCGGCGCCGAACGACTTGGCGCACACCACGTCAACGGGAATCGGCACGGCCGCGCCGCGCTTTTTCATGATGTCGATCACGGCGCGTGCCTGATCCACCTGGTCGGGTTCCGCCAGCGACTTGCCGATGGACAGGCCGGCGGCCAGCATGAACGTGTTGGCGATGCCGCCGCCCACCACCAGCTGGTCGACCTTGTCGGCCAGCGATTGCAGGATGGACAGCTTGGTCGACACCTTCGAGCCGCCCACGATGGCGACCAGCGGGCGCTTGGGTTCGTGCAGCGCACGGCCCAGGGCGTCGAGTTCGGCTTCCAGCAGCGGGCCGGCGCAGGCCACAGACGCGAACCGGGCGATGCCGTGGGTGGTGGCTTCGGCGCGGTGGGCGGTGCCGAAGGCGTCGTTGACGTAGACGTCGCACAGCGCAGCCATCTTCTTGGCCAGCGCCTCGTCGTCCTTCTTTTCGCCGACATTGACGCGGCAGTTTTCCAGCAGCACGACCTGGCCGTGATCGACCTTCACGCCGTCAACCCAGTCGCGCACCAGCTGCACGGGCATGCCCAGCAGCTCGGACAGGCGCTGGCCGACCTTGGCGAGCGAATCGGCGTCGGTCAGGACGCCCTCTTTCGGACGGCCCAGGTGCGACGTGACCATCACGGCGGCGCCGGCGTCCAGCGCCAGGCGGATGCCGGGCACCGAGGCGCGGATGCGGGTGTCTTCGCTGATGCGGCCGGCGTCATCGAACGGAACATTGAGGTCGGCGCGGATGAACACACGCTTGCCGGACAGGGCGCCGGCCTTGGCCAGCGCGGACAAAGTTTTGACCTTGGACATATTTGGATTCCTTCGGTAGGCGAACAAAGGGGACGAACCCATTTTCCGCAATGGCGGAAAACAAATCCGTCCCCTTATGGACTGGCGGTGTGCTTACTTGGCCGACATCAGCGCGACGGTGGTGTCGAGCATGCGGTTCGAGAAGCCCCACTCGTTGTCGTACCAGGACGAGACCTTGACCAGACGGCCCGAGACCTTGGTCAGCGACGCGTCAACGGTGCTGGAGGCCGGGTTGTGGTTGTAGTCGACCGAGACCAGGGGTTCGGTGTTGTAGTCCAGGATGCCCTTCAGTTCGCCTTCCGAGGCGGCCTTCAGGATGCTGTTCACTTCTTCGGCGGTCGTGTCGCGGCTGGCCACGAACGACAGGTCGACCAGCGACACGTTGATGGTCGGGACGCGGATGGCGTAGCCGTCCAGCTTGCCGTTCAGTTCCGGCAGGACCAGACCCACGGCGGCGGCAGCGCCGGTCTTGGTGGGGATCATGCTCATCGTGGCCGAACGGGCGCGGCGCAGGTCTTCGTGGTAGACGTCGGTCAGGACCTGGTCGTTGGTGTAGGCGTGAACGGTGGTCATCAGGCCGTTTTCCAGACCCAGCTTGTCGTTCAGCGGCTTGACCAGCGGGGCCAGGCAGTTGGTAGTGCACGAGGCGTTGGAGATGACGGTGTCCGTCGACTTCAGCACGCCATGGTTGACGCCGTAGACGATGGTGGCGTCGACATCCTTGCCGCCGGGGGCCGAGATGATGACTTTCTTGGCACCGCCCTTGATGTGCGCGCCGGCCTTTTCCTTGGTGGTGAAAAAGCCCGTGCATTCCAGCACGACGTCGACCTTCAGGTCGCCCCACGGCAGTTCAGCCGGGTTGCGGTTGGCCAGCACGCGGATCTTGTCGCCGTTGACGACCATGAACTCGCCGTCGACTTCGACGGTGCCCGGGAACTTGCCGTGGGCGGTGTCGTAGCGCGTCAGGTGCGCGTTCGTCTTGGGATCGCCCAGATCGTTGATGGCGACGATTTCGATATCGTGCTTCTTGCCACCTTCGTAGTGGGCACGCAGGATGTTGCGGCCGATGCGACCGTAACCGTTGATGGCGACGCGAATGGTCATGACTAAGCTCCTTTTTTACAAAACTTGCTTGACGGTCTCGGCCACCTTGTCGGCGGTCAGCCCGAAGAACTTGAACAGTGCGCCGGCCGGTGCGGATTCGCCGTAGCGGTCGATGCCGACCACGGCGCCTTCCAGGCCCACGTACTTGTGCCAGAAAGCGGTGACGCCGGCTTCGACAGCGACGCGCGGCAGGCCTTTGGGCAGCACGGATTGCTTCCAGGCGGCGTCCTGCTTGTCGAAGACGTCGGTGCTGGGCATGGACACCACGCGCACGGCGATGCCTTCCTTGGCCAGCTGCGCCTGGGCGTCCAGGGCGATGGCGACTTCGGAGCCGGTGGCGATGATGACGGCGCGGGCGCCCTCGGCATCGCGCAGCACATAGCCGCCGCGGGCGATGGCGTCCACCGTGGCCGCGTCGCGCGGCACGAACGGCAGGTTCTGGCGCGACAGCAACAGGGCCGTCGGGCCGCCGTCATGCACGTCCATGCCGATGCTGGCCGGGCGCGTCACGGCGGCGTTCCAGGCGACGGCGGTCTCGGCCGTATCGCAAGGACGCCACAGCGACAGGTTGGGAATGAGGCGCAGGCTGGCCGCGTGTTCGATCGACTGGTGGGTCGGGCCGTCTTCGCCCAGGCCGATGGAGTCGTGCGTGAACACGTGGACGACGCGCTGCTTCATCAGCGCGGCCATGCGGATGGCGTTGCGCGAGTAGTCGGAGAACGTCAGGAACGTGCCGCCGAACGGCAGGTAGCCGCCGTGCAGCGCGATGCCGTTCATGATGGCGGCCATGCCGAATTCGCGCACGCCGTAGTTGATGTGGCGGCCGAGCTGGATGCCCTTGTCGCCGGCGCGGACGGCGGCAACGCCCTTCCAGTCGGTGAAGTTGGAGCCGGTCAGGTCGGCCGAGCCGCCCAGCATTTCCGGCAGCAGCGGCGCCAGCGCGGCGATCGCGAATTGCGAGGCCTTGCGGGTGGCGACGGTTTCGCCCTTTTCGAGCGTGGCGGACAGGAAGGCCTTGAACTGCTCGGCGTAGCCGGCGGGCATCTCGCCCTTCATGCGGCGCGTGAATTCAGCGGCCTCGGCGGGGAATTCGGCGGCGTAGGCGTCAAAGCGCTTCTGCCATTCGGCCTGGGCTTCGGCGCCCTGCTTGCGGCCGTCCCAGCCGTCGTACACGTCTTGCGGAATCTGGAAGGGTTCCGACGACCAGCCCAGCGCGGTGCGCGTGGCGGCGATTTCGTCCTTGCCCAGCGGCGCGCCGTGCACGTTGTGCGTGCCGGCCATGTTGGGCGAACCCTTGCCGATCACGGTGCGGCAGACGATCAGCGTGGGCTTGTCCGACTGCGAACGCGCGGCCTTGATGGCGGCGTCGACAGCGGCGACGTCATGGCCGTCCACGCCGCGGACGACGTTCCAGCCGTAGCCTTCGAAGCGCTTGGCGGTGTCGTCGGCGAACCAGTGTTCCACATGGCCGTCGATGGAAATGCCGTTGTCGTCGTACAGCACGACCAGTTTGCCCAGCTTGAGCGTGCCGGCCAACGAGCACACTTCATGCGAAATGCCTTCCATCAGGCAGCCGTCGCCGGTGAACGCGTAGGTGTGGTGATCGACGAGCGTGTGGCCCGGCTTGTTGAATTCGGCAGCGAGCAGCGCTTCGGCCAGCGCCATGCCCACGGCATTGCCCAGGCCCTGGCCCAGCGGGCCGGTGGTCGTTTCCACGCCCGGGGTGATGCCCACTTCGGGGTGGCCCGGCGTCTTGGAATGCAGCTGGCGGAAATTCTTGATCTCTTCGATCGGCAGGTCGTAGCCCGTCAGGTGCAGCAGGGCGTAGATCAGCATCGAACCGTGGCCGTTGGACAGCACGAAGCGGTCGCGGTTGGCCCAGGCGGGATCTTTGGGATTGTGGCGCAGGTTGCCGGCCCACAAGGCTTGGGCGATTTCCGCCATGCCCATGGGAGCACCCGGATGCCCGGAGTTCGCTTGTTGCACGGCATCCATCGCGAGGGCGCGGATGGCATCCGCCAAGGCAAGTTTAGGGGCGGTCGGATTGCTCATTCGGAAGGCTCTTTGAAACCGGCGCGCCTACAGAGGAAATAGGGCCGGTTGAGTAGGTTGCGAAGCAGGAGATTTTAGCATCAGGGGATTTCCCGGAGGCCATCGGCCGGATGCCCTATGTAATCGCGGGTTTCGGGCGAATTGCGCGGGCAATGTAAGCTACGCGAACTTGTCACCTCCCCCACTCTCCGAATTCCGCAATACGTCATGCCCGCCCCCCGTTTCTACTGCGACGCCCCGCTGACCGCCGGCGCCCGCATCGCCCTGCCGGAAGCCCTTGCCCATCACGCCCTGCGCGTACTGCGCCTGCGGGCCGGCGAAGCCGTCACGCTGTTCAACGGTCAGGGCGGCGAGTACCCGGCGGTGCTGGAAGTCGAGGGCAAGGCCGGCTTCGCCCAGCTGGGCGACTTCAATCCGCGCGAAGCTGAACTCGGTGGGCGCATCATCCTGGCCCAGGGCCTGCCGTCGGGCGACAAGATGGATTGGGTGGTCGAGAAAGCCGTGGAACTGGGCGCGGCCCGGGTCAGCCCCATCGCCGCGCAGCGCAGCGTATTGCAGCTGTCGGGCGCCCGGCTGGAAAAGCGCGTCGCCCACTGGCAGCGCATCGCGCAATCAGCCGCGGAGCAATGCGGCCGCAACCGGTTGATGACCGTCGACGCGCCGCTGACGCTGGAAGACTGGCTGGCCCAGCCTGCCGACGGCCTGCGCGTGCTCTGTCACCCCGAGGCCGAGCAAGACCTGGCCGGCATGCTGCAAGGCGCATCGGATCAGACGGGCATCACCCTGCTGGTGGGGCCGGAAGGCGGCTGGTCGGACAAGGAACTGGAAGCGGCCCGCAAGGCGGGTGTGCAGGCCGTGCGCTTCGGCCCCCGGGTGCTTCGCACCGAGACGGCCGGGCTGGCGCTGCTGTCGGCGATCAGCGCCCTGCGCGGGTGGTAGGTCAGTCGTTCTCGCCGTAAGGGGCAGCGGCCACGCCGGGCTCGGGTTCGGGATGCGCGCCGGCGTGTTCGATCACATAGGCAAACACGCGGCCGTTTTCGTGCGCGAAATCCGCGGCATCGGAGCACACGGTTTCGATGCGGCCGGCGTCCTCTTCAAGTGCCGGATCACCGGAATGCAGGCGGTACAGCCACAGCACCACGCCGGATTTGTGATCCAGCACCGTGTCGCACAGGCAGTCGTACAGGGCATCGAGATTGCCGCCGAAGTATTCAGGAAAATCCACCGCCTTGACGATGGCGCGCAATACGGCCGAGCGGCTGCGGCACGGGTCGCAATTGGCAACAAACAAGGACAGGCCAAGTTCGTGCGCGGCGTCCACCACGGCCTTCTTGTCGAGCCCGTCGTGAGCCAGCGCACCGCCGCGCATCAGCTGCCGCTGCAAAGTAGATTGGCCATTGCGCGTCATGCCTGTGCCTCCCTGAAAAAGGCGATCACTTCATCGTTACGTCGCATCGTATCGGCATAACCCAGTTCTATCAATCGCTTGGTGTAGCCGGCTTCGAACAGGAGGTAGGACATCAGCGCCCCGCCCCCCGGACGGTTTGGATCGGACGATACACCGAGTACGCGGAAAAGCGCACGCGCTTGTGCAGGCATATCGTGCAAATGTTCAAGCGCCATCAAATCCAGCGACTGGCTGGGCGTGATGGTAAGCACCTCGATGCGGCGCACGGTGGGCGGCGCGCCGTTCGGACCGGCGTGGTCCATCAGGTAATTGATGCGCTCCAGACGCTCGACATCCGCCGACAACCCATCCAGGAAGATGCTGGACAGCGCATGACCACCGACCTGCGCCAGCGACGGATACGGCGGCGAATCCTCGCGATTCTCAGGGTGGGTGTCGTCGCGGTAGCCCGTGCCTATCACCATGACGCGGTGCGCGCCAAGGTGGATCGCCGGGCTGATAGGCGCAAGCTGGCGCATCGAACCGTCGCCGCACCATTCGCCCTTGCCGTGCACCTGCACCTGGCGCGCCAGAAAGACAAAGGGAATGGCCGACGACGCCATCAGGTGTTCGATGCCGATGGGCGTGGGGATGGCCAGCCGCAGGTAGCGGTGCCAGGGTTCGATCGGGGTGTGCGCCTGGTAGAACGTCAGGTGCTCGCCGCTGGTGTAGCCCGACGCGGTGATGGCCAGCGCGGACAGCGAACCGCTCTCCAGGTTGGAACGCAGATTGCTGAAGTCCAGCACGCGTTCCAGCAGCCCCTGCATCGGCGTGTTGTCCAGCAGCGAGTGCGGACGCTTGCGCGTCAAACCGGAATACATCCACCCCAGCGACAGAAGGCCCAGCCACCGCACGCCGGTGCGGATCAGCCCGGGCGCGTCGGCCCGGTAGATCATGTCGGTGTTCAGCGACGACCACAGGCGGCGGATGCGCCGTACGCCCAGATGGGGCCGGTCGGCGCGGCAGGCCAGCGCGGCGGCGTTGATGGCGCCGGCGGACGTGCCGCAGATGATGTCGAAGGGGTTCTGGAATCGGGAATGCCAGTCCGGGTCCAGCAGCTCCATGATGGCGCTGAGCACCCCGACCTGATAGGCGGCGCGCGCGCCGCCGCCCGTCAGGACCAGGCCGGTAGGCGTGCGCGGGCACGCCCTGCCGGCCGGTTTGACTTCAACGTGGCGTATTGACATCGACCACCGTCATCGCGGTCATGTTGACGATGCGGCGCACGGTGGAGCTGGAGGTCAGGATGTGCACGGGGGCATTGGCGCCCAGCAGGAACGGACCCACCGCGACGTTGCCGCCCGCCGCCGTCTTGAGGAGGTTGTAGGCGATGTTGCCCGAGTCGACGTTCGGGCACACCAGCAGATTGGCTTCGCCCTTGAGCGTAGAGGACGGCAGGATGCGCATGCGCAGGGCCTCGTCCAGCGCGCAGTCGCCGTGCATCTCGCCGTCGATCTCCAGTTCCGGATCCATCTGCCGCACCAGTTCCAGCGCGCGGCGCATCTTGGCGCCCGACGCCGAGCTGCCCGAACCGAAATTGCTGCGCGACAGCAGCGCGGCCTTGGGCGCCAGATACATGCGGCGCATCTCGCGCGCGGCGGCCACGGTGAATTCCGCAATCTGCTCGGCCGTGGGCTCGTCATTCACGTGCGTGTCCACCAGGACCACCGTGCGCTCGTTGAGCAGCAGGATGTTCATGGCGGCGTACACGTTGTGGCCCGGGCGGCGGCCGATCACTTCATCCACGAAACGCAGGTGATCGTGATACGCGCCGACGGAGCCGCAGACCATGCCGTCGGCATCGCCCAGGTGCACCATCATCGCGCCGATCAGCGTCATACGGCGGCGCATTTCCACGCGCGCCATTTCCTTGGTGATGCCGCGGCGGCACATGCGTTCCCAGTAGGTCGTCCAGTACTGGTGGAAACGCTCGTCGTATTCGGGGTTGGTGACTTCGACGTCCTCGCCCAGGCGCAGACGCAGGCCCAGCTTTTCGATACGGGTCAGCAGCACCGACGGGCGGCCGACCAGGATCGGGCGGGCCAGGCCTTCGTCCACCACCACTTGCACGGCACGCAGCACGCGCTCGTCTTCGCCTTCCGCGAACACGATGCGCGCCGGGCCGCCTTCGCGCACGATGCGCTTGGCCGCCGAGAACAGCGGCTTCATGAACGCGCCCGAGTGGTACACGAATTGCTGCAGTTGCTCTTCGTAGGCTTCCAGATCCGCCAGCGGACGCGTGGCCACGCCCCCGTCCATCGCGGCCTTGGCCACCGCCGGCGCGATGCGCACGATGAGGCGCGGATCGAAGGGCTTGGGGATGAGGTATTCGGGGCCGAACGAAATGTCGAACGTGCCATAGGCGGCCGCCACGACTTCGTTCTGTTCTTCCTCGGCCAGTTCGGCAATGGCGTACACCGCCGCCTTTTCCATTTCGCGCGTGATGGTCGTGGCGCCCACGTCCAGCGCACCACGGAAGATGTACGGGAAGCACAGCACGTTGTTGACCTGGTTCGGGTAGTCCGAACGGCCCGTGGCCATCACCACGTCGTCTCGCACGCCGTGGGCCACTTCGGGCAGGATTTCCGGCGTGGGGTTGGCCAGCGCCAGGATCAGCGGACGCGAACCCATGGCGGCGACCATTTCGGGCTTCAACACGCCGCCGGCCGACAGGCCCAGGAACACGTCGGCGTCCTGGATCACCTCGGCCAGTTTGCGGGCGTCGGTCTTTTGCGCAAAACGCGCCTTGTCCGGATCCATCAGCGTGGTGCGGCCCTCAAAAACCACGCCCTCGATGTCGGTGACCCAGATGTTTTCCAGCGGCAGGCCCAGGTCCACCATCAGGTCCAGGCACGCCAACGCCGCGGCGCCCGCGCCGGACGTAACCACCTTGACCTGCTTGATGTCCTTGCCCACGACCTTCAGGCCATTGATGAAGGCGGCCGACACACAGATCGCCGTGCCGTGCTGGTCGTCATGGAAGACGGGAATCTTCATGCGTTCGCGCAGCTTGCGCTCGACGGTGAAGCACTCCGGCGCCTTGATGTCTTCCAGGTTGATGCCGCCGAAGGTGGCTTCCAGGCCGGCAATGATCTCGACCAGCTTGTCCGGGTCGGTTTCATTGATTTCGATGTCAAAGACATCCAGGCCGGCGAACTTCTTGAACAGCACGGCCTTGCCTTCCATGACCGGCTTGGACGCGAGCGCGCCGATATTGCCCAGGCCCAGCACCGCGGTGCCGTTGGTGATGACGCCCACCAGATTGCCGCGGGCCGTGTAGCGGAACACGTTGGCCGGATCCGCCACGATTTCCTCACAGGCCGCCGCCACGCCGGGCGAGTACGCCAGCGCCAGATCGCGCTGGTTCGTCAGCTGCTTGGTCGGCGTGACCGAGATTTTGCCGGGGCGCCCGTGCTCGTGATATTCAAGGGCGGCTTTGCGAAGGTTGGCATCCATAGGGCGGCTACTGGCTAGAGTGTGTGACACGAAAGAGGGAGGAATTCTATTCCCATGACGGGCCGTGCGATACGCGGGCCCTGCTCTTTCTTGAGGTCGAGCGCGGGAATCTTACAGCAAGCTGAACGTTTGTCAGACTTCGGGCCACAGGAGTTCCGGGAAGCAGCCGTCGGGGTCGAACTGGGTTTTGACGCGGCCGTCCAGGCGGACGGTTGCCAATCCCGGGGCAGCCGGTTCAGGCCGGGACGCGGTCGCGGCGCCGGTCCGGACATCGTCGCCGGGCGGCACGTCAACCAGCACCGCGCCCTGCAGCCACGCCAGCGTGCCGCCGTGTCCCAGCAGCAATTGCGCCAGGTTGACGGTGGCCGGCGTGACGGGCTTGAGCGCGTCCAGCCGGTAGCGGCCCAGCCAGTGATACCCATCGTTGGTCGCGAACGCATCGCCGCCGGACGCAAGCTGGAACAGCGCGGGCACCAGGCGCTGCACGGTCGCCGACCGCAGCGGCTGCACGTCGGTTTCGCCGAAAGCGCCCAGCGTTTCCTCGACGCCATCGGCCAGCAGGACGTCCGCCGCCACGAGGCCCGAGGCCGCGCAATGGCCCGCCGGCCAGGACGCCGGCGCCGCCACCCACTGGGCCAGCGTCATGTCGCCCGGCAGCCCTGCGAACTGCCGCAGCCCCGCGCTGGCCAACGCCGCCACGGTCACGCCGGGCTGCGCGTGCCACCGTGGTGCATCCCCGTCCAACCGGGTCAATGCGGTCAGCAAGACGGGATCCACCCGCAGGCGCGGTCGGGCCGAGGGCGCGAAGGGTCCCGCCGCCCCTTCCAATTCCAGCGTCACGTGGTACTCGGCGCAGAGCTTGCGCGCCTGGACGACGTCGGCCCCGGACGCCGGCGTGAGCATGGCGCAGGTGCCGTCCGCCCCACCCTCGCCCAGGTCGCGGACCTTGCCGCGGCACACCAGCGCCAGGCGTTGCACGAAGGCCGCCCACGGCGTCTGGACGGGTCGCCGGCCCATGAGAAAGGCGCGCCGGGATGGCTGCATGACTACAATTCCTTTTTTGCTAGATGACGCTTTCGAGATTCCGATGCCCCGCCTTGCTACCCGCACTCACGATTTCCTGACGTTCCAGGTGATGGAACTGTTCAAGCAGGCGCAGGCGCTGCAGGCGGCCGGAAGGGACATTATCAGCCTGGGCATCGGCGAACCGGACTTTACCGCGCCACCCCAGATGGTGGAAGCGCTGGACCGCGCCGCGCGCGCCGGCCTCAGCGGCTACAGCCCGGGCGCGGGCATCGCCCCGCTGCGCGAGGCCATCGCGCAGTTCTACCGCGACCAGTTCGGCGCCGCCATCGACCCGCGCCGCGTCATTGTGACCGCGGGCGCCTCTGGCGCCCTGACGCTGGCCTGCGCGGCGCTGGTGAATACCGGCGGCGAGGTGCTGATGCCCGATCCGTCGTATCCGGCGAACAGCAATTTCGTGTTGGCCGCGGGCGGCGTGCCGCGCCTGATTCCCAGCACGGCGGCAAAACGCTTCCAGCTGTCCGCCGACGACGTCGCGCGTCACTGGACACCCGCCACGCAGGGCGTGATGGTGGCCTCGCCCAGCAATCCCACCGGCACGTCGATCGCCCACGGCGAGCTGGCCGAGCTGCTGGCGCAGGTGCGCGCCCGCGACGGCTTTGCCATCGTCGACGAAATCTATCTGGGGCTGTCCTATGACGGCCAGCCGCGCTCGGCGCTGACGCTGGATGACGACGTCATTGTCATCAACAGCTTCTCCAAGTACTTCCACATGACGGGCTGGCGCCTGGGCTGGATGATCGTGCCCGACGACATGGTCGCGCCGGTAGAAAAGATTGCCTCCAGCCTGGCGATCTGCGCGCCCACGTTGGCCCAGCACGCGGCGCTGGCCTGCTTCACCCCCGCCGCACTGAAGACCTTCGAAAACCGCCGCGAAGCCTTTAAGCAGCGCCGCGATTACCTGCTGCCGGAATTCGAGCGCCTGGGCATCGACGTGCCGGTCAAGCCGGACGGCGCCTTCTATATTTATGCCGACATCAGCAGCCTGGGCATGGACAGCGCCGCGTTCTCGCAGCGCCTGTTGCTGGAAGCCGGCGTGGCCGCCGTGCCGGGCCTGGACTTCGGACCGGCGCACGCGGCGCACACCATGCGGTTTTCGTACGCCACCGGCCTGGACCGCCTGGAAGAAGCGGTCGCGCGGATGGGCGTGCTGTTGCAGCGCTGACCCTGCTGTGCCGTCCCCATGAAAAAGGCGCGTCCTTGCGGGACGCGCCTTTTTTTCAGAACGGACAGCGCGGATCAGTCGCGCGCCAGTGCGATGCCCGACGCCAGCGCCAAGCGCCGGCGTTCCGCCTGCACCTTGGCGCCGTAGCCGTTGTCGTCCGGGCCCGTGGCCCCCACGTAACACGCCAGCCCGCCGTCGATCGAACCGCGGCGGTTGATGCAGTCGCGCAGGATCGTGGCGCCGACGCCGATGTTGGCGGCCGGGTCCAGCGGATTCTTGCCGACCGCGTCAAACTTGTCCTGATGCACGCTGGTCATGACCTGCATCAGGCCCTGTGCGCCCACATGGCTTTCGGCCAGCGGGTTGTAACGCGATTCGATGGCGATCACGGCCAGGACCAGCAAGGGGTCCAACTGCTTTTCGCGGCTGACCTTGTACACGGTGTTCAGCAGCGGACCGGTCGCGTCATACGCAACCTTGTACTTGCGCGAGATATAGTTGCGCAGTGCTTCGGCCTGCGGTCCCGTGGCCGCCGACGCGGTCTTTTTGGGCGCGGGCGGCGCGACACGAGCCGGCCCCAGCATGCCGGTGGCGTTGCTGGCGGGTGCGGTGGGTACGGCCATGGCAATTGCCGACGAGGTGTCGGCACCCAGTTCGGAGCCGGCTTCGGACTCGGAGCTGGCCTGCATGGATGAAGGCGCGAGGGCGGTCAACAAGGCTTTGTGCACTTGCAATGCCTGGTCGCGCAAACCAGGCAGGGCGAATCCCATGCTTACCGTCACAATGACCGCGATGCCCAGGTAGACAGAGCAAATGCGCAGGGATTCGGCAAGATATTGGTGCACTCCTTGGGCCATGTTCCTGAACAGGCTGGCCACTGACGCATCGGGCATAAAACCTCCTGCGTAAAAAAGAGGGAGTCAATGTTAACCTCTCTTTGAATCCGAAATGTAACCAAATCGCTGGGATCTGTAGTGAAATACCGCGACCTTAGAGACTTCATCGCCCAACTTGAACGAATGGGCGAACTCAAACGCATTGCTGCGCCGGTCTCGACGCAGCTTGAAATGACGGAGATTTCCGACCGCGTGCTGCGGGCCGAAGGCCCCGCCCTGCTGTTCGAAAACGCCCGCCACAACGGCCAGCCCGCGCAGATGCCGGTGCTGGCCAATCTGTTCGGCACGCCTGCCCGCGTGGCGCGCGGCATGGGCGCCGACAACGTCAGCGCGCTGCGCGACATCGGCGAACTGCTGGCCTCGCTGCGCGAACCCGAGGCGCCCAAGGGCCTGCGCGATGCGCTGGCCAAGGTGTCGATGCTGAAATCGGCGCTGTGGGACATGAGCCCCAAGAACGTCAAAAGCCCCGCCTGCCAGGAAATCGTCTGGGAAGGCAAGGACGTGGACCTGAACCGGCTGCCCATCCAGACCTGCTGGCCGGGCGACGTGGCGCCGCTGCTGACGTGGGGCCTGGTCATTACGCGCGGTCCCAACGCCAAGCGCCAGAACCTGGGCATTTACCGCCAGCAGTTGCTGGGCCCGAACAAGCTCATCATGCGGTGGCTGTCGCACCGCGGCGGCGCGCTGGATTTCCGCGACCACGCGATCGCCAACCCCGGCACGCCCTTCCCGATTGCGGTGGCGCTGGGCGCCGACCCGGCCACCACGCTGGGCGCCGTCACGCCGGTGCCGGACAGCCTGTCCGAATACCAGTTTGCGGGGCTGCTGCGCGGTTCGCGCACCGAAGTCGCGCAGGCGCTGGGCAGCAACCTGTCCGTACCCGCGTGGGCCGAAATCGTGCTGGAAGGCCATCTGCTTCCGTCCTCGGACCCGCGCGCCATCAAGCCCGTGGTGCCCGAAGGCGTCAATCCGCCGCCCGACACCGGCTACGAAATGGCGCTGGAAGGTCCGTACGGCGACCACACCGGCTACTACAACGAGCAGGACTGGTTCCCGGTCTTCACCGTCGAGCGCATCACGATGCGCCGCAATCCCATCTATCACTCCACCTACACCGGCAAGCCGCCCGACGAGCCCGCCGTGCTGGGCGTGGCGCTGAACGAAGTCTTCGTGCCGCTGCTGCGCCGCCAGCTTCCGGAAATCGTGGATTTCTACCTGCCGCCCGAAGGCTGCAGCTACCGGCTGGCCGTGGTGTCGATCCGCAAGCAGTACGCGGGCCACGCCAAGCGCGTCATGTTCGGGCTGTGGAGCATCCTGCGCCAGTTCATGTACACCAAGTTCATCGTGGTCGTGGACGAGGACATCAATCCGCGCGACTGGAAGGAAGTGGTCTGGGCGATGACCACCCGCATGGATCCGGTGCGCGACACGTTGCTGGTGGAGAACACGCCGATCGACTACCTGGACTTCGCGTCGCCCGTGTCCGGCCTAGGCGGCAAGATGGGCCTGGACGCCACCAACAAGTGGCCGGGCGAGACGAATCGTGAATGGGGCACCCCCATCACGATGGACGCGGATGTCAAGAAGCGCGTGGACGATATGTGGGGGCAGTTGGGACTGTAGACGCGCCACTGCCTGCGCATAAAAAAACCCCGCCGCCTGGCCGGGCCCGCATTGCTGGACGAAAGTCTGGCGGTGCGGGGCCGGTTGAGCGGCGGGGTTTTTATCTGGCAGCCGGCGTCAGTCGCGTTCCCGGTCGTCGTCCTGGCGCGCGCCGCGCCAGGCCTTCAAGAGCTGCCAGCCCACGAAGGCGCCGCCGGCCAGCTTCAACAGCTTGCCGCGCTTGCCGCCACGCATGAACATGGCGGACAGCGACGAACTGATGATGGGATAACGCCGCGCCATCGTGATGGCCTGCAACGCCCAGCGGGACGCGCCGCCAGACGCCAGGCCCGGCAGCATGCCGCGGATGAGCGCGCTGGGCTCGAGCCTGCGCCCGGCCGACACGATGTTCTGTGCCAGCGACTCGCGCTCGATGGCGGCGCGGGCGCGCAGCAATTCGATGCGCACGGCGCGGTCGACGGTCGGAGATCTTTTCGACATGGCTTAGAACTCCTCGCGCCGGCGCACCGGCGTCTCGTCGTCGGCATGCATGTCGCGCACCCGGTCCAGCAGTTCCGCATCCCGGCCCAGCTCTTCGAGCGTGGCCGAAAACGGCGTCTGTCCGTACACGAGTCCGTGGCGCACCACCAGCAACAGCACCACGCCGGCCACCCCATAGAACGCCGCCAGCAGCCCGAGGGCCAGATAGCGGTCTTCCGTGGGCCAGAACGCCACGGCGATGGTGATGGTGGCCACCAGCACCGCCAGCGTCAGAAATAGCAGGGCCGCAAACGCGAGGCCCAGCAGCTTGAGCAGGCGCGCCTTTTCGTCCGCGGCTTCCAGAGCCAGCAGCTCCAGCCGCGTGCGCATCAGCCCGACCAGGCTGGAGGCAACACCGAAAACAGTTTTTCTTAGACCCATGGCTGAATGAACGCCGGGCGGCAGGCAACGGCATGAAGCCGTGCCTGCCGCCCGGACGTCCTGCCCTGTCAGCGGCGGCTGATCAGCAAGCCGAGCAGCAGGCCGGTCACGCCTGCGACCCCGATGGCTTGCCAGGGATTGTCGTGCACGTAATCATCCGTCGCACGGGCAGCCTTGCGGCCACGTTCGAGGACGGCGTCTTGCGCTTCGTACAGGGCCTCGCGCGTGCGCCGCAGCGAGGTCATGGCGCGGTCGCGCAGTTCGTTGGCCTTGTCGCCGGTGCTGCTGGCGGCTTCGCGCAGCAGGCTTTCGGCGTCGTTCAGGCTGGTCTTGACACTGTCCATGAGTTTTTCTTTTGCGACGTCTTCGGATTTTCTCGTTGCCATTTTCTGAGCTCCTGTTGTGTGTCCATGACGGAAACGATGATACCAGCGGCCATGCGGGCGGAAACGCCCGCTTGCTACCGGGTGCTACTTGATCTGCGTAATCTCAACGGCGGATTTCACGCCGCCCTGATCGATGTCCTGCTTCATCACCAGATTCACGGCCGGGCAATACCAATCGGTGACCGTCGTGTTCATGCCGGGAATGGGAATGGTCAGGCCCTGAAACGTGGCCATCGTGGGATCCGAATTGCGCGTGTAGGTGATCGGGTGGCACGACTGCTTGCCCAGCGCGGTGTCCATCGAGGTCTTCTGACCAACCGATTTTTCACCGATGCGCACCGTGGTGCTGGGCTGGCCGCCCACCGGCGCTTCCTTGCCGATCTTCAGGCGGAACGACGAGCCGGGCAGCTTCTGGCCCGCCGCCAGCTTGCCGTCGTAGGCGAAGAGACCCAGCATGCGCAGGTCGAACTGGCCTTCGGAAGGCTTGGGCGCTTCGCCCGCGCTGGCGTAGCGCAGGAAGGTGGCTTGGCCGCCCTTGACGGTCATCAGGTAGTCGAGCTTGGACTTGCCGGGCGGCAGGCCCGCGTAGCTGAATCGGGCAACGCCCTGCACGCGCGCGCGGCAGTTGTCGCCATTGCTTTTTGTAACTTCGGCGAAGGTCAGATCCGCGCCCAGCGCCAGATTGCCCGAGCCGGTCAGTTGGACGGCGCCGCCGTCGTGCATGAACTTCGCGTCACACACGCCGGCCTGCGCCGTAGCGGCCGCGCCCAACGCGCCGGCCGCAAAAACCAGGGATGCCATTTTTCGCATCGTCGTCACAAGCCACTCCAGAAATCCGAAAGCGCCGTCCCGCCTTTGGGACAGCTGGCTTGATACTACACCGGTTGCCGTGCCCGGCGTATGTCCGAACGTGTCGTCACGCCAGCACCGGCGCCGCGGGCGCGCGCGCCATCAGCGCCTGGATCTCCGGCACGCACGAACCGCAGCCGGTGCCGCAACCCAGCGTGTCCTTCAGCCCCGCCAGATCGCAGCCGCCTTCGATGCCTTTCAGGATGGCCGCTTCGCTGACGCCATTGCAGACGCAGAGGGTGCGCGAACGCACCGCGCCCGCAACGCGTCCCATCAGCAGCGCCGCGATGCTGGCGGGCGCCTCGCCCCCCGCAGCCCACGCCAGCAGCGGCTCCTGCGCGCGCAGGTCGCCCGTCAGCAGAAAGGCACGCAGCGTGCCTTGGCCGGCGCTGACCCGGCGCAAATAGCCGCGCGCCGGATCGTCGTACGCCACATCGGGACGCCGCAGGTCCAGCGTGTCTGCCAACTCGTGCAGCACGTCGGCTTCCGGCGCAACGCGGCTGGCGAGCCGCAACCGGACGCCGCCCGCGCCCACCGGCAGGACGACGGCATAGTCGAAGCGGCGCAGCCAGGGCGCCAGCCGGGTGCGCAGCGCCGCCGCATCGCCCTGCCGCCACGCCGCCGCCTGCCACGCAAGGCCCGCCGGCTCGGCGCGCACGGCGCTGAATTTGAGCTCGGGCTGGCGCGATATCGGATCGGCTGCCGGATTGGTCAGCGCGTTCACGCCCAAGCCGGCCATGAACGCGCTACCCCAGTGCATCGGCACGAAGGCCTGGCCGGGAAGCAGCGACGCGTCCGCCTGCACCGGCAGCACCAGCGCGCCGCGCCGCGACTGCAGCCGGGCCAGTGACCCGGGCTCCAGATCCAGGCGGCGCATGTCCTCCGGATGCAGCGATACCCATGGCTCCTCGACATGCTGCGTCAGCACGCGAGCCAGCGAGGTGCGCGCCATCGTGTGCCAGTGATCGCGCAAGCGGCCCGTCGTCAGTTGCAGCGGAAAGTCGCCGGAAACGGTTTCGGCGGTCGGCCGCCATGCGACGTCGCAGAACCGGGCGCGGCCGCTGGTGGTGGGAAACACGCCGTCGGCGTACAGGCGCGCGGTGCCCTGCCCCGCCCGGTACGGCCATTGCTGCGGTCCGTGCTGCGCCAGCACGGCGTAATCCACCGTGCTGTAGTCCAGGTCCCGGCCGGCGGTCATGCGGGCGTGCTCGGCAAAGACCTCGCTTTCGTCGCGATAGGCAAACAGCGCCGCCTTGGCCGGCGCGATGCGCGCCGCGAGCCGCTGCGCAACTGCCTGGGCCAATCGCCAGTCGGGCTGCGCGTCGCCGGGCGGCGCGATGGCGGCGCGGACCCGGCTGATGCGCCGCTCGGAGTTGGTCACCGTGCCGGATTTCTCGGGCCAGGTCGCCGCCGGCAGCACCAGGTCGGCATGGGCCAGCGTCTCGGTGCCGGCGAATGCCTCCTGCACGATGACGAACTCCGCGCGGGCCAACGCGGCCCGCACGCGCGCCTGATCCGGCAGCGACTGCGCGGGATTGGTGGCCGCGATCCACAACACCTTGATGCGCCCGTCCAGCACCGCGTCGAACATGTCGAGCGCCGTGGCGCCTGGCGCGTCGGGCAGGCGCTTCACCCCCCACAGCCGCGCGACCTCGGCGCGGTCCGTGGCCGACGCGGGATCGCGGTGGCCCGGCAGCAGGGTCGCCATGCCGCCCGCTTCGCGCCCGCCCATGGCGTTGGGCTGACCCGTCAGCGAAAACGGCCCCGCGCCGGGACGCCCGATCTGGCCGGTGGCCAGATGCAGGTGAATCAGCGCCGCATTCTTGTCAGTGCCCGCCACCGACTGGTTCAAGCCCATCGTGTACAGCGACAGCGCCGCCGGCGCCTGGCCGAACCAGCGCGCCGCCTGGACGATGTCCTGCGCCGGCACGCCGCAGAGGCGCTGCGCCGCCTCGGGCGTCACCGTCTGCACGCGCCCCCGTAGCGTCTCGAAGCCCTCGGTATGGCGCGCGATGTAGTCCTCGTCGACCAGCCCCTCGCGCAGCATCACATGCAGCATGGCGTTGAACAGCGCCACGTCGGACCCTGGCGCGATCGGCAGATGCAGGTCGGCAAACGCGGCCGTGTCGGTGCGGCGCGGGTCGATCACGATCACCTTCATGTGCGGCCGGCTGGTCCGCGCGGCTTCCAGCCGGCGAAACAGCACGGGGTGCGCGTAGGCCATGTTGGACCCGGCGATCAGCACGGTGTCGGCCAGTTCCAGGTCTTCGTAGCAGGCGGGCGGCGCGTCCGCGCCCAGCGTGCGCTTGTAGCCCGACACCGCGCTCGACATGCACAGGCGCGAATTGGTGTCGATGTTGTTCGTGCCTGCCAGCGCCCGCGCCAGCTTGTTGAAGACGGCATAGTCTTCGGTCAGCAACTGTCCGGACAGATAAAAGCCCACCGCATCCGGGCCGTGCCGGGTAATCGCGTCGGCCAGCCGGTCCGCGGCGATGTCCAGCGCCTGCGCCAGCGCGACATCCTCAAGGGGCTGATCGCGCGCCGAACGCCATTGCGCCGACAACACGCGCGCGTCATCGCGCCGCACGGTGTCGGCAAGCGCCAGACCTTTGCTGCACAAGCGGCCGCGATTGGCCGGATGCGACTCGTCGCCGCGCACCCCAACGACCGCACCATCGCGCACCTGCACGCGCACCCCGCAGCCGGTGCCGCAATAACAGCAGACCGACGCCACGTCTCGCACCGCTTCGTTGACGATTTCAATCCGTCGCGCCATCGGCATGTCCATGTCCTACTCCGCCCCCGCTTCGCCCAGCATGAGCCGGTCGCGCAGCGCGCCGATGCCGACGCCTTCGCGGATCAGCCGCATGTACCAGGCGCTGTCCGCCGTGTCGCCGTAGAGGCAGGCGCCGACCAGGCGGTCGTCGCGAATAACCAGTTTCTTGTAGACGCCGCCCGGCATGTCGGCCAGCGTGATCGTCTCGGTCTGCGCGCCGCCCGCGAAGTTGCCCGCGGAGAAAAGGTCGATGCCGGTCACCTTGAGTTTCGTCGACGTGACGCTGCCCTCGTAACGGCCGATGCCGTGCAGCGCAAGATGATTGGCCGCGACCTTGGCCTGCTCGAACAGCGGCGCGACCAGTCCGTAGGCCGTGCCACGGTGGCTGACGCATTCCCCCACTGCATAGATGCGCGGGTCGAACGTCTGCAAGGTGTCGCTCACCACCACCCCCCGATCCACATGCAGTCCGCAGCGTTGGGCCAGTTCGGTGTTGGGCCGCACCCCGGCGGCCATCACCACCAGATCCGCCGGGACTTCCGTGCCGTCGGCAAAGCGCACCGCGCGCACGCGCCCGTCCGTGCCGCCCAGGATCGACTCGGTCTGGTGCTGGAGCAAAAACGTCAGCCCCCGCGCTTCCAGGTTTTTGCGCAGCAGCGCGGCCGCCTCGCCGTCCAGTTGGCGGTCCAGCAGCGCCGCGCCCAGGTGCACCACCGACACGGTCATGCCGCGCGCCGCCAGGCCGTTGGCGGCCTCCAGGCCCAGCAATCCGCCGCCGATCACCACCGCGTGGCGGTAGCGCGTGGCGGCGTCGATCATGTGATTGACGTCGCCGATGTCGCGAAATGCCACCACGCCGTCCAGATCATGACCCGGCACCGGCAGGATGAAAGGCGTGGACCCGGTTGCCAGCAGCAGCCTGTCGTAAGGCGTACGAGAACCGTCGTCGGCCTGCACCACGCGCCGCGCGCGATCGATATCCGTCACCGTGCGGCCGCGCAGCAGCTGGATGCCGTGGCGTGCATACCAGTCCTCGTCGTTCAGCACGATGTCCTGCAGCGTGCGTTCGCCGGTCAGCACGGGCGACAGCAGGATCCGGTTGTAGTTGGTGTGAGGCTCGGCGCCGAACACCGTGATGTCGTAGAGATCCGGCGCGAGCTTGAGCAGCTCCTCCACGGTGCGAATGCCGGCCATCCCGTTGCCGACCACGACCAGCTTCTGCCTGGCTTGCATGACAGACCCCCTACGCGGCGGCGCGTGCCGTCGCCGCTGCTTCTTCCAACGGCGCGGGCACAACCGACAGGACCGCATTCGCCGGCGCCGCGGCCTGCGAACGTTCGGGATTACCATGCCGGCGATGCAGAAAGTCCACCACGCCCGCGCGGCACGCGAGATACGCCGGATCGTTGGCCAGCCGCACGCGGTCGCGCGGGCGGGACAGCGGCACCGGCAGGATCTCCCCGATGGTCGCGGCCGGCCCGTTGGTCAGCATCACGATGCGGTCCGACAGCAGCACGGCTTCGTCCACGTCGTGGGTGACCATGATCGTGGTCGTGCGCGTCTTGGCCACGATCTTGAGCAACTCGTCCTGCAGATGCGCGCGGGTCAGCGCGTCCAGTGCGCCAAACGGTTCGTCCATCAGCAGCACGCCCGGCTCGATCGCCAGTGCGCGCGCGATGCCCACACGCTGCTTCATGCCCCCGGAGATCTCGCGCGGCAGCTTGTTCTGCGCGGGCAGCAAGCCCACCAGATCCAGCGCGGCGCGCGTGCGCTCGGCCAGCTGGGCGCGCTTTTCCGTGGCGCCGAATACCCGCTCGACTGCCAGGTGCACGTTCTGGAAACACGTCAGCCACGGCAGCAACGAATGGTTCTGGAACACCACCGCGCGGTCGGGCCCCGGGCCGGTGATCTCGCGTTCGGCGCACAGCAGCACGCCGTTGGTCGGCCGGGTCAGCCCGGCGATCAGGTTGAGCAAGGTCGACTTGCCGCAGCCGGAGTGGCCGATCAGCGTGATGAACTCGCCCTGCTCGACCGTCAGGTCGATATCGCGCAGCGCCACGAAGGCGCCCTTGCGGGTGTCGAAGGTCTGGCCCACGCGTTCGATGCGTACGAATTTCTTCATGGCGCTATTCCTCGGTATAGGTGAAACGGCGGGCCAGCGCGACCAGCAGGGTTTCCAGCAGCAGCCCCACGATGCCGATCACGAAAATGGCGATGACGATGTGCTCGACCTTCAGGTTGTTCCATTCGTCCCACAGCCAGAATCCGATGCCCGTGCCCCCCGTCAGCATCTCGGCGGCCACGATCACCAGCCAGGCGGTGCCGATCGACAGCCGCACGCCGGTCAGCATGTAGGGCAGTACCGCAGGCAGCAGCACCTTGGTCGTCACCTTCCACTCGGACAGGTTCAACACGCGCGCCACGTTCAGGTAGTCCTGCGGCACGCGCGAGACGCCCACGGCGGTGTTGATGATCATCGGCCAGATCGAACAGATGAAAATCGCCCAGATCGCGGCGGGGTTGGCCGCCTTGAACAGCAGCAACCCCAGCGGCAGCCACGCCAGCGGCGACACCGGCCGCAACAGGCTGACGATCGGCGAGAACATGGCGCGCACGGCGGCGTAACGGCCGATCGCAAAGCCCACGGGAATGCCGACCAGCGCCGCCAAGCCAAAGCCGATCGCCACGCGTTCCAGCGAAGCCAGCAGGTTCCAGCCGATGCCCTTGTCGTTGGGGCCGTTGTCGTAGAACGGGTCCGAGAAAAGCTCGACGGCCGCATGCCACGTGACGCCCGGCGTCGGGATCTCCGGTATGCGCATCGCCACCACCTGCCAGACCAGCACGAAGAGTGCAAAGCCGGCGACCGGCCCCACGACCGCCTTCAGCGCGGATTCCAGGCGTTCCCGCCACAACGCGGCGAATGCGTCGCCGCGGGTTGTCATCGTTACGGTAGACATTTCGAGTCCCCTTTGGTGGTGGCCATCAGACCTTGACCTTGAAACCGTCGGCATACGCCGCCGGATTGCTGCCGTCCCAGACCACACCATCGATCAGCTTGGACGTACGCGTTTCGCTGGCGGGCAGTGCAACGCCCGCGGCCTGCGCGGCCTGCTTGTAGACGTCGACGCGATTGATCTGGGTGGCGATCGCCTGGTAATCGGGATGCTCTTTCAGCAAGCCCCAGCGCTTGTGCTGCGTCAGGAACCACATGCCGTCGCTCAGGTACGGAAAATTGGCGGCGCCGTCCGCATAGAAGCGCATGGCGTGCGCGTCCGACCACTTCTTGCCCAAGCCATCGTCGTACTGCCCCAGCATGCGGTCCACGATGACGCCCGCATCCGTGTTGACGTAGGACTTGGCGGCGATGGTCTCGGCCGTCTTGCGGCGGTTCTCGGGCGACGCGTCGATCCACTTGCCGGCTTCCAGGATCGCGGCGGTGACCGCACGCGCGGTATTGGGATTGCGGTTCACGAAGTCGGCGCTGGCGCCCAGTACCTTTTCGGGGTGGTCGGTCCAGATGCCCTGCGACGTCACCGTGGTGAAGCCGATCTTGTCCATGATGGCGCGCGCCCCCCAGGGCTCGCCCACGCAGTAGCCGTCCATGTTGCCCACCCGCATGTTCGCCACCATCTGGGGCGGCGGCACGGTGATCACCTTGGCGTCCTTCATGGGATTGATGCCATGCGCGGCCAGCCAGTAATACAGCCACATCGCGTGCGTGCCCGTCGGAAAGGTCTGCGCGAAGGTGTATTCACGCTTGTCGGCCGCCATCAGCTTGGCCAGCGATTCGCCGTCGCGCGCGCCCGCTTCCAGCAGCTTGTTCGATAGCGTGATCGCCTGACCGTTCTGGTTCAGGCTCATCAGCACGGCCATGTCCTTCTTCGGCCCGCCGATGCCCATGTGCACGCCGTAGACCAGGCCGTACAGCACGTGCGCCATGTCCAGTTCGCCGTTCATGAGCTTGTCGCGCACGGCGGCCCAAGATGCTTCCTTCGACGGCGTGATCTTGACCCCGTACTTCTTGTCGATGCCCAGCACCGACGCCATCACCACCGAGGCGCAGTCGGTCAGCGGAATGAAGCCGATCTTGACCTCGGTCTTTTCCGGCGCGTCTGTCCCGGCGGCCCATGCGCCGGCGCGCACCAGCGGATCGACCAGCGAAAGCAGGCCGGCGCCGGCTACCGCGCGCGCCGTTCCGCCCAGCCATTTGCGGCGGCTGGCGTTGGCGGTCGCGTCGGCGGGCGCGGTGACGGTCGAGGAACTGCGGGTCATGAGCGTCATGGAGGGTTCCTTGCGAGGTGACGGAAAAAATGGCGGCAAAAAAAAACGTCCCGCGCGCCACGGATCTGGATCCGATGGCGCAGCGGAACGTCGTTGTCCCTGGCCGCGTGTCGCGGCGTGTTGCGTCGGGCGACCGCCGTTGGCCGCCCCGTTTTCACTTAAGCAATCGCTGTGCCAGTTTTTCCCGGAAAGATGCCAACCGCCCTGCGGGCCGCGCGGGCGCTGGCGCTGCGGCGATTCCGCGGCGTCAGCGCCGTGCTGCCGTGAATCAGGGGCGGAGCCATATTGGTGCGCACATCGATGCCGCAGCGCACCATCGCTGTGCGGCGCGCGCCCCGCCACCGTGCTCAGGCACCCGCCGCCGCGTGCGGCAACCATGGCATGGAACTTGCATCAGCAAGCAGACAGGGGGTGTTTCATGCTGAAGGTCATGCTGCTCAACGATGGCGAAGGACGCGCGGCGTCGCTGCGGCAAACGCTTGCCGCAGCGGGCGTGCACGTCGTCGCCGAGGTGGCCCCGGGCGCCGACCTGGCCGCCAGCATCGCGCAGTCCGCCGCCGACGTCGTACTGATCGACAGCGACGCCCCCGGCCGTGACACACTGGAGAACATCTGCGTCGCCAGTTCGTACAGCGACCGGCCAGTCGTGATGTTCACCGACAACGACAACCGCGAGACCATCCGCACGGCGCTACGCGCAGGCGTGGCCGCCTATGTGGTGGGCGATGTGCCGGCCGCGCGCATCGAACCGCTGCTGACCGTGGCGATCGAGCGCTTTGCCGTGGAGAAGACCCGTCGCGAGGAACTGCGCGAGGCCCAGCTCCGCCTGGCGGACCGGCAGTGGGTGGAGAAGGCCAAGGGTATCCTGATGAAGACGCGCGCCGTTTCCGAGGAAGACGCGCATCGGCTGCTGCGCGAGCGCGCCATGCAAAGCCAGAAACGGCTGGGCGAAGTCGCCCGCGAAGTCGTCGAAATGAGCCAATGGCTGGGCAGCGCCTGACACGCTGCCAAATAAGTTATGGCTATATGAAATAAAGAAATCAAAAGTTGTGGGGATGAGAACCCGTCCCTATCATCGACCCACATTGAGCCGGGTACGCCCGAGGCTGGCATTCATGAAGCTTTTCCCGATTTTTGCCGATCTGACAGACCGGCTGGTACTCGTTGTTGGCGGCGGCGCCGTCGCCGAACGCAAGACGCTCGCGCTGCTGGAGGCCTGTGCCAATGTGGTCGTGGGCGCGCCCGAACTGACGCCGACCCTGGCGGCCCTTGCGGCCGAGGGCCGTATCCGCCATCTGCCGGGGCCGTTCGACCCCGCCTGGCTGCAGGACGTGTGGCTGGTCGTGGCCGCCACCGACGATCGCGCGGTCAACGCCGCGGTCTCAGAGGCTGCGAAAGCGCGCCGCATATTCACCAACGTCGTGGACGACCCCGAGCTGTCCTCCTTCCAGGTGCCGTCCATCGTCGACCGGTCGCCGGTCATCGTCGCCATTTCGTCGTCGGGCGTGGCCCCCGTGCTGGCCCGCCGCATCCGCGAGCGCATTGAATCGCTGTTCGATCACACGCTGGGCCAGCTTGCCGGCCTGGCGGCCACCTACCGCAAACGCATCCGCGCCAGCCATCCTGACCTGGGCGCGCGCCGCCGCTTTTACGACTGGTTGCTGGATGGCCCGGTCGCGGGATTCCTGCGCCAGCAACAACCGGCGCAGGCCGAGGCCGCGCTGGCCGATGCGCTGGCCTCGCCCATCGCGCCCGCCGAGGGCAGCGTGGTGCTGGTTGGCGCTGGCCCCGGCGACCCCGGTCTTCTGACGCTCAAGGCCCTGCGCGCTCTGAACGAGGCCGACGTCATCCTCTACGACCGCCTGGTCAGCGACGAGGTCATGTCGCTTGCCCGGCGCGACGCCGAACGCGTGTCGGTGGGCAAGCTGCCCGGCGAAAACCATCACGCGACGCAGGCGCGCATCCATGCGCTGCTGGTCGAACACGCGCACGCCGGCCGCCGCGTGGTGCGGCTAAAAGGTGGCGATGCATTCATTTTTGGCCGCGGCGGCGAGGAACTGGAATTTCTGCGCGCGCACGGCGTGCGCTACGAAGTGGTGCCGGGCATTACGGCGGCGCTGGCCTGTGCCGCCTACGCCGGCATTCCGCTGACGCACCGTGAGCACGCGCAATCGGTGCGCCTGATCACCGCGCATTGCCGCGAAGATGAAGACAACCTGGATTGGCCCGCGCTGGCACGCGAAAAACAGACGTTGGCGTTCTATATGGGTGTGGGCCAGCTTGAATTGCTGACCCAGCGCCTCTTGCGCCATGGCCGTTCGCCCGAGACGCCGTTCGCGCTCATCGAAAACGGCAGCCGGCCCGAACAGCGTGTGGTGTCGGGTCCGCTGGCGCAACTGCCGGAACTGGCACGGGAACATGCCGTCCGGTCCCCCGCCCTGCTGATCGTGGGCGAGGTCGCCGGCTTGGCGCCGCAGTTGCATTGGTTCGGCCAGCACCTGGGACAGCCGGCGGTTACGGCGTGAAAACCTGACCTGCTGACCGCGCGCGGTCCTGGGCCGCTGTGCGGTCGGGTTCCGGCCGATCCCGGGAAGGGAACCGGCCGCAACGCGTCTTCAGCCCTTTTGCTTTCAGCCCTTTTGCTGCGTGCCGAAGATGCGGTCGCCCGCGTCGCCCAGGCCCGGCATGATGTAGCCGTGCTCGTTCAGGCCGTCGTCGATGGACGCGGTGTAGATGTGCACGTCCGGGTGCTTGGCCAGCACGGCGTCGATGCCCACCGGCGCGGCCACCAGCACCAGCGCGCGGATTTCCTTGCAGCCGGCGCGCTTGAGCAGGTCGATGGCGGCGACCATCGAGCCGCCCGTCGCCAGCATGGGGTCAACGATCAGCGCCAGGCGCTGGTCCAGTTCGCCGACCAGGCGTTCCAGATACGTGTGGGCTTCCAGCGTCTCTTCGTTGCGGGCCACGCCCACAACGCTGACCTTGGCGCCCGGAATCAGGCTCAGCACGCCGTCCAGCATGCCGATGCCGGCGCGCAGGATCGGCACCACGGTGACTTTCTTGCCGGCGATCTTCTCGACCTCGACCTGGCCACACCAGCCCTCGACGGTGGCGGGCGCCAGCGGCAGGTCCTTGGACGCTTCATACGTCAGCAACGCGCCCACTTCCTGCGACAGTTCACGGAAGCTCTTGGTACTGAGGTCGGCGCGCCGCATGATCCCGAGCTTGTGGCGGATCAGCGGATGGCGGATTTCGTGCACGGGCATGTGCGTAACTCTCCAGAGTATTTGTTGGTCAGAATTCTTTTGGCCTCAGGCGGCCGAGGCGCGGCGCGCTTGCCTTTCGCCGTCGCGGCCATACGGGAGGATCGTAAACGTTTTAAGCCCGCCCCGCCGCCGGGCCGCCCCAAGGCGGGGCAGCCCCCTTGGGGGGCAGCTAGCGCACAGCGTGCGCGCGGCGTGGGGGCCCATCCTTCGGGCCGCCCCAAGGCGGGGCAGCCCCCTCGGGGGGCAGCTAGCGCACAACGTGCGCGCGGCGTGGGGGCCTACATTCATTGTTCGGCGAGCCAGGAGATCAAGGCGTCGTCGAAGGCTCGGACCGCGCCAGCCTGTTCATGGTTGACGATGCTGACGACCACATAGCGCTTGCCGCTCGCCCCCAGCACGTAGCCGGCGATCGAACGCACGTCGCGCAGCGAGCCGGTCTTCAGATGCGCCATGCCGAGCGTGCCGTTGCCCTTCAGGCGGCGACGCACCGTTCCGTCCACGCCGGCGATCGCAAAGGACGAAATGTATTCCGGCATCACCGGCGAATTCCAGGCCACGGTCAGCATCGACGCCAGACTGTCCGCGGACACCCGGGCCTCGCGCGACAGGCCGGCGCCGTTGTCGATGACCAGCTCCGGCATGTCCAGCCCCTGCTTGGCCAGGAGTTGCTTGGCAACCTCTTCGCTGCTGGCCACGGTGGCCGGCCGGCGGCCGCGCTCGGCGCCCAGCGTCAGCAGCAGGGTGCGCGCCATGACGTTGTTGCTGCGCTTGTTGATCTGGCGGATGGCCTCGGCCAGCGTCGGCGAATCATGCGAGGCCAGCACCACCGCGTCCGCCGGCACCATGCCGGACCGGACCTGTCCCTTGAACGTGCCGCCCAGTTCCTTCCAGAGCATGCGGAAGACCTCGGTGGCGTACTCGGGCTGGGACAGCGCCAGGCGATACAGGCTGAACTCCCCGCACGAACCCGCCACCTTGCCGTTGACGCGGATGGTCACGCCCTGCTGGGTAATGACGGGATCGGTCGTGACCACCGGCGGACCCGGGCAGCGGATGTCGCTCCACTCCACCTGGCCTTCGATCTTCAGGCCGGGGAGCGGCGGGTCGATCAGCGGCACCCACTTATTGGCGACCGGGTCCGGCGTGAACAGGAGCCGCAGCGCGCCAAAGCCCACCATCAGCGCGTCAGGACTGGCGTTGTAGGCCCGGTCGGGCGCGCCATCGAACGCGCCGGGGTCGATCGACACCTGGCCGAAGATGCTGCGGTCGATCACCAGGTCATTGATCTGCTTGACGCCGCGCAGCCGCAGCTCGCGCAGCAGTGTCCATAGATCCTGCATGAGGAATTGCGGATCGCCCCCGGCGCGCAGGTACAGCGGACCGGTCAGCACGCCCTTGGCGTCGGGGCGCGAGCCGGGCGCCGTCATGAATTCGGTGCGCCAGACGTAATTGGGCCCCAGTTCGGACAGCGCCGCCCAGGTCGTGACCAGTTTCATCACGGACGCGGGATTGCGGCCCTCCTTGGCGTTCAGCGCCACCAGCCGCGGGCCGCCCACCTCCTGCACCACCAGCGACAGCGAACTGTCTGGCAGCTTGCTGGCTTTCCAGGCCTTCACCACGTCGGGCGGCAACCCGGGAACCTGCGCAAAGGCAGCGCACGCGGCCAAGGCCAGGACACCGCCGGCCAGCCACTGCTTCAGTCCGCCCACCCGCCTGATCACTTGTCCCGTCATGCCTCGCCCACCTGGTTGCTCGTCCAGCAAAACCGAGAGCATACAAAACCTGGAACAGTTACGGGCGGCGCGGGGCGGCCCTCGGGGCCTTTTGGCGGCGTATTTATCTGCGCGGGACGCCGATCCGCCCCTATTAACCGTCCCCTTTACAATATGCGGTTGCCCCAAGCCCGCCCAACCGGCATGGCTCGTCATTTGCAGGGCCGATCCCATTGCTCCAGATACCCGCGTGACCCAGTCCTTCACCGTTTCCGATTTCGACTACGAACTGCCGCCCGAGCTCATTGCGCAGACGCCGGCCGCCGAGCGCACGGGCAGCCGCCTGCTGCACCTGGACGCCGCCAGCCAGCTGCATGACCGCCAGTTCGCCGACCTGACCTCCCTCTTGCGGCCCAACGATCTGCTGGTGTTCAACGACACCCGCGTCATCAAGGCGCGTCTGCCGGGCCACAAGATCACCGGCGGCAAGATCGAGGTGCTGGTCGAACGCATCACCGAACCCGACCGCGTCCTGGCGCACGTGCGCGCCAGCAAGTCGCCCGGCCCGGGCATGGTGCTGCGCCTGGCCGACGCCTTCGAGGCCACGGTGCTGGGCCGCGAAGGCGAACTCTTCGACATCCGCTTCCCCGGCCCCGTGCTCGACCTGCTGGACGCCCACGGCGCGACGCCGCTGCCGCCGTACATCACGCACGCCGCGGACGCGGGCGACGACGACCGCTACCAGACCGTCTACGCGCGCGAACCCGGCGCCGTCGCCGCCCCCACGGCCGGCCTGCATTTCGACCAGCCCACGCTGGAGCGCCTGGAGGGCCTGGGCGTGGCCCGCGCCTTCGTCACCCTGCACGTGGGCGCCGGCACCTTCCAGCCCGTGCGCGTGGACAACCTGGCCGACCACGTCATGCACGCCGAATGGTTCACCGTTCCCCAGGCCACCGTGGACGCGATTGCCGCGGCCCGGGCCAAGGGCGGACGCGTGATCGCTGTCGGGACCACCAGCGTGCGCGCGCTGGAATCGGCCGCCGCGCAGACCGAGGGCCGCACCGCCCCCGGCGTCCCGCTGGCCCCCGCCCAGGGCGACACGCGTCTGTTCATCACCCCCGGTTACCAGTACCGGGTAGTGGACGCGCTGGTCACCAACTTCCATCTGCCCCAGTCGACCCTGCTGATGCTGGTGTCGGCGCTGGCCGGCGTCGAGCCCATCCGCCGCGCCTACACCCACGCCGTCGCCGCGCGCTACCGCTTCTTCAGCTACGGCGACGCCATGTTCATCGAAACCCCTGCCTCATGACCGGACTCAACTTCGAACTGCTCGCCACCGACGGCGGCGCCCGCCGCGGCCGCATCACGCTGAACCACGGCGTGGTCGAGACCCCCATCTTCATGCCGGTGGGCACCTACGGCAGCGTCAAGGCGATGATGCCGCACGAGCTCAAGGAAGTCGGCTCGCAGATCGTGCTGGGCAACACCTTCCACCTGTGGCTGCGCCCCGGCACGGAAATCATGGAAAAGCATGGCGGCCTGCACGGCTTCATGCAGTGGGACAAGCCCATCCTGACCGACTCCGGCGGCTTCCAGGTGTTCAGTCTGCAGGGCATGCGCAAGATCACCGAGGAAGGCGTGAAGTTCGCCTCGCCCATCGACGGCGCGCGCCTGTTCCTCACGCCCGAGGAATCGATGCGCATCCAGCGCTCGCTCAATTCCGACATCGTCATGGTGTTCGACGAGTGCACGCCCTATGAAATCGACGGCCGTCCCGCCACCGTCGAGGAAGCCGCGCGCTCCATGCGCATGTCGCTGCGCTGGGCGCGGCGCTCCCGCGACGAATTCGACCGCCTGGGCAACCCGAACGCGCTGTTTGGGATCGTGCAGGGCGGCATGTATGAGTCGCTGCGCGACGAGTCCCTGGCCGGACTGCAGGACATCGGCTTTCATGGTTACGCGATCGGCGGCCTGTCGGTGGGAGAGCCCAAGGAAGACATGATGCGCATCCTGGCGCACGTGACGCCCAAGCTGCCCGTCCAGGCTCCGCGCTACCTGATGGGCGTGGGCACTCCCGAAGACCTGGTCGAGGGCGTGAGCCGCGGCGTCGACATGTTCGACTGCGTCATGCCCACCCGCAACGCTCGCAACGGCTGGCTGTTCACGCGCTTTGGCGACGTGAAGATCCGCAACGCCAAGTACCGCGACGACACCCGCCCGCTGGACCCGAGCTGCAGCTGCCACACCTGCGGCAATTTCTCGCGCGCTTACCTGCACCACCTGCAGCGCGCCAACGAAATCACCGGCGCGCGCCTGAACACGCTGCACAACCTGCACTTCTATCTGACTATCATGCAAGAAATGCGCGAGGCCATTGCGGAAGGCCGCTTTGACGCCTGGCGCGCCCAGTTCGCCGCGGACCGCGCCCGCGGCATCGAGTAGCCGGTTAAAAAAGCCCCGCCAGGGGCTTTTACCGGCAGGTTTCGCCCCCATTTGTCCGGGCAGGTCGGCGCTGCAAGCGGAAGCCGCCTTGACGCCCGGGATGACATCCTGGTTAAAGGCGGGCGATAACCTCTATACAATAGTCGGCTTGCCCTATCCATGGCTCGCGCGGGGATGGGCGCATTAAAAACATAGCGATAAACCCAAACAGACTCAAACGCAGGAGAATTCAATGTCCGTTATCGATACCGCCAGCCTCGTCGTGGCCCAGGCCGCCGCCCCCGAAGGCAATGCGCTGATGGGCATGCTGCCCATCATCCTGATGTTCGTGATCCTCTATTTCCTGATGATCCGTCCGCAGATGAAGCGCCAGAAGGAACACCGCAACCTGATCGCGGCCCTCGCCAAGGGTGACGAAGTCGTCACCGCCGGCGGCCTGCTCGGCAAGGTCACCAAGGTCAACGACAGCTACGTCACCGTCGAAGTCTCCGAACTGGCCGACAAGCCCGTCGAAGTCATCATGCAGAAGTCGTCGGTCTCGACCGTTCTGCCCAAGGGAACCATCAAGGCCCTGTAAGCGTCCCAGAAGAGCCCCAACGGGGCTCTTGTCCTTGAAGGCGCCTACCGCCGCCCGCCGCGCTCACCCGCTCGGGCGGCCCTTTCATCTCTTTAAATGAAGTAGCCGGCAATGAACCGCTATCCCCTCTGGAAGTACATTACGGTCCTGGTCGCGGTCCTCATTGGCCTGCTGTACACGCTTCCCAATTTCTACGGCGAATCCCCCGCCGTACAGGTGTCCAGCGCCAAAGCCACGGTCAAGGTCGACACCGCCGTGCTGGCCCGCGTGGAACAGATCCTGGCCGACGCCAAGATCCCCAACGAAGGCGCCTATTTCGAATTGAACGGCACGCTCGGCACCGTGCGCGCCCGCTTCCCGTCGACCGACGTGCAGCTGCAGGCCCGCGACCTGATCGAAAAATCGCTCAATACCGTTCCCGGCGACCCGCAATACACCGTGGCGCTGAACCTGCTGCCGGCCTCGCCGCCCTGGATGCGCGCGCTGGGCTGGTTCGCGCCCAAGCCCATGTACCTGGGTCTGGACCTGCGCGGCGGCGTGCACTTCCTGCTGCAGGTCGACATGCAGGGCGCCCTGACCGCCCGCTACGACTCGTTGTCCGCCGACGTGCGCTCGGTGCTGCGCGACCAGAAGATTCCTGTGGCCGGCGTTGAACGCTCCGGCCAGAGCATCGCCGCCACCTTCGCCAACACCGACGACCGCGACCGCGCCATCTCGACGCTGCGCTCGCGCCTGCCGGACCTGGAGTTCACCGAACGCGAAGAAGGCGGCAAGCAATTGCTGCTGGCCTCCCTGGACCCGGCCGCCGTCACCCGCGTGCAGGATTCCGCGCTCAAGCAGAACATCAACACGCTGCACAACCGCATCAACGAACTGGGCGTGGCCGAACCGGTCATCCAGCAACAGGGTTCGGACCGCATCGTGGTGCAACTGCCTGGCGTGCAGGACGTGGCCAAGGCCAAGGAACTGCTGGGCCGCACCGCCACGCTCGAAATCCGCATGGTCGACGACTCCCCCGCCGCGCAGGCCGCGCTGCTGGGTGGCAGCGTCCCGTTCGGTCTCGAGCGCTACAACGACCGCGACGGCCGTCCCATCCTGGTCCGCCGCCAGGTCATCCTGACCGGCGAAAACCTGCAGGACGCCCAGCCCGGCCGCGATTCGCAGACCCAGCAGGCCGCCGTCCACCTGACGCTGGATTCCAAGGGCGCCCGCATCTTCCGCGACGTCACCCGCGACAACATCAACAAGCGCATGGCCATCCTGCTGTTTGAAAACGGCAAGGGCGAAGTGGTCACCGCGCCTGTCATCCGCGGCGAAATCGCGGGCGGCCAAGTGCAGATCTCGGGCAGCATGTCGTCCGAAGAAGCCGCCGACACCGCACTGCTGCTGCGCGCCGGCGCGCTGGCCGCTCCGATGTCCATCATCGAGGAACGCACCATCGGCCCGAGCCTGGGCGCCGACAACATCTCGAAGGGCTTCTACTCGACGCTGTACGGGTTCCTGGCCATCGCCGCGTTCATCATCATCTACTACCACCTGTTCGGCGTGTTCTCCACGATCGGCCTGACCTTCAACGTGCTGCTGCTGCTGGCCTTGCTGTCCATGCTGCAGGCGACGCTGACGCTGCCCGGTATCGCGGCTATCGCACTGACGCTGGGCATGGCCATTGACTCGAACGTGCTGATCAACGAGCGCATACGGGAAGAGCTGCGCGCGGGGGCCACACCCCAGCAGGCCATCCATCACGGCTTCGAACGCGCGTGGGGCACCATCCTCGACTCGAACCTGACCACGCTGATCGTGGGCCTGGCGCTGCTGGCGTTCGGTTCGGGCCCGATCCGGGGCTTCGCGGTGGTTCACTGCCTGGGCATCCTGACCTCGATGTTCTCGTCTGTCGTGGGCGTGCGCGCGCTGGCCAACCTGTACTACGGCCGCAAGAAGAAGCTCACCTCGATCTCCATCGGCGAAGTCTGGAAGCCGAAGGCAAACTGAAAATAGGGCGGACGGCCCGGGCCGTCCGCCACAGAAAAGAACCGAAGGCGAAAAATGGAATTTTTCCGGATTCACCGCACCATCCCGTTCATGCGCCATGCGCTGGTGCTGAACATCATCAGTCTCGTCACCTTCCTGCTGGCGGTCTTCTTCATCGTCACGCGCGGCTTTCACCTGTCGATCGAGTTCACCGGCGGCACGGTCATGGAAGTCAACTACGCCCAGACCGCACAGCTTGAAAACGTGCGCGGCGTGGTGTCCAAGCTGGGCTACACCGACTTCCAGGTCCAGAACTTCGGCACCTCGCACGACGTCATGATCCGCCTGCCCCTGCAGGAAGGCCAGACGTCCGCCACGCAGAGCGAGACCGTCATGGCCGCACTGAAGGCCGCCGACTCGGGCGTGGAACTGCGCCGCGTCGAGTTCGTGGGCCCGCAGGTCGGGCAAGAACTGCTGCACAACGGCCTGATGGCCCTGCTGGTCGTCGTGATCGGCATCATGATCTATCTCGGCTTCCGCTTCGAATGGAAGTTCGCGGTCGCCGGCGTCATCGCCAACCTGCACGACGTGGTCATCATCCTGGGCTTCTTTGCGTTCTTCCAGTGGGAGTTCTCGCTGGCGGTGCTGGCCGGCGTGCTGGCCGTGCTGGGTTACTCCGTGAATGAATCCGTGGTCATCATGGACCGGATCCGTGAAAACTTCCGCAAGTACCGCAAGGCGGACGTGCACGAAGTCATCAACAGCGCCATCACCCAGACCATCTCGCGGACCATCATCACCCACGGTTCGACCCAGATGATGGTGCTGGCCATGCTGTTCTTCGGCGGCCCCACCCTGCACTACTTCGCCATGGCCCTGACCATCGGCATCTGGTTCGGCATCTACTCGTCGGTGTTCGTCGCCGCCGCGCTGGCCATGTGGATGGGCGTCAAGCGCGAAGACCTGGTCAAGCCGGTCAAGAAGGAAGGCGAGGAAGGCGAAGTCGCCTGATTGCCAGCCTGCTGACATGCAAAACCCGTCGCTTGCGACGGGTTTTTCTTTTTGGGTGCGGCAATTTGCGGTTCGCACGAATAGCCTGCTTCAGTGACCCCGGTTAGTTTGTCCGATTCCCCGCAAGAGCGGTTGATATATATATCCGAACAGGTATATTCATGTGGACGAACAAACCCAAGCTGCTTTTCTGGGAGGGATCTTCCAGAAAGGATTTCAAGACATTCCCGGTGCCCGTGCAAAAGCGCATGGGGATGTCGCTGTACACCCTGCAATGCGGCCGTTGGCCTGATGCCGCAAAGGCCATGAAAGGACTGGGGTCCGGCGTGTATGAACTGGTCGACACTGAGCGAGGCAATGCTTACCGCACCGCTTATGCAATGAAAATCGACACAGCAATCCATGTCCTTCACGCATTCCAGAAAAAATCCAGATCCGGCATCAGCACACCGCAAAGCGACCTCGATCTCATTTCACGCCGGCTCAAGCGGGCAATTGCTCGCCAAAACCTGGCCCGGAGCGCTCCATGACACGTCACCACAATTCCGGCACGCAAAACGTGCTCTACGACCTCGGCTTTGAAGACGCGGCGGAGCTCACCGCCAAGGTCCAATTGGCCATCCGATTCAACGACTTGATCGACGAACGCGGCTTGAACCAGCGGGAGGTCGCCGTGCTAACAGGGATGACGCAGCCCAAGGTGTCTCAGATTCGGAGGTACAAGCTTCAGAACATCTCTCTGGAACGGGTCATGCAGGCGCTGGTTGCGCTGGACCAGCGCGTCGAAATCCGGGTGCGCAAGGCACGTCGGCCAGAGGCGGCCGGCATCTCCGTCGCTGCGTGACGTTCGCGCTTATCAGATCGATTTCTCCGCGACCCACGCGTACAGACGCGCGCGCATTCGTTACCATGCCCCTCATGAAACTCTCCATCGACCACCTCGTCATCGCCGCCGCGGACCTCGCCAGCGGCACCGAATATGTTGCCGGCCTGCTCGGCATCACGCCGCAGGGCGGCGGGGCGCATCCGCGCATGGGCACCCATAACCGGGTGCTGGGCATGGCGGACGGCGTGTACCTGGAAGTCATTGCCATCGATCCCGATGCGCCGGCGCCTGATCGCCCCCGCTGGTTCGGGCTGGACCAGGGCGACGTGCGCGCACGCATCGAACAAGGGCCATTCCTGGCCCATTGGGCCGCGCGCGTGGAGGCGCCGCTGGACCTGACGCGCATGCAGGCCGAACACCCCAACCGGCTGCCACCCGCCATCGCCATGACGCGCGGCGACCTGCGCTGGCGCCTGACCGTGCCGGATGACGGCAGCCTGCCGGCGTGGCGCGAAGCCGGTTACGAGGCCGGCGAAGGCCTGCTGCCGACGCTGATCCAATGGGACGTGGAAAACACGCCGGGTGCGACGTTGCCGCGCCAGCCGCTGCGGCTGCTGCGTCTGACCGGCTGCCACCCCCGCGCCTCGCTGCTGCGCCAGGGGCTCGCCTGGATGGGTGCGGATAGCCTGATCGACGTCGAGCAGGCCGATGGCCCGCCCCGCCTGCGCGCGCAGATCGAAACGCCGTCCGGAATCAAGCTGCTGACGTGACGCCTGCGGTGTAGCCGTGACCTGACGCGCGTTGGGTGCTTCCGGGGCCGGACGCCTTGGTTGCATCCACAGCCTGCCGCCCTGGAGTATCCGTCCCTGTACGCCATGCCTCGCGACGACGCCTTTCAACGAACGAAAAAAAACCGCGGGATGATCTGCCTCCCGCGGTCTTCTCTGGCGTCCAGGTGATGCCTTAGCCTTTCTTCCACCAGCGCCACGGCGCGCGCAGCGGCCATTGATACTTGCTGCACAGCACGCGGGGGGCCAGATAGTGCCCGACCAGCACGGCGATGCCGGCAGCCGTCATGACGTCCGACAGGTAGTGATCCAGGTTCACCAGCCGGCTGATCGCCACCAGCGCCGCCAGCAGCAGGAACACCCAGCGCCAACGCGGCGCCAGAATGCCCAACACCACCGCCACGGAGAAGGCCGCGTAGGTGTGGCTGGACGGAAAGGAATTGAACTGCTGAGCGCGAGAAAACGATTCGCCCAGCCCGTAGATGCCTTGCTCGAAGAACAACTCCGGCCGCGCCCGGGCCACGGTGCGTTTGAGCACCAGCACCACCAGCCCGCCGACCGCCATGGTCGACAGCATCAGCAAGCTGCCGCGCGCCATGGCGGCATAGCTGACACGCAGCGGATTGCGCCATCCGCGCGCCAGGCCCACCAGGCCGGTCACGTAGAACGCCAGCGCCATGACGATGTAATGGCCGCTTTCGCCCAGCTCGCCCACCCATTCAAAGGACTGGTCGACGCCTTCCGACACCGATTTCTGGATCCAGATGGCCAGCGGCAGGTCGACCCACAGCGCGCACGCCGCGGCGGCTAGCGCCAGCGCGCACGCCAGCAGCGCCCACACGGACGCGGGGTACGGATTTCGGTATTCGTCCTGGACTGCGGAACCGGTCCCGCCAGCGAGGGACGGAGCGGCTGCCGGAGGCGTAAGGCGATTGGAATTCATCGGTGCCGCTCGGGAGAAAAAAGGGATTTTACCGGCGCCTGCGGGCGCGCGGACCGCTATCGTAACGGCCAACGCGCGCGCGTCCAAGAAACAATTCTTGGGCAAGGGTTAAAATCCGCCCTTTCCCCCTTTCCAGCCCCCGGGATCTACACCCGTCACGGCGACCATCATGCAAGAAACCTCTCTCAAGCGCGCGGGCAATCCCCGCGACGGCGTCTCCGCCGCCCTGCCTTCGGCCACTCCCGGCGCCGGCTCCCCCCGCAAGCTGTACATCCGCACCTTCGGCTGCCAGATGAACGAGTACGACTCGGACAAGATGGCCGACGTGCTGCGCGAGGACCAGGTCGGGCTCGAACTGACCGACAACCCGGAAGAGGCGGACGTCATCCTGTTCAACACCTGTTCCGTGCGCGAAAAGGCGCAGGAAAAGGTGTTTTCGGATCTGGGCCGCGTGCAACACCTGAAGAAGACCAATCCTAACCTCGTCATCGGCGTGGGCGGCTGTGTCGCCAGCCAGGAAGGCGAGGCCATCGTCAAACGCGCGCCGTATGTCGACGTGGTGTTCGGACCGCAGACCCTGCACCGCCTGCCTGACCTCATCAAGCGCCGCCGCGACGAAGGCCGTTCGCAGGTCGACATCAGCTTTCCCGAGATCGAAAAGTTCGACAACATGCCGCCGCCGCGCGTCGAAGGCGCCACGGCATTTGTCTCGATCATGGAAGGCTGTAGCAAATACTGCAGCTTCTGCGTCGTGCCCTACACGCGCGGCGAAGAGGTCTCGCGCCCATTCGATGACGTCCTGATCGAAGTGGCCGACCTGGCGGACCAGGGCGTCAAGGAAGTGACGCTGCTGGGCCAGAACGTGAACGCCTACCGCGGCCGCATGACGGACTCCGACGAGATCGCCGACTTTGCGATGCTGCTGGAATACGTGCATGAAATCCCCGGCATCGAGCGCATCCGCTACACGACCTCGCACCCCAAGGAAATGACCCAGCGCATGGTGGACGCCTACGCCCGCCTGCCCAAGCTGGTGTCGTTCCTGCACCTGCCCGTGCAAGCCGGCAGCGACCGCGTGCTGGCCGGCATGAAGCGCGGCTACACCACCCTGGAATTCAAGTCGGTCGTGCGCCGCCTGCGCGCCGCCCGCCCGAATCTGACGCTGTCCTCGGACTTCATCGTGGGCTTTCCCGGCGAGACCGAGGAAGACTTCGAAAAGACGCTCAAGCTGATCGAGGACGTCGGCTTCGACACGTCATTCTCGTTCGTGTATTCGCGCCGCCCGGGCACGCCCGCCGCGGACCTCACCGACGACACCCCGCAGGACGTGAAGCTGCGCCGTCTGCAGCGCCTGCAGGCGCTCATCAACGACCAGGCGGCAACGATCGCCCGCAACATGGTGGGCACGCGTCAGCGCCTGCTGGTCGAAGGTCCCTCGCGCCGCGACCCGAACGAACTCATGGGCCGCACCGAGAACAACCGCATCGTCAATTTCCCCGCGCCCGCGCGGCTCATCGGACAAATGGTCGACGTCGTCATCACCGAGGCGCACACGAATTCGCTGCGTGCCCGCGTGGCCGACGTGGACCGCACTTCGCAAGAGGCTGAATGACCACACCCCGCCCCCGCGCGCGTCGCAGCATGCCCGTCATCGTCAACCTGGACGGCGACAACACCCACCTGGCCAATCTCTGCGGCCCCCTGGACGAGAACCTGCGGCAACTGGCCGACGGCATGACCGTCAAGCTGTCCCGCCGCGGCAGCCGCGTCACCATCGAAGGCGAGCGGGCCGAACTGGCGGGCCGCATCCTGCGCCGCTTCCACGAACAGGCCGTGCACCGCGCCCTGTCCATCGATGACATCCAGCTTGGATTGGTCGAGATCGGGGTGGGCCGCCAGGAAGACAAGCTCAAGGAAGAGCAGGCCAGGGAACTGGACGCCCTGCCCGCCCTGGACGATGAAAGCGACGGCATCGCGCTGCGCACCAAGCGCAGCGACCTGCGCCCGCGCACGCCGCGCCAGCGCGACTACCTGAACAACATCCTCAAGCACGACATCACGTTCGGCGTCGGTCCTGCCGGCACGGGCAAAACCTGGCTGGCCGTGGCCTGCGCCATCGACGCCATGGAACGCGACACGGTGCAGCGCCTGGTGCTGACCCGCCCCGCCGTCGAAGCCGGCGAACGCCTGGGCTTTCTGCCTGGCGACCTGGCGCAAAAGGTCGACCCGTACCTGCGCCCGCTGTATGACGCGCTGTACGACCTGATGGGCTTCGAAAAGGTCCAGCGCCTGTTCGAGAAGCAGACCATCGAGATCGCCCCGCTGGCCTACATGCGCGGCCGCACGCTGAACCACGCCTTTGTCATCCTCGACGAGGCGCAGAACACGACGCCCGAGCAGATGAAGATGTTCCTGACGCGGATCGGCTTCGGCAGCAAGGCGGTCATCACCGGCGACCCGTCGCAGGTCGACCTGCCGCGCGGCCAGGAAAGCGGGCTGGCGCATGCGGTCAAGGTGCTGCATGACGTCCAGGGCATCGCCACCACCAAGTTCACCAGCCGCGATGTCGTGCGCCACCCCCTGGTCGCCCGCATTGTCGACGCTTACGACCGCGCAGCCGAAGATGAAGCCTGAGCTGTCCCTGTCCGTGCAGTACGGCGTCGAAGAGGCCCGCCTGCCCCGCTGGCGCCTGCGCCGCTGGGCAGAGCGCGCGCTGGGCGCCGCCTTTGAAGACGGCCTGGTCGAGTTTTCGGCCGCTGAACTGAGCCTGCGGCTGGTCGGCGCGGCCGAGGGCCGCCGCCTGAATCGCGACTTCCGCGGCCGCGACTACGCCACCAACGTGCTGACCTTCGAGTACGGCGTCGATCCCGTGGGCGTGGCGCGCGGCGACATCGTCATGTGCGTGCCCGTGCTGGTGCGCGAGGCCCGCGAGCAGCGCAAGACGCTGCTGGACCACGCCGCGCACCTCACCATCCACGGCGTGCTGCATTCGCTGGGCTACGACCACATCAAGGCGCGCGAAGCCAAGCGCATGGAAGCCCTGGAAACCGCGACGCTTGCGCAGATGGGCATTGCCGATCCGTACGTGGCCGACTGACCGCCGCCGCCCGCGTGCCGGCAGCCTCGGGACAACCCTGAGAAAATGCCGGCAAATGGCGTGCAGCAAGGCGCAGATCGCGTCCATTGCAGCCATTTTCCGGGCCGGCGTTAGAAACGAAGGGCCAGTATCGGTTATGCTGGCTCCTCCCTAACTTGTCCTCCCGGACGATGTCTGACCCTTACCCTGCTCCCGAAGCGACGCCTGCTCGCTCTACCAAACCCGCCACCAAATCCCTCCTAGACCGCCTGCTTTCCCTTGTGCGCAAAGAGCCCGAGGACCGCGAAGGCATCAAGGCCGTCCTCGAAGCCGCGCACGAACGCCAGTTGCTCGACGCGGAGTCGTACAAGATGATCAAGGGCGCGCTCGCCGTGTCCGAGGGCACTGTCGGCGACATCATGGTCCCGCGCTCGCGCATGGATCTGCTCGATGTCACGCAGCCCATCCCGTACCTGGTGGCTTCGGTGATCGAAACCGCGCATTCGCGGTTCCCCGTCTACGAGGGCGATCGCGACAACATCATCGGCATCCTGCTGGCCAAGGATCTGCTGCGCTGCATGCTCGAGCCCAACATCGAAATGCGCACGCTGGTCCGCCCCGCCGTCTTCATTCCCGAATCCAAACGCTTGAACGTGCTGCTGCACGAGTTCCGCGCCAGCCGCAACCACCAGGCCATCGTCATTGACGAGCATGGCGGCATTTCGGGCCTGGTGACGATGGAAGACGTGCTGGAACAGATCGTCGGCGACATCGAAGACGAGTTCGACGAGACTGAAGAAGATTCCATCTTCCCCGAAGGCGAGAACCAGTGGCGCGTGCTCGCGGCCACCGACATCTCGCACTTCAACGAAGTGTTCGGCTGCCAACTGCCCGACGACGAGTACGACAGCGTGGGCGGCTGGATGGGCGGCCAATTGGGCCGTATTCCGCGCCGCGGCGACCACGCCGATTTCGACGGCCTGCGCCTTGAAGTGGCGCGCGGCGACGCCCGCCGGGCCATCTGGCTGCGCGTCAAGCGCCTGGCCACACCCCAGACCGAAGCACCCGCCACCGACGCATGACCAGCACCCCGCGCGGCCGACTCCTGCGTGGCGCCGCCGGCCTCGTGCTGGCGGGCGCCGTCCACGCCCTGACCTTTGCCCCCGGCCCGCTGCCCGGGTGGGCGCTGGCGTTCACCCAGATCGCCGCGCTGGCCGTGCTGGCGCGCGTCACGCTGTATGCGCCGTCGGCGCGTCAGGCGTGGCTACGCGGCTGGCTGTTCAACTTTGCCAGCTACGCGCTCGGGTTGTATTGGATCTTCATCAGCCTGCACCGCTACGGCGATCTTGCCGCACCGCTGGCTGTCGCGGCCGTGCTGGCGCTGTCGGCATTCCTGGCCCTGTTTCCCGCGACCGCCAATGCGCTGGCGCGCCGCTACGCGCCGCTGTCCGCCGATTCCCCCCCGTCCCGCATCCTGGCCGCCACGCTGGCCTGGGCTGCGATGTGGGGCGCGTTCGAATGGCTGCGTTCGGTGCTGCTCACCGGCTTTCCGTGGCTGAACATCGGCTATGCGCAGGTCGACAGCCCCATTGCAGGCTGGGCGCCGCTGCTCGGCGTGCACGGCATGGCATTCCTGGCCGCATTCGTCGCGGCGGCGGCGGCAAGCCTGTGGCAGCCTTCGCGCACGGCCGGCATGGGTCCGCGCCACGCGCTGGCCGCTGGCGTCGCGGTGGCGCTCGCTGCGGCGGGCTGGCCGCTGTCCCGCATCGACTGGTCGGCGCCGGTAGGCGACCCGCTCAACGTGCGGCTCGTGCAGGGCAACATCGGACAATCGCAGAAATTCGATCCTGCGCTCCTCGAGCAAAGCCTGCGGCGCCATCTGGAGCTGACGGCCCTGCCCGCGGCGCCCGGCGTACCTGCGCCGCAATTGGTGATCCTGCCGGAAACAGTGGTGCCCATCTTCCAGGACCAGCTCGATCCGCGCGTCTGGGAAGTCTGGCGCGACCTGGCCGGCCAACGCAACACCGTCATCGCGATGGGCGTGCCGCTGCATGACCGCGTCAACGGCCGCGAGCGCTATACCAACAGTGTCATCGGTTTTGACGGCGCCACGCCCGTTGAACAGCTGGTGCGCGGCAACACTGCCATGCGCTACGACAAGCGCCACCTGGTGCCGTGGGGCGAATACGTGCCGCCCGGCTTTCACTGGTTTGTCGAAATGCTGAACATCCCGCTGGGCGACTTCGATCGTGGCGGCGAACGCCAGACCCCGTTTGCCGTCGGCGGCCAGCACATCGCGTTCAACATCTGCTACGAAGACCTCTTCGGTCCCGACCTGCTGCCCGCGTTGCAACCCGGCCCCAACGGCGAGCCCGGCGCGACCATCCTGGTCAACGTCAGCAACCTGGGCTGGTTCGGCGATAGCTGGGCGCTGCGGCAACATCTGCAGATCGGCCGGCTGCGCACCATCGAGACCGCGCGCCCGATGCTGACCGCCACCAACACCGGCATCACCGCCGCCATCGACGCAAAGGGCCAGGTTGCCGCCCAACTCGCGCCGTTGCAGGCGGGTGTGCTGCCGGTATCGGTGCAGGGCATGACGGGGCTCACGCCCTACGCGCGTTTTGGGGACAAGACCGCGCTGGCGCTGATCGGTCTGGCGCTGATCGCGGCCGTGGGCAGCGCCCGCCGCCCGCGCCGCGGCTGATTCCACTTCCCGGCTGATTCCACGCAGCACCGACGTCCCCGCGCGACTGATTTCCCGGCGCGGCTGACTTCCTTCAGGCAAACAGGTTCGCGGGCAGCGAGCCTGTTTCGTCGGGCGGGCGCAGCGGGCCGTTCCCCGCTCCCGTGACTTCAATCGCGTCTGCAATCGCCTGCATGTCGTCGGCATCCAACTCCAGCTCGGCCGCGCCAATCAGTCCGTCCACCTGCGATGCGCTGCGCGCCCCCAAAATGGCGCCCGTCACACCCGGCCACGCCAGCGTCCATGCCGCTGCGGCGGCGGCCACGGTGGCGCCGTGCCGCTCCGCAATGGGCTTGAAGGCATCGGCCAGCGCCAGGTTGCGCTCCAGCTCGGGCGACCGGAAATCCGCGTGCCGCGCCCGCCAATCGTCCGGCGGCAAGGCCCGTGCACGCTCGGCGCTGAACTTGCCGGTCAGCAAGCCCGAATTCATGGGGCTGTAGACGATCACGCCCGTGCCATTTGCCGCGCACCAGGGAATGAGGTCGATAGCCGCGGCGCGCTGGATCGCCGAGAACGGCGGCTGCAGGGTGTCTACATGCCCCAGGTGTTCCGCGGCCTGCAACTGCGCAAGGTTGTGGTTCGACAATCCCACCGCGCGGACTTTCCCGGCCTGCTTCAGATCCAGCAATTCCTGCCAGTACGCCTCCAGCGGCGTGCCGTCTCCCGCAGGCCAGTGCATCTGATAGAGGTCGATGCGCTCGACGCCTAATCGCCGCAACGACCCTTCAAGCTCTCGGCGAATGCTGGACGGCGCGCCGGTGCGCCGCGGCATCGCCTGTGGCTGCTCGGGCGACCAGGTCAGGCCGCATTTGGTAAACACGTACGGACGTTCGCTGGCGGGCATCTGGCCCAACGCCTGCCGCACGATGTCCTCGGAATGGCCCAGGCCGTAAACCGCGGCGGTGTCGATCCAGTTGATGCCGCGGTCGATCGCGTGCCGGATCGCCTTGATGGATTCGGCGTCGTCCTGCGGCCCCCAGCCCACCGCCCACCCATTGCCGCCCATGGCCCAAGCGCCCAGGCCGATGCGCGTGATGTTCATGTCCGTGCGCCCCAGGGCGACGGTGGGAAAGCCTGTGCTGCTCATGGAGAAGTGCTCATGTGTCGATTTCCTTGCCGATCCGCGTCAACTTTCCGCGCTGCCTTCGCGTGGAAATTTCCACACGCCGAAAAAATTTTTCCCATCCACGATAGCACCAGCACAAGTCTTTGATTTCATTGATTTCTGCATCAATCGAAGGCTCGCTCGGCAACCTATACAGCGCTAAATCCGCCCTCAAAATGCCCATCCAACCCTCTTTTTTCGCAACTTTTTTGCTTTTTGCCATGAAGCGACTTGCACGCCCAATTTAGTTCGTGCATAATCTCGTTTCTTCGCCAACGGCACTAAACAAAACCGGCAACGAAACAGCAAAAAACGCGCTCTAACCGGCGCGTTTCAAGCGAAAACGTTGAAGGAATTGATTAGAGAAACGGGGGTATAGCTCAGCTGGGAGAGCGCTTGCATGGCATGCAAGAGGTCAGCGGTTCGATCCCGCTTACCTCCACCAGTCCAAAGCGAAGAGCAGTACAGCAAGTCCAAGTCCCCTTCGTCTAGAGGCCTAGGACATCACCCTTTCACGGTGAGTACAGGGGTTCGAATCCCCTAGGGGACGCCAGTCTACTGGCATGCAGTATTAGTGATGCAGTTGAAGTGATTATGTAGTTGAGTTAAGCCGCTGCGGAGCGGTAGTTCAGTTGGTTAGAATACCGGCCTGTCACGCCGGGGGTCGCGGGTTCGAGTCCCGTCCGCTCCGCCAAAAGCTCTCTCGCTCAGAGTCTTTCAAGAGCTCCGTTTTCGGGGCTTTTTTGTTTTATAAGTGTGAGACCTTGTTGTTTGAAGTTTGGAAACAGCAGGACGCCCTGGGGGTATAGCTCAGCTGGGAGAGCGCTTGCATGGCATGCAAGAGGTCAGCGGTTCGATCCCGCTTACCTCCACCAGTGCAGTTCAGTAGTAACGCAGTACAGTAGTAAACTTGTTGGTTCCAGGTCCCCTTCGTCTAGAGGCCTAGGACATCACCCTTTCACGGTGAGTACAGGGGTTCGAATCCCCTAGGGGACGCCAGCTTCATCTGGCATGCAGTACAAGCTGTCTTGACACCACAGCCGTAGTGAAGAAAGTTGAAGTCATCAGTAAGCCGCTGCGGAGCGGTAGTTCAGTTGGTTAGAATACCGGCCTGTCACGCCGGGGGTCGCGGGTTCGAGCCCCGTCCGCTCCGCCAAGCACTTTGCGCTTACCGAACGCTGCTCGCAGCACGCACTTGAAATGCACGCATTTGAAGTACACGCATCTTAAGCTCCGGATTCCGGAGCTTTTTGCTTTTGTGCTTTTGATTTCTGCAATTTTGATTTTGCTTTCGCATATGCTTTTGCATGGGCTGTCCGGCGCCGCCATTCGCGCGGTGCAATCCCCTCTCGTTGTACCCCTTCCGCGAGACTCCTCCCTTTTGACCTCTGGACAGCACCGGCGCGCGGCTTCATGCTTGCGCGTACACGCCATGCGAAGAAAAAAGAGGCCTACGTGACCCCCAACGACGCCGCACCCCAAGCACATCGCCAACACCTGCAGAGCATCATCGCGGGCCTCAACGAAGGCATCATCCTGCTTGAGGCCGATGGCTCGATAGCCTGGGCCAACGCCAGCGCACTTGCGCTGCACGGCGCCGAATCAATGGAAGACCTGGGCGGCACGCCCGCGGGCTTTCGCAAGCGATATACGCTCACCTATCGCAACCATCATCGCGTGCCGGCGCGACAGTATCCCTTGGACCGGCTGGCGGCGGGCGAAGAATTCGAAGACCTGCTGCTCGATCTGACCCGTAAAGACGACGACGAATTCACGCGCAACCTGCTTGCGCGCGGCCTCAATCTGGACGATGGCGGCCCCATGCCCTATCGCGTCCTGATCCTGCACGACCAGACCGCGCAGATCAACGCCGAGGAACGCTTTGAACGCGCCTTCTCGGCCAATCCGGCTCCCGCGTTGATCTGCCGGCTGTCGGACCTGCGCTACGTCAAGGTGAACCAGGGGTTCCTGGAAATGACCGGCTACTCGCGCGACGCGGTGCTGGGCAAGTCGGCCTATGAAATCGATGTGCTGGACGGGAGCGACGACAAAGAAACGGCTGTGGCTCGGCTCAATGAAGGCGAGACCATTCCGCAGCGCGAGGGCGTGCTGAAGCTGCCCGATGGCACCTCCAAGTTCGTGGTGGTGGCAGGCCAGCCCATCGACATGCACGACGAGCCCTGCATGCTTTTCACGTTCATCGACCTGGAGGGCCGCAAGCGCACCGAAGAGGCCCTGCGCGAAAGCGAAGAGCGCTTCTCCAAAGCCTTCCAGCTTGCCCCGGTGCCGATGGCCGTCTGCGACGGCGTCACCTTGAACGTGCTGAACCTCAATGACGCCTTTGCCGCCGCCACGGGTCTGACGTTGGACGAGAAGGCAGAGCAGGACCTCGTCGAACTGGGATTGCGGCCGTACGAAGGCATGCTGGCCGCCCTGAAGCGTGGCGAAAGCGTGCGCAACCGCGAAGCCGTGATGATTGCGCGCGACGGCGGCGAGCTCGACTGCCTGGTGTCCGCCGAGCCCGTCATGATCGGCGGGCTGCGCCGCGTGTTGATCGTGATCCAGGACATCACCGAGCGCAAGCGGTCAGAGACCGAACTGCTGACGGCCATCGAGGCGGTCATGCAGGACACCTCGTGGTTCAGCCGCGGCATCATCGAAAAACTGGCGCAACTGCGCCAACCCGCTCCCGCGACGCGCGACGTGGCAGAACTGGCGCAGCTTACGTCGCGCGAGCGCGAGGTGCTGGGCCTGCTCTGCCAGGGTCACGATGACGACGGCATTGCCAAGGCGCTCAAGCTGTCGCGCAACACCGTGCGCAATCACGTGGCCACGATCTACAGCAAGATCGGCGTGCACCGACGCAGCGCCGCCATCGTCTGGGCTCGTGACCGCGGCATCACCGGTCACGAAAGCGCGCGCAACCGGGACAAGCAAGGCAAGTCCTGACTGGCTTGCTCCGGTTTTACAATTTGAATCAAAATATCCTGCATCTTCGCGTCGCCGAAGATGCCGCCGCGCTAGGACGACTGGCCGCTCAAAAGCGGCCATTTTCTTTGAATAGGTTCCCAACCGTCCGCTAAATCCGGCGATATCGAACGCATTGCGCAAATACGCCGCCCCTTCTTACGATCCGCCGATCCAGCCCAGGCCATCAGGCCAGCGGCGAGATCCCCGGCACGAACGAAGGAGCCACCGACCATGCAGACTGCGTACATTCCCGTCCCGACATCGCCCAAGCGCCTGCCGGCCTCGGCCTGGAGCGCCGACGCCATCATGGCGCTCTACGAGCTGCCGTTCATGGACCTGATGCACCGGGCGCAGCAAACGCATCGCGCCCATTTCGATCCGAACGTCATCCAGTTGTCGAGCCTGCTGTCGATCAAGACTGGCGGCTGTCCCGAAGACTGCGCGTATTGTCCGCAGTCGTCGCACTACAACACCGGCGTGGACGCCGACAAGCTGATGCCGCTGGAAGACGTGGTCGCCGCGGCCCGCGCGGCGCAGGCTGGCGGCGCGCAGCGCTTCTGCATGGGCGCCGCGTGGCGCAGTCCCAAGCCGCATCACCTGGACGCCGTGGCCGAAATGGTCAGCGCGGTCAAGGCGCTGGGCCTGGAGACCTGCGTGACGCTGGGCATGTTGCGGGACGGCCAGGCCGAGCAATTGAAGAACGCGGGCCTGGACTACTACAACCACAACCTGGATACCTCGCCGGAGTTCTACGGCAAGATCATCTCCACACGCACGTACCAGGACCGCCTGGACACGCTGGACCGCGTGCGCGACGCCGGCATCAGCGTGTGTTGCGGCGGCATCGTGGGCATGGGCGAATCGCGCCGCGAACGCGCCGGCCTGATCGCCCAGCTTGCCAGCATGGAGCCTTATCCCGAGTCCGTGCCGATCAACAACCTGGTGCAGGTGGAAGGCACGCCGTTGTCCGATGTCGAAGCCCTCGATCCCTTCGAGTTTGTGCGCACTATCGCCGTGGCGCGCATTGCAATGCCGCGCGCCGCCGTGCGGCTGTCGGCCGGGCGCGAGACCATGGACGATGCGATGCAGGCGCTGTGCTTTCTGGCGGGCGCCAATTCCATGTTCTACGGCGACGCGCTGCTGACCACCGCCAATCCGCAGATGGCGGCCGACCAGCGCCTGCTCGACCGATTGGGCATGCGGGTCGACGCCGCCGCGCACGACCGCCATGAGGAGGCGGCATGCCGTTGACGCCCGGTCTTCTGTATTTGACGGCCAGCGTGGCCTGCAGCGTCACGGTCGCCGTGATGCTCAAGCTGGCGCGACGTTGGCAGATCGACGTGCGCCAGGCGATCGCGATGAACTACGCCGTGGCCGCCCTGCTCTGCTGGCTGGTGCTGCGCCCCGATCCGGCGCGCCTGCTGGCGCCGCAAACGCCCTGGCTGGTGCTGGCCGCGCTGGGCGTGCTGCTGCCGAGCGTCTTTTTGGCGATGGCGGTCGCGTTGCGGCATGCCGGCATCGTGCGCAGCGACGCCGCGCAGCGCCTGTCGCTGTTCATTCCGCTGCTGGCCGCGTTCGCGCTGTTCGGCGAACCGGTCACGGGACGCAAATTGGCGGCCATCGCGCTGGCCTTCGCCGCCCTCTTCTGCCTGCTGCGCCAACCGCCGCGCATTCGTTTATCCGAAGCCACGGCGGCCGAGGACCGGCGCGCGATGTGGCTCTGGCCGCTGGTGGTCTGGGCGGGCTATGGCGTGATCGACATCCTGTTCAAGCAGGTTGCCCGCACGGGGACCGCATTTGCGGGCAGCCTGTTGCTGACGTTCCTGATGGCGGGCGCGCTGATGCTTGCGTATCTGTTGTGGCGCCGCGTACGCTGGCAGGCGCGGCATCTGGCCGCGGGGGTGGCGCTGGGGCTGGCCAACTTCGGCAACATCCTGACCTACGTGCGCGCGCACCAGTCGCTGCCCGAGCACCCCGCGCTGGTGTTCGCGTCGATGAATATGGGAGTGATCACGCTGGGCACCCTGGTGGGCGCCCTGGCGTTCCGTGAACCGCTCACGCGTGTGAACGTGCTGGGCATTGCGCTGGCGTTGTCCGCCATTTTGCTGATGACGCCCTGGTAGGGGCGCTTCAGGTGCCGGTGCGGCGCTGGCGTTCGGGGGGGTTCGCGTCTGATGCGGCGTCTGATGTGGAGTCCGATGTGGCGGTCGATGTGGCGGTTGATGCTGCGGTCGATGCAGCGTCCAATGCGGCAGTCGATGCGGAGCCCGACACACGGTCTGGTGTCTGGTCCGACATCGAATCCGGCATCGTGTCGGATCCGCCTCCCGCTCCCGCAGCCGTATCCGCCGTCTCGTCCATTCCGCCCTGCCCCGCCGCGGAATCCACCGATGCGCCCTCGGCCACCGGCTCCGGCGGCGCCGGCGCCGCGGACGGATCCGGCTGCACCATTTCCATGGCGATGTCGTTCTCGGGATCCACCCGCGGATCCAGCACCGCCGCCGCGGGCGAACTTTGCAGCGTGTCCGGCATCGGTACGAAATGCGTCGGCGCCTCGTCGACCTGGTGTGCGCCGGTGACGCGCGTGGGCCGCACCTGCCAGACCAGAATCACGGCGCACGCCGAGATGAACACGTAATACATGGCGGGTCCGCCCAGCGACATCATGAAGCCCGCGATCATCGGCCCCACACAGGCGCCCAGGCCATAGGTCATCAGCAACACCGCCGACAGACTGACTCGTCTTTCCGATTCAACGTGATCATTGGCAAAGGCCGCGCCCAACGGGTACAGCGTGAACTGCAGGATGCCGAAGACGCAGGACATGGCGACCAGCGCCCAGAACGGCAACGCGATCCAGCCCCACATGACGGCAGGCAGCAGGACCAGCAACAACGCGTTGAAGCGGATGAGGCCGGCGCGGTTGATGCGGTCGGACAGCCAGCCCATCGGCCACTGCGACAACAGACCCGCCGTCACGGCGGCCGCGACGAAGATGGCGGCCTGCGATGTGGACAGGCCATTCTTGGCGCCATACACCGCGGCCAGGCCGTAGAACGCGCCGGACAGATTGCCCGCTACGAAGAGCACGGTCATGGACAGCGGCACGCGCCGCATGAAGAACTTTACGTCCAGCGGCGCGGGCAGCGGCGTGGGCGGGTGGGACCGGGCTGTGACGGCAAGCGGCACCAGGCACAGCACGAGGCACATCGCGACGAGGGTAAGCGGGCGCAGGTCCAGCGTGGCGTAGGCGGTGAGCGCCAGTTGGCCCAGCACGGTGCCCAGGCCGGAGACGACCATGTAGACAGAGAAAACGCGGCCGCGCTGGTGGTTTTCGGTCTGTTCGTTGAGCCAGCTCTCGATTACCATGAACTCGGTCACCATGACGATGCCGGAGACGATACGGAACACCAGCCACAGGGGCATGAATTCGACCAGCGTCTGCGCCAGGATCATGCTGGTGGCGATGGCCGCGCAGGCGACGAACGCCCGGATGTGGCCGACGCGGATGATGAGCTTGTGCCCAAGCCGCGCGCCGCACACGAGCCCGAGGTAGTAGCCGGCGATCAAGGTGCCGATCCACACTTCGCTGACGGACTGGGCGGTCAGTTGCAGGCCCATGTAGGTGTTGAAGAGACCTGTGCCGATAAGCATCAGCAAGGTCGCAAAATAAAGCGACGAAAACGATGAGATCGTGGAGAGCATGGCGTCGACAACCGCTGCTGGCTTTCAGCGCCGCGGGCCGCCTGGGCGGCCCGCAACACTGGGGGTAAAACAGGAACCTGCGGGGATCAGGCTTGCGAGAGCATGGTGGCCGCGTCGCTGACTTCAAACTTGCCAGGCGCTTCCACGTTCAGTTGCTTCACAACGCCGTCGACGATCAGGGCGGAGTAGCGCTGCGAGCGCACGCCCATGCCGCGCTGGACGAGGTCCAGTTCCAGGCCGAGTTCCTTGGTCCACAGCGCGGAGCCGTCGGCCAGCATGCGGACTTTGCCGTCGGTCTTCTGTTCGCGTCCCCAGGCGCCCATGACGAAGGCGTCGTTGACGGACACGCACCAGATTTCGTCGATGCCCTTGGCCTTGAGGGCAGCGGCCTGTTCGACATAGCCGGGCAGATGCTTGGCCGAGCAGGTGGGCGTGAAGGCGCCCGGCACGGCAAACAGCGCAATCGTCTTGCCGCGGGTCAGGTCGGCGACCTGGAACGCGTTGGGACCGAGCGAGCAGCCGGCGGTTTCGGTTTCGATGAATTCGGTCAACGTGCCATCGGGCACGCGGTCGCCGACTTTGATCGTCATGTAGATCTCCAAAATGAAAGGGGGCAATGCATTGAGGCAGGACTGCCTCACAGCCCCCATCATAGTTCGAGCGCGGCCGGCTTGCTGCCTTTGGCGGAAGGCGAAAAGAAGATGAACAGTTCGAAACGACTCCACACGGCGAGCACATGGAGATGAAACGCGCGGTTGCCATAATGCCGTGGTAGACAACGCCCGCCGCAGCCGCGAGAGGCTGACCGCTGCGGAGGGCTTCACCGGGAGACTTTCGATGCGCAAATTCCTGACCGGTCTGGCATTGACGCTAGCCGCTGCTGCCCCGGCGTGGGCGGCTCCCGATGCGGCAGAGCAGGCCCAATACGACTCTTTCGTTATCGCCGCTGGCGCGTCCAATGGCGCGGCGCGTGCTTGTGGGGCTTCAGAGCCTGACTTGGCGCAGCATCAGGAGACGGCTCGGAAGAATCTCACGCGCTATGCCGAGGAATATGGATTCCCGACGGGCGGCTTCGATGCGGCCTTTGCAAAGGGGCAGGCCGATGGTACGACGATGATGGAGGAGATGAAGCGGTCTGGGGTGGATGGGTGCCGTGGGGTGCTGGGCGGGTTTCAGAGCGAGCGGGTGATGAAGTACGAGGACATGAAGCGGGCGCTGGCTGAGGTTAGTGATGGGCTGCCGGGGGAGAAGGCTCGGTAGGGCTTTGGTTCTTGTGCGGCGTGATTTGAGTTCTTTAGACGCCCGGCGCGCCGGCCACCTGGGGTGCGCGGGGCCACGATTGCGGTCCGGAGCCTTCGCTCCGGACTGCCCCGTCGTCATCTTCGTCACCGCCTTCGGCGATTCCTTCAGATTCCCTCGGGCTTATCGACGCCCCGCGCACCCCAGGCGGCCGGCACACCAGGCTGCATCTTTGAATCTTTGCGGTCGTCGGGCCGGGTTGGGTTCTTGAGGTTCTTCTCACGGGTGGTGCGTGATGGAAGATCTTGCGGTGCCCGCCCCCGGTCGGCCGCGCGGGCGGCCTTCGGGGGCTTACGCAGTGTCTTGCGTCGGCGTGTTGCCGCTGCGCGTGTAGGGAGCTTTGCCCGCGGGCTTGGGTCTTTTACAGCCCGTTTTGCTTGAACCAGTCCAGCATCCGCGTCCACGCCTGTTCGGCTTCCGCCTTGCGGTACGACGGGCGATAGTCGGCGTGGAAAGCGTGGCCCGCTTCGGGGTAGATGTCGATGCGAGACGCCTTGGCGGCCGCGGAGCCCTTGGCGAGTTCGACGCGCATGCGGTCGACGTCGGCCTGGGAGATGCCGGCGTCCTTGCCGCCGTAGGCGCCAAGCACCGGGGCCTTCAGGTCGTTGACGATGGCCAGGGCCGACTTGGGTTTCAGTTCGGTGGGGTCACCCGCCAACTGGCCGTACCAGGCGGCGCCGGCCTTGAGTTTGGGGTTGTGGGCGGCGTAGAGCCAGACCTGGCGGCCGCCCCAGCAGAAGCCCAGGATGCCCAGACGGTCGGGGTTGCCGCCGTTGGCGGCGGCCCAGGCGGCGGTGGCGTCCAGGTCGGCGATGACCTGTTTGTCGGGGACCTTGCTGACGATTTCGGCCTGCAGTTTGGGGATTTCGGTGTACTTGGACGGGTCGCCCTGGCGCGCATAGAGTTCCGGCGCGATGGCGAGGTAGCCCTGGTGGGCGAGGCGCCGGCAGACGTCCTGGATGTATTCGTGCACGCCGAAGATTTCCTGGACGACGATGATCGTGGGCAGGTTCTTCTTGCCATCCGGCGCGGCGCGGAACGCGGGGATCTTGCCGTCGGAGGTGGGGATTTCGATCCTGCCGGCCACGAGGCCCTTGGCGTCCGTGGTGATGGCGGTTTGCGCCACCACGGGGCCTGCTGCCAGCGAGAAACCTGCCGCCGCGGTGGTGGCAAGGAAGCCTCGCCGGTCCAGCCGCAAGGGCGGGAGCAGGCTGTCGAAATGCGCGTCGTCCTGGTCTTTCATCGAAAAATCTCCTGGTAAAAGACGGGCATGGCGGGACGCGCCTCGCGTCCCTGCCCTGGCCTGCCGAGTTCACTTCAGGGAGAAGTCCACGCGTGAGGGTTGCCCCTCGTCCTTGATGCCATCGGCGTCCAGCTGCGGCGCAACGATGAACACGCGGTCCGCGAGTCCTTCCTGGGCTTGCAACTTCTCATATACCGCCTGCGCGCGGGCATCGGCCAGTTGGCGCAGTTGATCCTCGCCGACCGGGGCGGCCGCGCGGAGCATTGCTTCCATCTGTGCGGCCGGGACGGACTTGGCCATGCCGATGAAATTGCGCGGTTTGTCCTTGAGGTCTGCGTCATCGTAGACGTCTTCGAGGTACTTGGCACGTTCGGCGGCGGAGACCGTGACACCCTTGGGGTCGGGCTTCTTGCCGCGCGGGGCGACGTCGGCGGCCTTGGCGGCGCGGATCTGGGCGTCGACCCAGGCCTGGCGCAGGCCTTCCGAGTCGGTCTTGGGGTCGGCGCGGCCGCTGATGTCCATCTTGAGGGCCGGGCGGTCGGTGAGCGCCTTGGTAAGGGTATCGATGCGCTGGATCGTGTTTTCGGTGAGAACGGCGCTGCCGGGCGCGAATTCGACGTAGGACAATTCTTCGCCCCCGCCGAACGCGGACGCGAGCAGGCTGAAGGGCGAGGTCACGGCTTTGACGACCAGGTTCATCAGCACGCGCACGACGATGCCGCCGACCGAGAACTCGGGGTCGTCGAGCGAGCCGGAGATGGGCAGGTTAATGTCGATGTTGCCGCGCGAGTCCTTGAGCAGCGCGACGGCCAGCAGCACGGGTAGCTTGGTGGCGTCGGGGCTGTTGGTCTTGTCGCCGAAGGTGAGCTGGTTGAGCACGACGTGGTTGGTGGCCTGCAAGGCGCGGTTCTTGATCTTGTATTCCAGGTCTACGGAGAGCTTGCCGCGCTTGATGGGGTAGCCGACGTACTTGGCCGAATAGGTGTTGAAGCGTGGCAGGTCGACGCCCTTGGCGGACGCCTTGAGGTCCAGGGTCAGGTATTGGGCGAAGGGCTGCACGACGCCGCTGATGGAGAGCGGCGCGGTGGTGTAGACCCGCCCCGTGACCTTGACCTTGGCGGGCTGCGGGTTGGAGGAAGAAACGGCGGTGATGCCGCCTTCGATGCTGGACAGCTCGGCGACGTAGTTGGGTTTGACGAAGCGGTCGGTGAAGGTCATGCGTCCGCGAGTCAGCGTGACGCTGTTGACCGAGATGTCCGGCATGGCGCTTGCCCGGCTGCCCTTGGCGGACGGCGCAGGCGCCGCGGGTGCAGGCGGCGCGGCGGGTATATCGGCGCTGCGGCCTGGGGTCTGCGTGTCCTGCGTGATGGAGCCGCCGGCCTGTCCAGGCGCGGCCACCAGGTCCATGACGTTGAGCCGGCCTTGCGCATTGAGCAGGATGCGGCCGTAGAAGTCTTCGAGCGCGATGTCGCCCAGTTTGGCGCCGATCTTGTCGCCCGCCACGGAGATGTCCATGCCGGTGAAGCCCAGGCGCTTCCAGTTCAGGAAGTCGTCCTTGTTGACGCGGTCTTGCAGATCCAGGTCGGTGACGTCGACGGCGCCCTTCCAGGCGGCCTTCATTGGGGCGTTGCCGGCGGCGGCAATGAATTCGGCGTTGCCCTTGGCGCCCAGCGTGACGGCGCGGACGGTGGCGTTCAGGCTGGAGGCGAAGTACGGCGCGAAGCTGGCGACGTTCAGGCCGGAGAGGTCGACGGCGGTCTTGAGGGTAAGCGGCTGCGGGGTGAAGACGCCTTTGAGGTCCAGCTTGCCGTCGCCCTGGACGCCGGCAGCGGCCAGGGTGAAGTTGCTTTGGCCGGGGCCCATGGCGAGGCGGTCGGCGGTGATGCGCAAGGACTGCATTGCGATGTCGAGCGCGGGCTTGAGCGATTCGTCACGGGCCTTGAACTGTGTCAGGTCGGCTTGCACGGCCGTGGCGGATGCGTCGATCGCGCCGCCTTTTTCGCGCACGTGGACCTGCGCGGTGGCGCCCAGTCGGCCGTCAAGCAGGCTGATCGGCGCAGCGCTACGCACGGCGGGCGCCAACGGCGCGAGCGCCACATTGCCCAGGCGCACGTTCATGTCGAGCGACAGCGGATTGATGACGAGCGGCCCTTTGGCGCGCAGCCAGCCGCCATCGGTGCTGTTGTCCATGGTCAGCCACAGGTTGATGGGCCGGTCCGGCTGCTGCGGCAGTTCGACGCCTTCAACAGTGGCGGCCAAGCCGGTCATCACGTAGTCGAGCTTGCTGACCGCGTCGGTGACGTAGACCTCGCCTTCGTGGAGGTTGAAGGCGTCGAGGGTGACTTGCCATTCGGCCGGTGCGGGGGTGGGCGCGCTAGCGGCGGCAGTGTCGGCGGCCGGGGCAGCGCCAGCCGTCGGGGTAGCGCCAGCCGTCGGGGTAGCGCCAGCCGTCGGGGCAGTGCCGGCCGGGTCAGCGGGGCGTGGCGCGCCTGACGCTGGTCCGGTGGGCGCTTGCGCCGTTGACCCCGTCCCGGCGTCTGCCTTGGCGACGGGGGCCGAGGTCGAAGGCGATTGCGTACCCGGCGCCTGCGCACCTGCCGCGGCAGGTGTCCCCGCCGATGCGGGCGCCCCGCCCGCAGCCAGCGGCTTCAGCCCGCTGGCCTTGCGCATTTCATCGCGGACAGGCGTGGCGGTCGGCTCCACGCCGCCCAGCGCCTTCAGTCCGGCGACGACATCCTGCCAGTTCAAGTGCTCATTCGCATGACGCCGCACGTGGATCTGCGGCGCCCACAGGCCGACCTCGCCGATATACACCTGCCGCGCGATCGGCTCCAGTTCCAGCCGGCTGACGGTCAACGCACTCCACGCGGCCAGACTGCCGCCGGACGGATCCCGCACGTCCAGACGGCGCAAGCCCAGATCGCCGACGACGCGGATCTTGGGCGGCGCGTCCTTGGGTTGTTCGAAAACGACCTGCAGGTTCGAATCCAGCAGCGCGCTCTCGACCTTGAACGGCAGCGGCATGGGCCAGACGTCCGCCCACTTTTCCAGTTGCAGGCCGTCAAAGGCCACGCGCAAGGTGGATGAAGGCACCACGTCAAACGGACGCGCCACGCCGGTCAGGTCGAACGGACTGCCATTGATGCGCAGGTGCAGGCGCGGCTGCACGTCGATGTCGGTGGCATAGCCGAAGGTCGAGATGAACGGGATGCCGATGGCGAACTCGTCGACAACCTGCTTGCGGCCGGTGACCTTGTCGTCCAGCGTGATCGTGCCGTTCTCGATCACCATGTTGTTCAGCGAAAAACGCGGCAGGCCTTCGTCCGGCTTGGGCGGCTCGTCAGGCTTGGCCGCGGCCAATTCGGCGACGCGTTGTTCTATGTCAGAGAAATTGAAGCGCAGGACGTCTTCGCGAACGATGGCGATGGTAGGCTGCCGCAGCGTCAGACGATCGACCACCGGTGCAAACCAGAACAGCGATGTCCACGATGCGCTGGCATCCAGTTCGGCCAAGGTCAGCAACGGCGTCTGCGCGCCGGGCTGCGCCACGGCCAGGTCTTGCGCGCGGACGGTCAGCGTGAAGGGATTGAAGGTGATCTTGCCGACGGAAACGTCGCGGCCGATCATCTTCGAGACATCGTCAGTCAGGACGCCGTGCAGCACCTTTGGCACTTGCCAGGCCGCAACGCCAAACAGAATCAGCACGAACGCCACAATACCCAGGAGAATCTTGCCGGCGCGTCGGGTGAACCGTAGCTTGGGCATCCGCACGGGCATTGAAAGTCTCCTGATACATATTGAAGGCGATCCAACCTTCCACTGACTGCAGGCGCGATTATCGCGCCCCCTTTACTGCTCGTCTATCATAGGCGGAACAGCAGACCCGGCCGGCTTGCCCGGCCCCGCTCTTTTCATTCATTAACAATTCTTGATCCCGATTTCCATGTCCGAGACCACCCCCACCTTGAGTCACCTGGACGAAGCCGGCCAGGTCCGCATGGTCGACGTCATCGCCAAGACGGACACCGAGCGCGTGGCGGTCGCCGCCGCCAGCATCCGCATGAACGCCGTGGCCTATGGCCTGCTGACCCAGCCGGGCCAGGGCAAGGGAGAGGTGCTGAACACGGCGCGCGTGGCCGCCATCCTGGCCGCCAAACGCTGCGCCGACATGATCCCTCTGTGCCACAGCCTGCCGCTGTCGTTCGTCGGCGTGGAATTCGCCCTGAACGACGCCGAGCATCGCATCGACATCCTGTCCACCTGCCGCACCAGCTACAAGACGGGCGTCGAGATGGAAGCCATGATGGCGTGCAGCGTGGCCGCGCTGACCATCTACGACATGTGCAAGGCGGCCGACAAAGGCATCGTGATCGAACAAGTTCGCCTTAAGTACAAGGCGGGAGGTAAAAGCGGTGAATGGCGCAACGATTAATCTGCTGTACTTCGCGCGCGTGGCCGAACTGGTCGGCAAGCGCACCGAAACCTGGCCCGTGCAGGGCGAATCCACCGGCGCGCGATTGCTGGCCGAGCTGGGCGAACGCTATCCCCAGCTGGAACCGGCCACGCGCCTGAAGCTGGCCATCAACCAGACGCACGCCAAGCCCACCGCCGCTATCCGCGCCGGCGACGAAGTCGCGGTGTTTGAACCGGTCACCGGAGGCTGACGCCATGATCCGCGTCCAGGAAGCCGACTTTGACAGCGCGGCGCTCACCGCCGCGCTGCGGGAATCAGCCGGCCCCGGCGTGGGCGGCATCGTCACATTCGTGGGCTACGTGCGCGACTATGCGCCGGACACGCCCACCGACACGCTGTTTCTTGAACACTATCCGGGCATGTGCGAGCGCGAGCTCGAAGACATTGCCGCCACCGCCCGCGCGCGCTGGAATCTGGCCGGCACGGTCATCGTCCACCGCGTCGGCGCGCTGCACCGCAACGCGCAGATCGTGTACGTGGCGGCGGCCAGCGCCCATCGCGGCGACGCCTTCCGCGGTTGCGAATACATCATCGACGCGCTCAAGACGCGCGCGCCCTTCTGGAAGCGCGAGACCCTGGCGGGCGGCGACAGCTTCTGGGTGGAACAGCGCCAATCCGACCAGGACCGCACGAACGCCTGGGACGAAGACACTGCCGACAAAAAGGAGAATCCATGAGCGAAGCCATCCCGGTCCCGTTGGGCTGCGGCGTACTGACGATCAGCGACACCCGCAGCGCGGGCGATGACACGTCCGGCAACCTGCTGGCGAACAGCCTGGCGCAGGCCGGTCATCAGTGCGTGCGGCGCGACATCGTGCGCGACGACATCTACCAGATCCGTCGCGTCATCAGCGACTGGATCGCCGACCCGGAAGTGCAGGTCATTCTGACCACCGGCGGCACGGGCTTCTCGCATCGCGATCACACGCCGCAGGCCATCCTGCCGCTGCTGGACTGCGAGATTCCGGGTTTCGGCGAACTCTTCCGCCAGATCTCTTACACCGAGATCGGCAGTTCCACGATCCAGTCGCGCGCGTTCGCGGGGTCGGCCAACCACACGCTGATCTTCTGCCTGCCCGGCTCGAACAACGCCTGCGAGACCGCCTGGACAAAGATCCTTCGCGAGCAGCTCGACAGTGGCCACCGCCCCTGCAATTTCGCCTCGCAATTCAAGAATCACGAAGAAGAAGCCTGACACCCATGCTGGATTTCGATCAAGCTCAGACCCTGCTGGCCAACGCCGCCGCCCCCCTCCAACGCACCGAGCACGTCGACCTGGCGAATGCCAGCGGCCGGGTGCTCGCCACCCATCTTGACGCCACGGTGGACATTCCGCCGGCCGACAACAGCGCCATGGACGGCTATGCGCTGCGCCTGGCCGACTGGAGTCCGGAAGCGCGACTGCCGATCCAGCAGCGCTGCTACGCCGGCGACGTGCCCGAGCCGCTCAAGCCCGGCCAAGCCATTCGCCTGTTCACCGGCAGCGTGATTCCCGCGGGCGCCGATGTGGTCGTCATGCAGGAAGACACGACCGAAGCCGACAACCACGTGCAGATTTCGCGCGAGCCGCGCCCGGGCCAGCACATCCGCCGCCGCGGCGAAGACACGATGGCAGGCGCCGCGCTGCTGCCGGCGGGTACGCTGCTGCAGGCCGCGCACGTTGCACTGCTGGCCTCGCAAGGCATGGCCACCGTGCCTGTTTACGGTCAGCTTCGCGTCGGCATCCTGACCACTGGCGACGAACTCGTCCTGCCGGGCCAGCCGCGCGCCACGGAACAGATCTACAACTCCAACGGCCCCATGCTGGCGGCGATGGTGCGCGGCATGAGCGCCCTGCCCGTCCACGTGCTGCATGCACGCGATACCGAGGCCGACCTGCTGGCCGCCTTCAAGACGCTGCTGGCCGATTGCGATCTGGTGCTGAGCGTGGGCGGCGTGTCGGTCGGCGAGCGCGATCTGGTCAAGCCGGCGCTGGCCGCGCTGGGCGGCGAGCTGTCGCTGTGGAAGGTGCGCATGAAGCCCGGCAAGCCGGTGGCGCTGGCGCAGATCGACGGCAAGCCCGTGGTCAGCCTGCCGGGCAATCCGGTGTCGGCCTATGCCGTCTTTGCCACGCTGGTGACGCCGCTGATGCGCCGCATGCAGGGCCGCGAAGAAATCTTCCCGCCGGTCAGCCAACTGCCGCTGCGCACCGCGCAGCCGCGCCAGGATGGCCGCGAGGAATTCCTGCGCGTGCAGTGCCGCGTAGCGGACGAAGGCGGCAGCGAGCTCGTGCCGTACGGCCATCAGGGGTCGGGCGTGATCAGCTCATTGCCGTGGTCCACTGGCTTGGCGCGCCTGCCGGCGGATGTGCTGGTGCAGGACAGGGATACGGTCTCGTACTACGACCTGCGTCACTGGCTGGCGTAGCGTTCCGCCAGCGCCAGATCTTCTGGCGTGTTGACGTTCATGAAGGCATGCGGCGGCGCGTCGTCGAAATTCGCTTCAACCGCGCCCGCCCTCGCCTGCCACAACCCGACCTTGCGGTCGCCGCCGCGCAGGTAGGTCAGCAATTCAGGTAGCAGCGCCGTGCGCAGCGCCATGCAGGCGGAATGCCGCTGGCCATGGGAGACTGCATAAGCCATTGGCGCATTTGCAGCAAGTGCCGCGCCGATCAGGCGCTGTGCCAGATCGGCGGGCACGAAAGGGGTGTCGCACGGCGAGACGACCAGCCACTGCGGCGCGGCGGTATCTTGCACGGAAACCGACGACAGCGCCGCCGCAATTCCCATCAACGGCCCTTGCCAGTCGCCCAGTTCAGGCTCATCGTCCGCGACCACCTCGCCATATTGCGCATACACCGCGGCATGCCGGTTCGCGCTGATGATCAAGCGTCCGACCTGCGGCGCCAGACAACGCGCCACGTGAGCCGCCATCGGTTCGCCGCGCAAGATGACCAGTCCCTTGTCCTGCCCGTTCATGCGGGAGCCCTGGCCGCCGGCCAGGATCAATCCAGCCACGTCGTCACGCGCCATTGACGATTCAGCCACCGATGTAGCTCATCTCGATCTTGCGCGACGGGTCAGCCATGTTCTGGCCGCGCAGTTCGGAATAGTTGTCGCCGCGCGCGGACCAGATGCCCGCCAGGATGCGCGCCATTTCCTCGTCCGTCGCGCCGTCGCGCAACGGGGCGCGCAGGTCGTGGCCTTCGTGGGCGAAGAGGCACATGTAGAGCTTGCCTTCGGGTGACAGGCGGGCCCGCGTACAGCCGCCGCAGAAGGCGTGCGTGACGCTGGAGATGACGCCGACTTCGCCACCACCATCCACGTAGCGCCAGCGTTCAGCCACGCGGCCCATTTCGACGGATTCCACGGGTTCCAGCGGATAGACCGCGCCGATGCGGTCCAGGACTTCGCGCGACGGCACCACTTCGTCGAGGTTCCAGCCGTTGCTGTTGCCCACGTCCATGTATTCGATGAAGCGCAGGATGTGGCCGCTGTGGCGGAAGCGCTCGGCCATCGGCAGGATCTGCCCGTCGTTCAGCCCCTTGCGCACCACCATGTTGACCTTGACGGGCGCCAAGCCCGCCTCTGCCGCGGCATCGATGCCGCGCAGCACGTCGTCCGGCGTGAAGCCGCTGTCGCTCATGCCCTGGAACATGGTCGCATCCAGCGCATCCAGGCTGACCGTCACGCGGGTGAGTCCGGCGCTTTTCAGCGCGGCGGCCTTGCGCGCGAGGACGCTGCCGTTGGTGGTGAGCGTCAGGTCCAGCGGCCGGCCCTGCGGCGTGCGCAGGTCGGCCAGCATGCCAACCAGGTTTTCGATGTGCTTGCGCAGCAGCGGCTCGCCGCCGGTCAGGCGGATTTTTTCGACGCCCAACTGCGTGAAGATGCCGGCCAGCCGGCTGATTTCCTCGAAGGACAGCAGCGCCGAATGCGGCATGAAGCTGTAGCTGCTGTCGAAGACCTCGCGCGGCATGCAGTAGGTGCAGCGGAAGTTGCAGCGGTCGGTGACGGAAATGCGCAGGTCGCGCAGCGGACGCGCGCGCTGGTCCAACGCGGGCTGTCCGGGCGGCGGCAGTTCCCCGGGCGGCACGGAAAGCGGCGCGCCGCGGTGATCGGCAAGGAAAATCACTTTGCTCATTGGCACATCATATCCCGGCGGATCGCGGTGCGCGTTCACGGGGGAACGCCTCGTCCAGGGTCTGCAGCCGGCCGGTATCGCGGGCGTCGTAGCCGATGAGCTGGCCCACGTAACCGACATAGTCCGGCCCGCGCATGATGGATAGCAGATCCTGCATGGCCGGCGTGTCCAACGACGCCTTGCGGATGGCGAAGAAATACCGCTCGCGCACCAAGGGGATGAAGTCCAGTCCGAAGCGGCAGGCCGCCGTCTCCACGCCGACCCCGGTGTCGGCCATGCCGCTGGCAATGTGCGCGGCGATCGCCATGTGGGTGAATTCGTTGGTCTCGTAGCCCTGCACTTCGCCGATCGATACGCCGGCGCGCTGCAGCATCAGGCCGACCAGATAGCGCGTGCTGGAACCGATCTGCCGGTTCACGAAGCGCACGTCGCGGCGCGCCAGGTCCGCCATGCCGCGTATTTGCTTGGGATTGCCGGCGGTGACGAACAGCCCCGTGTTGCGCACGGCCAGATGGATCAGCATGTAATCGTCCGCATGCAGCCACTGCGCGTAGCGTTCCATGATGGGGGATTCGAAATCGCCCAGCGGCACCTGGAAACCCGCAAGATCGCATTCGTGGCGTTCCAGCGACGCCAGCGCCTCGATCGCAGTGCGATAGCGCAGTTCCAGCCCGGGCGTGCGGCCGCTCATGTGCTGCATCAGCGATTCCACTGCAAAGCCGTGGCTGGCATGCAGGCGCAGGTGAGGACCGCTTTCGGGCAGCAGGCGTTCAAGTTCCTCTTGCAGTTCGGACGCCATGCTGTCCAGCGTGGGCATCAGCCGCGCCTCGATCCGCCGGTTGGCCCACAGCAGGCGCTCCGCAAAGGGCGACAACTGCGTGCCCTGGCGGCGATTGGTGAAGAGAAGTTGCGTGCCAAAGAGCGTCTCGAAGCGCCGCAACACGCCCCAGGCGTGCCGGTACGACAGCCCGCAAGCGCGACAGGCGCCGGCGATGTTGCCGGTGGCGTCGATGGCCGCCAGCAGCGCAAGCATGTCCTGCAACGGCACGGGGGTCGCCTCGTCGTCTCCGCCCAATGTCCATTGCGGCCGCAGGCCGATTCGGAACTTATATGTCATTTATTTCTTATTGAAGGCGTTCAAGTACCTCGTTAGAGTACACAAATAACGCGGCGGATGCGTGTTTTATATGTTTTTTTAAACATATTAATTTGCCCTCATCCGACCGCCACATAAGCCCCCGTTGACGGGGTCACGCAACACAGGAGGAGACCGACGTGCACCTGCGCGAGGCAAAATCCGATCTGGCATCCAGCGGTGGGGCCCGGGGCGGCAAGCTGGCCCTGGACGCCGCCCAGGCATCCACCACCCCGGCCATCGCGGCCACGGCCCGCATCATTGACCGGCTGCAAGACCAGCCCGGCCCGCTGCTCCCGGTGCTGCACGCGGTCCAGCACGAACTGGGCTGTATTCCGGCCGAGGCGGTGCAAACCATCGCCGAGGCCCTGAACCTCTCCCGCGCCGAAGTCCACGGCGTCATCACGTTCTATCCCCATTTCCGCACCGAGCCGGCCGCGCGCCACACGCTCGAGGTCTGCCGCGCCGAAGCCTGTCAGTCCATGGGCGGCGAACGCCTGGCCGCCCATGCGCGCACCGCGCTGGGCTGTGACTTCCACGGCAGCACGCCGGACGGCAACTTCACGCTGGAGCCGGTGTATTGCCTGGGCCTGTGTGCGCAGTCGCCCGCCGTCATGATCGACGGCCAGCCCCACGCCCGCGTCACCGAAGCCAAGCTTGATCGCCTGCTGGCCCGCACGCTGGAGGACACGCCATGAGCGCCCCGGTCGTCATCTACGTGCCGCGCGACGCCGCGGCGCTGGCCATGGACGCCGACACCGTGGCCCGCGACATCGAACGCATGGCCGACCAGCGCGGCCTGTCCGTGCAGGTGGTGCGCAACGGCTCGCGCGGCCTGCTGTGGCTGGAACCGCTGGTCGAAATCGCCACGCGGCAAGGCCGCGTCGCCTACGGCCCGGTGCAGCCGGAAGACGTGGCGTCGCTGTTCGACGCCGGCTGGCTCACGGGCGGCGACCACGCGCTGCGCCTGGGATTGACCGAGGAAATTCCCTACCTCAAGCATCAAGAGCGCCTGACGTTCGCCCGCGTCGGCGTGATCGATCCGCTGTCCTTGCAGGACTACGCCGCGCATGGCGGGCTGCAAGGCCTGAAGCGCGCGCTGGCCATGGCGCCCGCCCAGATCGTCGACGAAATGGTCGAATCCGGTCTGCGCGGCCGCGGCGGCGCAGCGTTCCCCACCGGCATCAAATGGAAGACCGTCGCGGGCACGCCCGGCGACACCAAGTACATCGTCTGCAACGCCGACGAAGGCGACTCGGGCACGTTTGCCGACCGCCTGCTGATGGAAGGCGATCCGTACGTCCTGATCGAAGGCATGACCATCGCCGGGCTGGCGGTGGGTGCGACGTACGGCTACATCTACGTCCGGTCCGAATACCCGCACGCCATCGCCACGCTCGAAGCCGCCATCGCGCGCGCCCGCAGCGTCGGCTGGCTGGGCGACGACGTGCACGGCAGCGGCCGCCGCTTCGACCTGGAGGTGCGCAAGGGCGCCGGCGCCTACATCTGCGGCGAAGAAACTTCGCTGCTGGAAAGCCTGGAAGGCAAGCGCGGCGTGGTGCGAGCCAAACCGCCGCTGCCCGCCATCTCGGGCCTGTTCGGCAAGCCAACCGTCATCAATAACGTCATCTCGCTGGCCACCGTGCCGATCATCCTGGCCAAAGGCGCGGCGTACTACCGCGACTACGGCGTGGGCCGTTCGCATGGCACGCTGCCGTTCCAGCTGGCCGGCAACCTGAAGCAAGGCGGGCTGGTGGAAAAGGCCTTTGGCCTCAGCCTGCGCGATCTGCTGTATGAATTCGGCGGCGGCAGCGCGTCCGGCAGGCCGCTGCGGGCGGTGCAGGTGGGCGGTCCGCTGGGCGCCTATCTGCCCGAATCGCAATGGGACGTGCCGCTGGATTACGAAGCCTATATCCAGATCTCGGCCATGATCGGCCACGGCGGCCTCGTCGCCTTCGACGACACCGTGGACATGGCGCGCATGGCGCGCTACGCCATGGAGTTCTGCGCCATCGAGTCCTGTGGCAAGTGCACGCCCTGTCGCATCGGTTCGACGCGCGGCATGGAAACCATCGACAAGATCGCCGCTGGCGGCCAGAGCCGCGACCAGCGCGAGCAGCAGGTGCATCTGCTGCGCGACCTGTGCGACACGATGCTTGGCGGTTCGCTGTGCGCGCTGGGGGGCATGGCGCCCTACCCGGTGCTGTCCGCGCTGAACCATTTTCCGCAGGACTTCGGCATCGAGTCCTCCCAGTCTGCCGCCCACGCGGCCTGAACCCGAGACCGCCATGCTAGAAACCGTCATCAAGCGCGATCGCGACATGGGCACGCCGGCGCGCGTGTCCGAAAAGACCGTCACCCTGACCATCGACGGCCAGGAGATCACCGTCCCCGAAGGCACGTCGCTGATGCGCGCGGCCGCGGATGCGGGCATCAACATTCCCAAGCTCTGCGCCACCGACAGCCTTGAACCCTTCGGCTCCTGCCGCCTGTGCCTGGTGCAGATCGAAGGCCGCCGCGGCTATCCGGCATCCTGTACGACGCCCGCCGAGAACGGCATGGTGGTCTTTACCGAAACCCCCAAGCTGCACGACCTGCGGCGCGGCGTGATGGAACTGTACATTTCGGACCATCCGCTCGACTGCCTGACCTGTCCGGCCAACGGCGACTGCGAACTGCAGGACATGGCGGGCGTGGTGGGCCTGCGCAACGTGCGCTACGGCTACGAGGGCGCCAACCACCTGAAGGCCGAAAAAGACGAGTCCAACCCGTACTTCACCTTCGACGCGTCCAAGTGCATCGTCTGCAACCGCTGCGTGCGCGCCTGCGAAGAAACCCAGGGCACGTTCGCGCTGACGATCTCCGGCAAGGGGTTCGATTCGCATGTGTCGGCCGGGCAGGACCAGCCCTTCCTCGATAGCGAATGCGTGTCCTGCGGCGCCTGCGTGCAGGCCTGCCCCACGTCCACCCTGCAGGAAAAGACCGTCATCATGATGGGCCAGGCCGAGCACTCGGTCGTGACCACCTGCGCCTACTGCGGCGTGGGCTGCGGCTTCAAGGCCGAAATGAAGGGACAGGAAGTCGTGCGCATGGTCCCCTGGAAGGACGGGCAAGCCAACCGCGGCCACTCCTGCGTGAAGGGGCGCTTCGCCTGGGGTTACGCCACGCACAAGGAACGCGTGCTCAAGCCCATGATCCGCAAGCACATCACGGATTCCTGGAAGGAAGTGTCCTGGGACGAAGCCATCAACTACGCGGCCTCGGAATTCCGCCGCATCCAGAGCCAGTACGGGCGCGACGCGGTGGGCGGCATCACGTCCTCGCGCTGCACCAACGAAGAAACGTGGCTGGTGCAAAAGCTGGTGCGCGCCGCCTTCGGCACGAACAACGTCGACACCTGCGCGCGCGTTTGCCATTCGCCCACCGGCTACGGCCTGAAGCAGACGCTGGGCGAATCGGCGGGCACGCAGACCTTTGACTCCGTCATGCATACCGACGTGGTCATCGTCATGGGCGCCAACCCCAGCAGCGGCCACCCCGTGTTCGCCTCGCGCCTGAAGCGGCGGCTGCGCGAAGGCGCGCGGCTCATCGTCATCGATCCGCGCCGCATCGAGCTCGTCAGCTCGCCGCACATCAAGGCCGACTTCCACCTGCAGGTGCGGCCCGGCACCAACACCGCGCTGCTGTCCTCGCTGGCGCACGTCATCGCCACCGAAGGCCTGATCGCCGAAGACTTTGTCGCCGAGCGCTGCGAGGAAAAGGCATTCCGGGAATGGCGCGATTTCGTCTCGCTGCCCGAGAACTCGCCGGAAGCCATGGAAGAAATCACCGGCGTGCCGGCGCAGGCGGTGCGCGGCGCGGCGCGCCTGTTTGCCACGGGCGGCAACGGCTCCATCTATTACGGCCTGGGCGTCACGGAGCACAGCCAGGGTTCGACCACCGTCATGGCGATCGCCAACCTGGCGATGGCCACCGGCAACATCGGCCGCGAAGGTGTGGGGGTCAATCCGCTGCGCGGCCAGAACAACGTGCAGGGCTCGTGCGACATGGGCTCGTTCCCGCACGAACTGCCCGGCTACCGCCACATCTCCGACAACACCGTGCGCGCGCAATTCGAAAAGGACTGGGGCGTCACGCTGCAGCCCGAGCCCGGCCTGCGCATCCCCAACATGTTCGAAGCCGCACTGGGCGGGTCGTTCAAGGGCCTGTACTGCCAGGGCGAGGACATCGTGCAGTCCGATCCCAACACGCAGCACGTGGCGGCGTCGCTGGCGGCAATGGAATGCATCGTCGTGCAGGACCTGTTCCTGAACGAGACCGCGAAGTACGCGCACGTGTTCCTGCCGGGTTCCTCGTTCCTGGAAAAGGACGGCACCTTCACCAATGCCGAGCGCCGCATTTCCCGGGTGCGCAAGGTGATGGAACCCAAGAACGGCAAGTCCGACTGGGAAGTGACCGTGGCGCTGTCCAACGCGCTGGGTTACCCCATGAACTACAAGCACCCGCGCGAGATCATGGAAGAGATCGCGCGGCTGACGCCCACGTTCGCCGGCGTCACGTACGACAAGCTCGACAAGCTGGGCAGCCTGCAATGGCCGTGCAACGACGACGCGCCGGACGGCACGCCCATCATGCACATCGACCAGTTCGTGCGCGGCAAGGGCCGCTTCATGATCACCAAGTACGTGCCCACCGATGAACGCAGCACGCGCCGCTTCCCGTTGCTGTTGACCACGGGCCGAATCCTGTCGCAATACAACGTGGGCGCGCAGACGCGCCGTACGCCCAATGTCATGTGGCACGGCGAGGATGTGCTGGAAATTCATCCGCAGGACGCCGAGGACCGGGGCGTGGCCGAGGGCGACTGGGTCGGCATCCAGAGCCGCGCCGGTGAAACCGTGCTGCGCGCCACGCTGACCGACCGCGTGCAGCCGGGCGTGGTATACACCACGTTCCACTTTCCCGAGTCCGGCGCCAACGTCGTCACCACCGACAGCTCCGACTGGGCGACCAACTGCCCCGAGTACAAGGTCACGGCCGTGCAGGTGACGCGCGTGTCGCAGCCGTCGGAATGGCAGCGGCAATGGTCGCGATTTGCGGATATCCAGCAAAAGCTCCTGCGCGAACGCTCGCGCGAGTCCGAGGCGGCGCTGACCGGGAAGTAACCGACAGCCAGCACGCCAGGGATCCCATGCCTACGCCGACCACCGCCCGCCCCGACTGCACGCCGACCCAGGTCATCCGCGTGCGATCGGGGGCCATCGCCCCCGACGCCGAGACTGACTTCGTCGCCGAGGAAACGCCGGTGGCGCTGGAATACAACGGCATCAGCCACGCCACCATGCTGGCCACGCCGGCGGACCTGGAAGACTTTGCCGTCGGGTTTTCGTTGTCCGAAGGCATCATTGGCAGCGTCAGCGACGTGCGCGGCATCGACCTGCTGCCGCAATGCGGCGGCATCGTCGTGCAGCTGGAGATCTCGTCCGCCTGTGAAATGCAGCTGAAAACGCGGCGCCGCGCCATGGCCGGACGCACCGGCTGCGGCCTGTGCGGCGTCGAAACCCTGCCCGAAGTGCTGCGGCCGGTGGCCCCGGTGACCAACGGCGCACCCGTGCGCATCGAGGCCGTGCTGGCCGCCATGCGCGACATGCGCGCGCGCCAGACGCTGCACGACATCACCGGCGCCACGCACGCGGCGGGCTGGGCGGGCGCCGATGGCGCCGTCGCTTTGGTACGCGAAGACGTGGGCCGCCACAACGCGCTGGACAAGCTGGCCGGTGCGTTGGCGCGCCAGGCGGTCAATGGCAGCGACGGCATCGTCGTGGTGTCCAGCCGGGCCAGCTTCGAGATGGTGCAAAAGACGGCATCCGCCGGCGTCGCCGTGCTGGCCTCGGTCTCCGCCCCCACCGCCCTGGCCATCCGCCTGGCCACCGACGCCAACGTGACGCTCTTGGGCTTCACGCGCGATGGCGACGCCGCCATCTACACCCACCCCGAACGCATTCTTACCTGAACCGGACGCCAGACAGCATGGAAATCGTCAACCTGATCCGCATGGCCAACCGCATCGGCCAGTTCTTCGACGCCATGCCGGACCGGCCCGAGGCGTTGGAAGGCGTCACCAATCACATCCAGAAATTCTGGGAACCGCGCATGCGGAACGAGTTGCTGGACTTCCTGGCGCGCAGCCCCGACGGCGACGCCGGCCAAGAACAGCTGCATCCGCTGGTGCTGCAGGCGGTCACCCAGCATCGCGAGCGTCTTACCCCGCTTGCGCGCGTCGCATAGCGCACCCGGGCCGCCGCATGACGGCCCGCCCCGAAGTGGCAGGACAGCAACAGATCCATAAAAGAGGCGGCGTCACCGGGCTTTTCCGGGCAACGCACGCTATAAAGCCGCACCCCTGAGGAGACATCATGGAAAGTAGCGCCACCCTGGACCTGCCCGGCTCAAGGCCGGGATTTTTCGACAAAGAACGCACCATCGCGGGGCCGGGCTTCTCGCGCTGGCTGGTGCCTCCGGCCGCCCTGGCCATCCACCTGTGCATCGGCATGGCCTACGGCTTTTCCGTGTTCTGGCTGCCGTTGTCCAAGGTGGTGGGCGGCGCGAAGCCGCTGGCCTGCCCGCCGGACATGAGCCTCGTAGCCGAGCTCTTCACCACGAGCTGTGACTGGAAGATCTCGACGATGGGGTGGATGTACACCCTGTTCTTCGTGCTGCTGGGGTGTTCGGCCGCGCTGTGGGGCGGCTGGCTGGAACGCGCGGGCCCGCGCAAGGCAGGCGTCGTGTCGGCGCTGTGCTGGTGCGGCGGCCTGGTCATTTCGGCCATCGGCATCTACCTGCACCAGATGTGGATGCTGTGGCTGGGGTCGGGCGTGATCGGGGGCATCGGGCTGGGGCTGGGGTATATCTCGCCGGTGAGCACGCTGATCAAGTGGTTCCCGGACCGCCGCGGCATGGCGACCGGCATGGCCATCATGGGCTTTGGCGGCGGCGCCATGATCGGTGCGCCGCTGGCCGACCTGCTGATGCGTCACTTCGCCACGCCGACCTCGCCGGGCGTCTGGCAGACCTTTCTGACCATGGCGCTGGTGTACTTCATCTTCATGATGTCGGGCGCCCTGGGCTACCGCGTGCCGCCCACCGGCTGGAAACCCGCCGGCTGGACGCCGCCCGCCAAGCAGGTCAATAACGTGATGATCACGCAGCGCCACGTCCACGTGAAGCGCGTGTGGGGCGTGCCGCAGTTCTGGCTGGTCTGGTGGGCGCTGTGCCTGAACGTCACCGCGGGCATCGGCATTCTGGGGATGGCCTCGCCGCTGCTGCAAGAAGTGTTCGGCGGCGGGCTCATCGACAAGCCTGAACTGGGTTTCGGCCAGCTCGACAAGGACCAGCTCGCAGCCATCGCCGCCATTGCCGCCGGCTTCACCGGTCTGCTCAGCCTCTTCAACATTGGCGGCCGCTTCTTCTGGGCCAGCCTGTCGGACAAGCTGGGCCGCAAAATGACGTACTTCGTCTTCTTCGTGCTGGGCTTCTTTTTGTACGCCGCCATCCCCTGGACCGCGCACATCGGCGCCCTGGCGCTCTTCGTGGCGGCCTTCTGCGTCATCCTGTCGATGTACGGCGGCGGCTTTGCCACGGTGCCGGCCTACCTGGCCGACCTGTTCGGCACCCAGATGGTGGGCGCCATCCATGGCCGGCTGCTGACCGCGTGGTCGGCGGCGGGCATCTTCGGCCCGGTTCTCGTCAACTACATCCGCGAGTACCAGTTGTCCATCGGCGTGCCGCGCGCCCAGGTGTACGACATCACCATGTACATCCTGGCCGGCATGCTGGTCGTGGGCTTTTTGTGCAACCTGGCCATCCGCCCGGTCAACGCCAAGTACTTCATGACCGACGAGGAACTGGCCAAGGAAAAGGCGCTGGCGCACGAGCGCGCCGTCGCCTCTGAAACCCACGGCGTGGGCAAGTCCAACTTCCGCACCCCGCCCGCGCTGATCGCCTTTGCGTGGGCGTGCGTCGGCATCCCGCTCGCCTGGGGCATCTGGATCACGCTGCAAAAGGCCGTCGTCCTGTTCCATTGACCCCATCCTGTCGCGGCGCCGCATGCGCCGCGCGGCAGTTCCAGGGCGCGAAGCTGCTACATTGGCAGCCCGCGCCCTTATCTTTTATGTGCCATTTCCCATGATCCTGCCCTTCCCCCTTTTCCCCACCGGAGCGACCTCTTGAACGCGCCTGAACTGCATTGGGAGGAAAACGGCGTCGCCCGCTCGGCCCGCTGGCACTCGGAAACCGGCGCCACGCCGCCCAAGCGCGTCATCGTCGCCGACGACACGCTGACCGCCGACATGGCCTACCGCCACGCCTGCGAAGGCGTCGGCCTGCTGTGGCGCGGCGACTTCCAGAACGCGCGCCAGCTGTTGCACGCCATCACGCGCCGCGTCGACAAGCGCCCGCGCAAACCGGTCGAAACCCAGCTCGAAGCCTTCAACCAACATCGGCAGGTCCAGTCGCAGCGCGCCCGCATCCTGGGCATGCTGCTGATTCCCTTCGATGCCGGCCACACGATCCCCCTGCGCCGCGCGCCCGACGCGCATCCGGCCTGCGAAGCCGCGAACGTGCCGGGCGATGCGCCATTCGTGGCGTCGCTGCGCGAGCTGCTGGGCCTGATCGGCGCCTATGAATGGCGCAGGAAGGGCGTGGAGATTCCCGCGCTGAACAACCGAATCCACCCGCACTACGGCGTGTTCTCGCCCGTGCGCGGCGAATATGTGGACCTGGTCGCCAACACCCCCATGCCGCGCGGCAGCGTGGCGTTTGATATCGGCACGGGCACCGGTGTTCTGGCCGCAGTGATTGCCCGCCGTGGCGGCAAGCGCGTCATCGCCACTGATACGGATGCCCGCGCCATCGCCTGCGCGCACGAGAACCTGGAACGTCTGGGCCTGTCGGGACAGGTCGAGGTCGAACAGACCGACCTGTTCCCCGAAGGCCGCGTGTCGCTGATCGTCTGCAACCCGCCGTGGCTGCCCGCGCGGCCCAGCTCGCCGCTGGAACATGCTGTGTACGACCCGGACAGCCGCATGCTGCGCGGGTTTCTGAATGGATTGAAGGATCATCTGACACCAAACGGCGAAGGCTGGCTGATTCTGTCGGACCTGGCCGAGCACCTGGGGTTGCGTACGCGCGAGCAGTTGCTGGAGATGATCGAAACCGCCGGGCTGCGCGTGATTGACAAGCTGGATACGCGGCCGGTGCACGGCAAGGCGCGGGACGCGTCGGATCCGTTGTTTGCGGCGCGGTCGAAGGAAATGACGTCGCTGTGGAGATTGGGCGCAGCCGACGCCTGAAGGGCTTAAGGGTGCGGGGCTCTCGACGCCGGGCGGGAGCCCCTTTCAACCCCAGATAGCGGAAGGCCGCGACCGCGGCTTGGGCGCAGCGGGAATGAGCGGGCGTGAAAAGAAATAGCCACGCGCCGCTGATTGGCTACAATTAGCAATCATTCCCATTAGCATCTGACCAGCAGACCCGTGCCGCCCGCCCCTTTTGCGTCCTCCGCCGAATTCGTCAGTCTGTACCGCGAGCACCATGGCTGGCTTGTGCAGATGCTGCGCCGCCGGCTTGCCGGCAATGCCGACAACGCCGCCGATCTGGCGCACGACACGTTCGAACGCATCATGCGCAGCGAGTCTCGCGCCGCGTTTGCCGAGCCGCGCGGCTTTTTGACCACGGTTGCCAAGCGTCTGCTGATCGACCAATCGCGCCGCCGGGCGATCGAACAAGCCTATCTTGAGACGCTCGCCGCGCGCAGCGAAGACGTGGCGCCCAGTCCCGAGACGCATGCGTTGGTGGTCGAGGCGCTGGATGCCGTGTGCCGCATGATGGAGCAGTTGCCGGCGCGGGTGCGCCGGGTTTTCGTGCTGGCGCAGGTCGAAGGCCTGCCCTATCTGGACGTGGCGCGCGAGCTGGGCATTTCGGTGGCGGCCGTGCAGCGCGACATGATCAAGGCGTGGGAACACTGCTACACGGTGCTGTACGCATGAGCGCCGCGCACACCGAGCGGGTGCATCCCGACATCATCCGGCAGGCGGCGCAGTGGATGATGCGCGCCGGCGACGCCCCGGACGCCGCCACGCAGGCCGCCTGTACGCAATGGCGCGAAGCAGATGCGCGCCACGAACTGGCCTGGCAGCGCCTGCAGGGCATCAGCCAGGATCTGAAGGCTGCCACCACCGCCAACGTGTCCACCGCCGCAGCGGGGCAGACCATCCTGCGCTATTGCGACCAACGCTCGCGCCGCGGCGCACTCAAATGGATGGCGGCCGGCGTCGGCCTGGGCGCGCTGAGCTGGATGGGCGCGCGCGAAGGGTTGTGGGACGGCAGCACGGTCTATCGCACCGCGACGGGCGAGCAGCGCGTCGTGCACCTGGCCGACGGCACCGTGCTGACCCTGAACACCGATTCGGCCGTGGCGATGCGCTATGACGCGCACCAGCGCCGCATCGAACTGCGCAGCGGCGAGATCCTGATCGCTACAGGCACCGACGACGCGGGCCGGCCTTTCGGCGTAAGAACGCCAAACGGCCTGCTGACGCCGCTGGGCACGCGCTTTTCCGTGCGCCAGATGGACGACAGCCGGGGCGCCACGCACCTCGCGGTGTTCGAAGGCGCCGTGCAGGTGGAGCCGGACGCGCAAGCGCAGGCGCGCCGGGTCGTGCATGCGGGCGAGCAGGCCGAGTTCGACCGCCGCAGCCTGTCGCCCGTGACCGCGGTGGACGAAACGGCGCCGGCCTGGACCGGCGGCATGCTGGTTGCGAACCGCATGCGGCTTGACCGGTTTGTGGCCGAACTGGGCCGCTATCGCACCGGCATCGTGCGCTGCGACGCCGACGTGGCGCATCGCGAAGTCACCGGCGCGTTCCGGATCGACGACACCGACAAGGCGCTCGAGGTGCTTGCCGGCGTATTGGACCTGAGGCTGCGCTATCGCACGCGCTACTGGGTCAGCGTGGGCCGGGCATGAAGGCGCTGATTCGCGCCGATTCGTCGCCCGATTCCCCCCCGATTTCGCCGGCCACCCGCGGCGCATCCCGACTATTTTGTAACAACGCCGCAGATTTTCATTTCTGGTTCGTTAGACCAAGAGAAGGCCCCGAGGCGCCCGCGGGCCGCGCTTTTCAATCGACGAATCAGGAACCTCCAGCCATGGCACGACGCCATTCCCCTTCTCCCCTTGCCTTGTCATCGTCTCCGCGCATGCGCTTGCGCCTTGCCGTCCACCTTGCCCTGACGGCGGCCGCCACATTCGCCGTCCCCGCCGCGTCGTGGGCGCAGGCCGCGTCGTCCGGCGAAGTCGCCTTTGCCATCGCACCCACCACGTTGGATGTGGCGCTGGGCCAGTTCGGCGTGGCCGCCAAGGTCACCGTGGCCGCTTCGCCCGCCCTGACGCGCGGCGTGCAGACGCAAGGCTTGTCGGGCCGGTACACCGCGGAACAGGGCCTGTCCCGATTGCTGGCCGGCACCGGCCTGCAGGCGGTCCCCAACGCCAACGGCGAGGGTTATCACCTGCGGCGCATCCCGCAGGACACGCCGGGCGTGTCCACGCTGGCGCCGGTGACGGTGACCGGCATGACCAACGATCCCGTCACCGAAGGCACCGGCAGCTACACCAGCCGCGTCGTCACCATCGGCAAGGGCCGCCAGACGCTGAAGGAAATTCCCCAGTCGGTCACGGTCGTGACCCGCCAGCGCATGGACGACCAGAACGCCAACACGCTGGACGAGGTGCTGGCCAACAGCACCGGCATGACGCTCTACAAGAGCCCGATGGGCGGCAGCTACGTGTATTCGCGCGGCTTTCGCGTGGACAGCTACCAGTTCGACGGCGTCAACCGCGCCTTCTACTATCCCCAGGCCGACAGCTTCACCACCGAAACCGTGACGCTGGACCGCGTGGAGATCATCCGCGGCGCCACCGGGCTGCTGCAAGGCGCCGGCTCGCCAAGCGCGGCCGTCAACCTGGTGCGCAAGCGCCCGCTGGCCGAAACCCAGGTGCAGATGCTGGCCAGCGGCGGCTCGTGGAACAACTATCGCGCCGACATCGACGCCAGCGCGCCGCTCAACGAAGCCGGCACGCTGCGCGCCCGCGGCGTGGCCAGCTACAACGACCGCGAATACTTCTACGACACCGCGAAAAGCCGCACCGGCGTGCTGTACGGCGTGCTGAGCTATGACTTCACGCCGGACACCACCCTGACCGGCGGCGTCAGCTACGAGGAACTGCGCTCCACGCCCTTCTTCCACGGCCTGCCGCATTACAGCAACGGCGACGACATCGGTTTGAAGCGGTCAACCTCGCTTGGCCAGGACTGGAACCGCTGGAACGGCAAGCAGACCACCGTCTTTGCCGAGCTGGCGCATCGCTTCAACAAGGACTGGTCGCTCAAGCTGACCGGCACGTCCACCCAGGAATCCAACGATTCGAAGTACGCGTTCACGGAAGGCGCCGTGAATCCCGTGACCGGCCTGGGGCCCATGCTGTACGCAGGCCTGTTCGACATGTCCACGCACAACAAGGCGTTGAACCTGGATGTGGACGGCGCCTTCGAGGCGCTGGGCCGCAAGCACTCGGTGACCTTCGGCGCCAGTATCAACGAACTGACCAGCAAAAACGATTTCGCGCTGGACCGCCTGAACCGCGCCGTGAACGTGTGGAGCCCGGATCACCATGTGCCGGAACCCACCGACGACTGGATGCGCGAGAACGCCTACCGCAGCGCCGCGACCATCGTGAAGATGAAGCAGACCGGCGTGTACGGCGTCGGCCGCTTCAGCCTGGCCGACCCGCTGACGCTGGTGGCCGGCGCGCGCGTGAGCTGGTACGAGAACACCAGCCGCTACCGCGACAGCGGCGAGCAGTATGTCGATCCCTACAAGGACAACGGCGTCGTCACGCCCTATGGCGGCCTGATCTACGCGTTCAATCCGCAGTGGTCCGGTTATGTCAGCTACGCGCAGATCTTCGAACCGCAGAACGCGGTGGACGCATCGGGCAAGGTGCTGGACCCCATCGTGGGCAAGAACTACGAGATCGGCCTGAAGGGCGAGCTGATGGATGGGCGCCTGAACACCTCCATCGCGCTCTTCCGCGTCGATCAGAAGAACCGCGCGCAAGAGGATCTGACCAGCGTGTGCTCGACGGGCGACATCTGCTACCTGTCGAGCGGCAAGGTGCGCAGCCAGGGTCTGGACGCCGAGATCAGCGGCGAAGTGGCCCCGGGCTGGCAACTGTTTGCGGGCTACACGTTCAACACGCTGAAGTTCCTGGACGACACCTCGGTCACCAACACCAACTTCGCGCGCACCGTTACGCCCAAGCACATCCTGCGCCTGTGGTCCGACTACCGGCTGCCGGGTGAATTGTCGGCATGGTCGCTGGGCGGCGGCGTGAACTACCAGACGGGCAGCTACACGGAAACGCGTTCGGTGCGGGTCTCGCAGGGGTCTTACGCGGTGTGGAATGCGCGCGTCGCGTACCAGATCAACAAGAACTGGTCGGCGGCGTTGAACGTGAACAACATCTTCGACAAGACCTACTACCAGACCATCGGCGCGCCGGGCTGGGGCAGCTTCTATGGCGATCCGCGCAACGCGACGCTGACGGTCCGCGGCACGTTCTGACGCGGGGCCGGAAAGGCGCGCGGCGCGCTGGCCATCGCCAGGCCTGCGCCGCGCGCCGCGTCAATTCAAGACGTGCGGCGTCAACTGAAGACGTGCAGCGCGCCCAACGCCAGAATCAGCGCAGGCGGCATCACCAAGACGCCCAGCCGCAGAAAGCTCAGCGCGCTGATGTGCATGCCTTCGCGGCGGACGGCCAGCAGCCACAGCAAGGTGGCGAGCGAGCCGCTGACCGACAGATTGGGGCCCAGGTCGATGCCGATCAGCAGCGCGGCATTAGCCGTGCTGGACAGGTCGGCCATGCGCGCCAGCGTGCCCGCCATCAACCCCGCGGGCAGATTGTTGATGACGTTGCCCGACAGCGCGGCGCCCACGCCGCCAGCCCAAAGCGCGGCGTCCGCGGACAGGCCGCGCATCAGGTCCGCCAGATCCTGCAGCACGCCGCTGGCGGCCATGCCTTCGACCAGCACGAACAGCCCGGCCACCAGGGGCAGCACGCCCCACGCGACACCTTTGATGAGCCGCAGCGGGCCCGACCGCGATACCGCCAGCACCAGCGCCGCCGACACGCAGCCGGCGATCAACGTCGGCAAGCCCAGGCGATGGCCGAGCGCCGACGTAATCAGCAGCGTCCCCGCCGTGATGGCCACGCCCAGCGCGGCCATGCGCAGCGGCCATGTCATGGGCGGCAACGGCGGCGAAGCTTTCAACGGCTGCCGCAGATCATCGCGAAACACCAGCCGAAGCGTCACGTACGTGGAGCCGATGGCCAAGACGGAGGGCAGCGCAAAGTGCGCCAGCCATGGCCCCAGCGCGGGCATGCGGTCGCCGAACACGACCAGATTGGCCGGATTGGAGATCGGCAGGACGAAGCTGGCCGCGTTGGCGATGAAGGCGCAGACGTACAGGTACGGCAACGGCGGCGCGCCAACGACGCGCGCCACCGCATACACGGCGGGCGTCAGCACGACCGCGGTGGCATCGTTGGACAGCAGCACGGTGACCACCGTGCCCACCAGGAACACCAGATCGAAGAGCCGCCGGGCGGACCCGGCCGCATGATCGGCAGCCGCCACCGCCACCCAGTCGAACAGGCCTGCCTGCCGGGCAACTTCGGCCACCAGCATCATGCCGATCAGGAACAGGTAGACGTCAGTGCCTTCCAGAATGGCGCTGCCCGCCTTGGCGGCCGGCAGCAAGCCCAGCGCCACCAGCGCGACCGCGCCGGCGGTGGCCCACACGTACTCGGGGAGCCGCCATGGACGAAAAAGAATGGCCATGGTGGTCGCGGCGGCAATCAACCAGATCACGGCGTTGGATAGCGACATGCTTTCAGAAGAGGATCAAGGAAGGGAATTGGAAGCCGGCGCGGCGGTCGCCGGGGCGGCCACGCGCGTTTCCGGCAACACCAGCAAGGTCATGCAAGCCAGGCCGGCAATGCCTGCCAGCGCCAGAAACGCTGCACTGTAACCCGCGTGCTGCACGATCAGGCCGGCGAGCCCGTTGCTGAGCGCCGCGCCGATACCGAACACCGTGGTGACGGCGCCCAGGCTGGCGTTGAACCGGCCGCTGCCCTGGGTCAGGTCCAGCACCATCAGGGGCAGGACAGCGCCGAAGATGCCCGCGCCGATGCCGTCGAGCAACTGCACGCCCACCAGCCACGCCGTGTCATCCGAAAACGTGTAGAGCACGCCGCGCAGCGGCAGGATGAGGAAACCGAACAGCAGCAGCGGTTTGCGCCCCCACTGGTCCGCATAGCGCCCCACGGCCATGGCGGCGGGAATCATGACGAACTGCGCGGCGACGATGCAGACCGCCGTGAGCGGCGTGGCAAGCGCGGGGTTCGCCAGAGCAAGCTTCTGCCCGACCAGCGGCAGCATGGCTGCGTTGGCCAGGTGGAACAGCGCGCAGCTCAGCGCCAGCAGCACGAGCGGCCGGTTGGACAGCAACTGGCGCAGCGGCACGGGCTGCGCATGCGCGGCGGCATCGTGGCCGGGCTCCAACCCGCGCGCCTTGTCCAGATCGATATGCGCGGGAAGACGCATCGTGGCGGCCAGGCTGGCCAGCGCCATCGCCGCCATCAGGTAGAACACCGCGACCGGCCCCCACACATACGCCAGCCCGCCCGCAAGCAGCGCCGCGAAACCGTTGCCCGCGTGGTTGAACGACTCGTTGCGCGCGATGCGTTCCGTGAAGGCGTGCGCGGTGGTCAGTCCCAGGGTGATGCCCGCAATCGCGGGCGCGAACACCGATGACGCGACGCCTGCCACCGCCTGCGTCAGCGTGACCCAGACAAAGTTCGGGCTGGCCAGGACCGCCATGCACGCCACCGTCACGAGCACGGCGGCGGCGATCAGCAACGCGCGCTTGTTGGAGGCGCGGTCCACCAGCGCGCCGGCCGGCGTCTGGGCTGCCAGCGCCGCCAGCCCGGATATCGTCATGACGAGCCCGATGCTGTCAGGGCGCCAGTGATGGACGGCAAGCAGATAGATGGCGAGATAGGGGCCAAGCCCGTCCCGCACATCGGCCACGAAGAAGTTCAGCCAATCGAGAGGACGCGTTGCGGGCGATGGAGAGTGCAAGGCAGACGTGGAAAGCGTGGATGTCGATCGGTGTCGGCCTGAAATCGGCGCGAGGCTTGCCTCGATGTGCCGGATTCGCCGGGGCCGCGCCAGGCATGCGCCAGCGTTCGGATGGCGCATCTTAGATCACAACGATCCGGGCGTCAGCGACAATGCGCTACAGCGGCGCGGCGTTCAACGCCCTGTCAGTTTCAGGTCTGCAATGAGGCGTCATGCGCCGGCAGGTTGCACCCCGCGCCTCACTTCGCTTGGGGGCTGGCCGTACGCGCGCAGGAACGCCCGCCGCATGCGATTGCGGTCCGCGAAGCCGGTATCGCGCGCCACGACATCCAGGGAATGCCGCCCTTCTTCCAGCATCCCGCGGGCCGCTTCCAGCCTCAGCAGCTCCACCACCTTGGCGGGGGAATGCCCGGTCTCGTCACGGAACACCCGGCTGAACTGGCGTGGCGACAAGCTGGCCGCCTCGGCCAGTTCCTCCACTGTCAACGGATTGCGCAGATGCTCCTTGGCATAGACCAGCGCCCGTTGCACGCGGTCGGAGCGCGGTTCCAGTTCGAGCAAGGCGGAGAACTGCGATTGGCCGCCCGGCCTGCGGTGATAGACCACCAGCCGGCGCGCGACGTCGCGGGCCAGTGCCGCGCCGTGGTCGTCTTCGATCAAGGCCAGCGCCAGGTCGATGGCGGCCGACATGCCGGCCGACGTCCAGATGTTGCCGTCGCGCACGAAGATGCGGTCAGGGTCGACGCGCACTTCGGGAAAGCGTTCCTGCAGGCTGCGCGCATGTGCCCAGTGGGTGGTGGCGGTGCGGCCGTTCAACAGGCCGGCCTGCGCGAGGACGAACGCGCCCGTGCAGACGCCCGCGACACGGCGCGCTTCGGTGGCGGCGCGCGCCACGTAGCGGGCAAGGCCGGGCGAGATGGGCCCTGGCATCAGTTCGCCCGCCACGATCAGGGTGTCGGGCATCACGCCCAGGGCGACAGTCTCGATGCCGGCGTTCATGGTGGACCGGATGAGGCCGCCGCCTTCCGACAGGATGGTGACGCGGTAGCCGTCGCGGTCCAGGGCGATGTTGGCGAATTCAAACGCCGCCAGCGCAGCCAGGCCCATCACCTGGAAACCGTCTTCGAGAATGAGGCCGATCTGGCGCATGTTTAACACCCGTGTCTGTAAATGACGCGTACAGGCTATTGAAGCCATTGGCGTTAGTCAACGGAAATTCGCGTCTTCCTACAGAAAGACGCGCCTGTCCGCTGGATTTTGCGCACCCACCCTGTCGACTCCGGTAGGACGTGACAAAGCCAATGTCCTAAAACGACGCTTTATTGACATTTGAGACGAACTCGAACTGCCTCATAGTTCCCACACCGCGATCTGAAACGAACCCAGATGCTCACCAACCAACGAGGCACCGACATGCAACTGACCCAAAACACCATCTTCATCACTGGCGGCACTTCCGGCATCGGCCGCGCGCTGGCCGTCGCTTTCCACGACCTGGGCAACAAGGTCATCATCGCCGGCCGCCGGCAGGCGCTGCTGGACGAAATCGCCGCGGCGCATCCGGGCATCGAAGGCATCCAGCTCGACGTCTCAGACGCTCAGGACATCGACCGCGTCGCCAAGACCCTGATCGCCAAGTACCCGTCGCTGAACGTGCTGATCAACAATGCGGGCATCATGCCGTTCGATGACCCGTCGGCCACGATCGACGACGCCGTGTCGCAGCAGATCCTGGAAACGAACCTGCTGGGTCCGATCCGCCTCACGTCCGCCTTGATCGGTCATTTGAAGGCGCAGCCTCGCGCGACGATCATCCATAACACGTCGATCCTTGCCTACGTGCCGATCGCCTCGAACGCCGTCTATTCCGCATCCAAGGCCGCACTGCATTCGTACGCGTTGTCGCAGCGGTTCATGCTGCGCGACACCAACGTGACGGTCCAGGAAATCGCGCCGCCGTGGGTCGACACGGACCTCATCAAGAAAAGCGGCGATCCGCGCGCCATGCCGCTGGATGCGTTCATCGCCGAGACGATGCAGAAGCTGGCGACGGACGCGCCCGAGGTGCTGGTCGACGCCATCCGCGATCTGCGCGACAACCCCGGCTCGAACGAGCATGGGTTCGTGAATGCCTTCAATCAAAGCCTGGTCGACAATCCGATCCCGGTCTGAGGCAACGAAAACGCGGCGCCCTGCGGGCGCCGTCTCACTTTGGATAGACGTCATGACAACGAACGCTGACACGGCAGGCGCGGCGCCTGCCCGTGCATCCACGGCGGCAAGCGGTGACGCCGGACTGCTGCCCGCCGGCTTCCTGGCGCTGGGCACCTTCGCCATCGGCACGGAAGGCTTCATGATTGCGCCGCTGCTGCCGACGATGGCGGCGGACTTCGGGATGACCGTGCCGCAGATGGCATCGCTCATCGTGGTGTTCACGCTGACGCTGGCGTTGAGTTCGCCGGTCATGACGGTCCTGACCGCGCGCTGGAATCGCCGCGCCGCCCTGCAGCTTGCCATGGGGTTGTTTGCGCTGGGCAACGTGCTGGCGGCCTGGTCTCCCGCTTTCTGGACATTGATGGCGGCGCGTGTCGTCATGGCGGTGGCGGCGGGCTTGTATGTGCCCAACGCCAACGCCCTGGCAGGCGTGATCGTGGCGCCTGAGCGGCGCGGCAAGGCGCTGGCCATCGTCAGCGCCGGCATGACGCTGGCGATCGCGCTCGGCCTGCCGCTGGGCGCGATGACCGGACACTTCTTCGGCTGGCGCGCCACGTTTTCGATTGTCGCGGTGATGAGCCTTGTGGCCATCGCCGGCATCCGCGCCGGCATCGCAGCGGACGCGGGCGCCGGAATTCCGGTGGCGACGCTTCGGCAACGGCTTGCCGTCGTGCGACAACCGGCGATTGTCCGGCTGCTGTCGGTCAGCCTGTTCTGGGCGATCGGGGCGTTCACGGCCTACCCGTTTCTCGCGCCGTATCTGGCGAGTGTGCTGGGGTTTGACGAGACCGGCATCAGCGCGACGGTGTCCCTATGGGGCGTTGCGGCTGCGCTGGGCGTGACGACGGGCGGCGCCTTGTCCGACAGAATGGGCGCGAACCGCGTCGTGCGGATGTCGCTGACCGTGCTGGGGCTGGCGTTCCTAGGCTTGTCGCTGGCGACGGCGCTGGCCGCATCGAACGCCTTGGCGCCCGTGCTGTTCGCCGTGTTCCTGTGGGGCTTTACCGTCTGGTCGTTCTTTCCCGCACAAATGGCCCGCCTCATCGGGGCCGGTTCGCCGGGACAGGCGCCGGTGGCGCTGGCGCTGAACACGTCGACCATGTACTTCGGTTTTTCGGTCGGCAGCGCGCTGGGCGCCGCGATCCTCGGCGCGGGCGCGATCTGGGGCATCGGACTCGCGGCCGCGATCGCGCAGGCAGCCGCGTTCGGACTGGACCGGCGCGTCCGGACGCAGGGCTAGTTGCGCCCCCGCCCTGTCCTAGGCCCGCCCCGCCGCCACGTTCACGCTGATCGCGATGATGAACACGTTGAAGAAGAACGCGATGACGCCATGCGTCATCGCCATCCGCCGCAGCCGCCGGTTGACGATCTGCACGTCTGACACCTGGAACGTCATGCCCAGCACCAGCGAGAAATACGCGAAGTCCCAATAGTCGGGGTCGTCCGAACCTGGAAAATCCAGGCCCTTGCGCATGGCGTTCTTATGGCCGTAGTACCCGTGCGCATAGTGCAGCGCGAAGATCATGTTCATGTAAAGCCACGACAGCACGATGGTCACGGCGGCGGCCAGCGTGTCCACCAGGGCACCGACGCTGCTTTGCGCATGCAGCTCCACCCACAACGCGACCAGCACCATGCAGGACAGCGCGACGCTGCTCCACAGGACGCCGGTGCGGCCCACATCGTGCTGGCGGGCGTGCAGGCGCATGGAAGCAGCGCTGGTGCGGCTGAACACGCGCACGGTCAGGATCAGGAAGACCAGCGCGCCGGCGTCAAAGCCCAGCAGGAGGGCGAGGCTGGGCGTCAGGCCTGCGGCGTATAACCCGCCCGCGACGACGAGCAGCAGGCCGGCGCACAGCATCAGCCGGCGATGGGCGTCGAAGAACGGCAGCGGCTCGGCATTCGACGCCGCGCCGGCGCCGGCATCGCGGGGCGTGTCTTGCTCGGCGCGGTCATTCGGGGCGCTGCGGCCCCGGGCGCTTTCATCTGAAGCGTTTTCGTCTGAAGCGTTTTCGTCTGAAGCGTTTTCGTCGCTGAGCGGCTGCATGGCGGGCTCCTGTCCGCAGTGCGCACCCGTGGCGCTTATCGCGCGCTGGGCTCGCAAGAGTTCCCTACGCTAACTGATACCGAGCAAACCGGCCAGCGCGCCCGCGAACAGCAGCCACAACGGGTGAATCCGCGTGACGCTGCCCAGGATCGCCACGATGGCGGCGATGGCGCCCAGCAACCACGTATGGACAGACGCCTCGGTGATGAGCGAGGCGCTGGCCGCGACCAGGCCCACGGTCATCGGGAAGATGCCCGCCTGAATGACCCCGCGCCACGGGCGGTCCTTGAATCTTTCCCACAGGCCCAGCGCGATGACGGTGATGATCGACGACGGGCCGAATTTGGCGATGGTCGTGGCAAGCACGCCCGGCAACCCCGCGACGTGCCAGCCGACCAGCGTGACGACCATCAGATTGGGCCCCGGTGCGGCCTGGCCCAGCGCGAAGAGCGCGGAAAAGTCGGCGGCGGTCATCCAGCCGTGCACCTCCACGACCTGGCGCTGCATCTCGGGCAGGATGGTGTTGCCGCCGCCGAAGGCCAGCACGGACAGCTGGGTGAAGATCAGGACGAGCGCGATCAGTGTGTGGATCATCGACGTTGCCTCCAGACCATCAGGATGCTGAGCGGCGTCAGGACCGCCATGGTGGGCAGCAACGGAATGCGCAACACGGCAATCGCAATGAAACAGGCGGTGGCGACCACGCCCGCCAGCCAGTCGCGGCGCTTGATGACCGGCATGCCGATCTTCACCGCCATCGAGATCAGCAACCCGGCCGCGGCGGCGGCCAGGCCGGCGAACAGGTGCTGGATGTCGGGATCGTTCTGGAACCGGTCGTAGACCATGCCCAGCATGATGACGATGATGGACGGCGCCAGGATCAGGCCCATCAGCGCGGCAAAGGCGCCGCGCGGACCGCGGAATTTCATGCCCAGGGCGACGGACAGGTTGATGATGTTGCCGCCCGGCAGGAACTGGCACAGGCCCAGCAGTTCGGTGAATTCGGCGCCGGTCAGCCAGCGGTGCTTTTCGACGACCATGCGGCGGGCCAGGGGCAAGGCGCCGCCAAAGGCGGTCAGGCCCAGCACGAGGAATCCGTAGAACAACTGGCCGCAAGTGGGGGGAGGCCGTACGCCGGCCTCGTCAAGGGGAAGTGCTGCGTTCATTTTTTTGGTGGCCGGCGCAAGGCCGGCGATGGGAGCTGGCGGGGGGGCCGCGCCAGAGGTGGATAACGAACTTGCAGCGTACGCTTCGCCTTGAATAATGTCTAATATATGACAAGTTCAAAACTCATATCGAACACATATGGCAAGCGTAGATTTACGGCTCCTGCGTTATTTCCTGGCGGTTGCCGAGGAATCCCACCTGACCAAGGCCGCCGCCCGGCTCGGCATTCGTCAGCCCCCACTCAGCCAGCAGATCCGGGTGCTGGAGGCTGAGCTAGGCGTGACCCTGTTCCACCGCCTGCCGCGCGGCATGGAACTCACGGAAAGCGGCCGCGCGCTGCTGGATGACGCGCGCAACATCATCGCGATGGTGGACCAGGCCGTGGACGGTGTGCGGCGGGTATCGCAGGGCGAGGCGGGCCGCTTGACGGTGGGGTTCACGGGGTCGGCGGCATTTCATCCGTTCGTGCCGTCGGTCATCCGCCGTTTCCGCGAAAGCGCGCCGCACGTGCATCTGGTGCTGGAAGAGAGCAGCACCGGGGAACTGCGCGAGGCCGTGGCCGAAGGACGCATCGATGTCGCCTTCATCCGTGGCGCGCACGCGGACCCGGGCGTACAGATGGAAACCGTGCTTGAAGAGGCCATGCTGGCGGCCTTTCCGGCCGACCATCCCGCCGTCAAGGGCCGCACGCGCAAGCGCATCGCGCTGTCGGAACTGGCGGACGAATCGCTGATCCTGTACCGGCGTCACAGCGGCCCGGGTCTGTACGATGCGATCATTGCGGCCTGCAGCGCCGAAGGCTTCAGCCCGCGCGTCACGCAGGAAGCGCCGCGCATGCTGTCCACGCTGAGTTTTGTTGCCGCGGGGCTGGGCGTGTCGCTGGTGCCGGCGTCGCTGCGCCGCGTGAACATCGAAGGCGTGGTGTACGTCAGCGTGACGCACCCGAAAGCCCTGCGCGCGCCGCTGAACCTGATCTGGCGCGATGCGCCGCTGTCGGGCGCCGCGCGCAAGCTGATCGACGAGGCACGGCGGCAGCGGGACGCATCGCCGGCGGCGGAAAGCCAATAGACCCGCCAGTAAACCCGCCAATAAACCCGCCAGTAAACCCGCCGGTAAACCCGCCGCTGGACCCGCCGCTGAACCCCGCCGGCAGAACGCCAGTAGGCCCCGGCGCTACACTTGCCGCCACCGCATCCTGCATAGACCAACGTCTTTCCATGCTTTCCGAATCCCCCATCGGCGTGTACGACTCCGGCGTCGGCGGGCTGAGCGTCCTGCGCGCGATCCGCGACGCGCTGCCCGACGAGTCCCTGCTCTACGTCGCCGACTCCGCCCATGTGCCCTACGGGGAAAAGACCCAGGCGTTCGTCGAGCGCCGCGCCTGCGCCATCGCCGACTATTTCGTGTCGCAGGGCGCCCGCGCCATGGTGGTGGCCTGCAACACCGCCACCGCCGCGGCGATCGCGTTGCTGCGCAAGCGTCATCCCGAACTCATCATCATCGGCGTCGAACCCGCCATCAAACCCGCGGCGCACCTGACGCACACGGGTGTGGTCGGCGTCTTTGCCACGACGGGGACGCTGGCCAGCCCCAAGTTCGCCGCGCTCGTGCAGCGCGAGGCGCCCGAGGTGCGCATCCTGCTGCGCCCTTGCCCGCAGTGGGTCCGGCTGGTCGAGCAAGGCGTGCTGTCGGGCCCCGAGGCCGTTGAGGCCGTACGCGCACCGGTGGCCGAATTGCGCGAGGCCGGCGCGGACGTGCTGGTGCTGGGCTGCACGCACTTTCCCTTCCTGCGCGACGTGATCCAGGACGCCGCCGGCGCTGGCGTGCCGCTGCTGGAAACGGGCGCGCCGGTGGCGCGCTGGCTGCGCCACCAACTGCAGGAACGCGGCCTGCTGAGGGAACGCGGTCCGGGCGGCCTGCGCTTGCAGACCACCGGCGAAGCGCCCGCGCTGGCGCAGCAGGCCAGCCTGCTGCTAAGCACCGCAATGACGGCGGAGACGGTGCCCGACGCGTGGCGGGGAACGCCCTCCCCTTGATCCGACGCATCGCCGGGGCGCCGCCGGCGGGGCGAATGTGGGATACAGTGGAACGCACGCCCCCCCACGGTTCGCAAGGAGACGCTCATGAAACGCATCCTGATTCCCGTCGACGGTTCGGAACCCGCTCTGAACGCGGTCAAGGCGCTGCTCGACGCGCGCCGCTACGATCCCGTCGAACGCGTGGACCTGCTGACAGTCCAGATTCCCTTGAAGGCCGGCGCGTTCGGCAGCGGCCTGTCGCAGGAAGAGATCGACGCCTATCACCAGGAAGAAGGCGAGGCCGCGGTTGAGGCCGCGCGCGCACTGCTGACGCAGGCCGGCGTGCCGTTCGAGACCCACATCCAGGGCGGCGCAGCCGCCGAGACAATCGTGCGCGTGGCCGAGGAAACCGGCGCAAACGAGATCTTCATGGGGACACGGGGGCTGGGGTCCGTGTCGGCGCTTTTCATGGGGTCGGTCGCCACGGGCGTGCTGTCCCTGACCGAACTGCCGGTCACGCTGGTCAAGTAAGGAGCTGCGATGCTGAATATCCTTGTTCCCGTCGACGGCTCCGAAAACGCCGATCGCGCCGTCATGTACGCCCGCCGCCTCGCGCAGGGCGCCAAATCAGCGCGCATCCATCTCATCAACATCCAGACCCCGCCACGCGGACGCGCCGGGGTGTCGCGCCTGATCACGCAGGACATGATCAATGACTTCTACGCCCGCGAAGGCCGCGAAGCGTCAGAAGAGGCGCGCAAGCAGCTGGATTCGGCCGGCGTGGACTATGTCAGTCATGTCGTCTTTGGCAACGCGCCGGCGGAAATCGCGGGTTATGCGCTGGACCATGGCTGCGCGCGCATCGTCATGGGCACGCGCGGCAATGGCAAGCTGACCAACATCCTGATCGGGTCGGTCGCCAATCAGGTCGTGCAGTTGGCGCACGTGCCGGTCACGCTGGTGAAGTAGGCGCGCGTCATGCCTGACCTGCGCATCCTGCCGGCGGCCGTCCTGGCGTTGACGCTGCTCAGCGCCTGCGGCGAGGTTGCCAAGCTGCCCGTCGAAGCGGGCATGGGTCCTGATCCCCAACTGCCGCCGCCCAACACCACGCTCATTCCCACGGTGAACACGGCCAAGGCCGTGGGCTGGCAGGACGGCGCGCAGCCGACGCCCGCCGCCGGCCTTGCCGTCACCGCCTACGCCAGCGGACTGGACCATCCGCGCTGGCTGTACGTGCTGCCCAACGGCGATGTGCTGGTCGCCGAGACCAACGCGCCGCCTAAGCCCGAGGACGCGCCGGGCGGCATCAAGGCGTGGGCCACGGGGTTGGTGATGAAGCGGGCCGGCGCCAAGACCGTCAGCGCAAATCGCATCACGTTGCTGCGCGACGCCGACCACGACGGCGTCGCCGAAACGCGGACCGTCCTGCTGCAAGACCTGAATTCACCGTTCGGCATGGCGCTCGTCGGCAGCCATCTTTATGTCGCGAATGCGGATGCACTCGTGCGCTTTCCCTTTACGCCGGGGCAGACGCACATCACCGCCCCCGCCGAGAAGGTCACCGACCTGCCTGCGGGCCTGAACCATCACTGGACCAAGAACCTCATCGCCAGCCCGGACGGGTCGCGGCTGTACGTGTCCGTCGGCTCGAACAGCAACGTGGGCGAAAACAGCATGGACATCGAGGAGGGCCGCGCCGCCATCTGGGAGCTGGACGTGGCCAGCGGCCAGAAGCGCCTCTTTGCGACGGGGTTGCGCAATCCGGTCGGCATGGCGTGGGGGCCGGACGGCAAGACGCTGTGGACGGCGGTCAACGAGCGCGATGAACTGGGCAGCGACCTCGTTCCCGACTACATGACCTCTGTGCGCGACGGCGGCTTCTATGGCTGGCCGTACAGCTATTTCGGCCAGCACGTCGATACGCGTGTGACGCCGCAGCGGCCGGATCTCGTGGCGCAGGCCATCGTGCCCGATTACGCGCTGGGCCCGCACACCGCCTCGTTGGGCTTGGCGTGGTCCGGCGGCGCCAAGCTGCCGGCGCCCTTCGTTCACGGCATGTTCGTCGGCCAGCACGGGTCTTGGAACCGCGATCCGCGCAGCGGCTACAAGGTGATCTTCGTGCCCTTCGACCAGAACCAGCCCGCCGGTCCGGCCCTGGACGTGCTGACCGGATTTCTCAATGACGCCGGCCAGGCGCAGGGCCGGCCGGTTGGCGTGGCCATCGACGCGCAGGGCAGCCTGCTGGTGGCGGACGACGTGGGCAACGTGATCTGGCGCGTGGGGTCCAAGCCGTAGCCGTCCGCGTCCGGCGTCTTGGGCCGCACGCCCACCCGCCCCTACAATGGCCGCTCCCGAATTCCAGACTGGAGCGAGCATGAGCACGGAAAAAGTGGCGATCCTCACGGCGGCCGGCAGCGGCATGGGTGCGGCGGCGGCGCGCAAGCTGGTGGCGGACGGCTACCGCGTGGCCATCCTGTCCTCGTCCGGCAAGGGCGCGGCGCTGGCGCAGGAACTGGGCGGCCTGGGCGTCACCGGGTCCAACCGCTCGACCGAAGACCTGTCCCGCCTGGTTGAAGCCACCCTGCAGAAGTGGGGCCGCGTCGATGCGGTGGTCAACAGCGCCGGCCACGGTCCCAAGGGCCCGCTGCTGGAGATCAGCGACGACGACTGGCATCTGGGCATGGAGTTCTATCTGCTGAACGTCGTGCGCATCACCCGCCTGGTCGCGCCGGTGATGAAGCAGCAGCAGTCCGGCGCCATCGTCAACATTTCCACCTACGCCACCTTCGAGCCGGAAGCGCTGTTTCCGACGTCGGGCGTGTTCCCCGCGGGCCTGGCCGCCTTCACCAAGGTCTTTACCGACGAATACGCGCAGCACAATGTGCGCATGAACAACGTGCTGCCCGGCTTCATCGACAGCCTGCCCGAAAAGGAAGACCGCCGCGTGCGCATTCCGATGGGCCGCTACGGCACGGCGCAGGAAGTGGCGGACCTGATCGCGTTCCTGGCCTCCGATGCGTCGTCCTACATCACCGGCCAGAACATCCGCATCGACGGCGGCATAACGCGCTCCGTGTGACCCGTGCGGTATGACGCGTGCGCGACGCGTCATATCCGCCTGATCTCATGCGTTTGGTGTAGTCCCTCGTCCGAATGACGGTATTGAAGGCCCCGCCGGGCTTTTAGTACCGTAAGTTTTTGCATTCGATGAGGTGCCCGGCGCATGACCGCTACGCCGTCAGCGGCTGCGCAGCAGTCCGCATCCCCTACCCCCGGCCAGGCCTCGCGCTTTCTGGCGCAGGCGACGTTCGGCCCCACGCCGGCCGACATCGACGCCGTCGTGCGCGGCGGCTACGCGGCGTGGCTGGACGCGCAACTGGCGATGCCGCCGTCGCAGACGCACTTCGACTGGCTGCTGCAAAAGAACCGGAACACCGAGGCTTTCAAGGGCAACGGCATCAACGCGCCGCTGGAATCGACGTTGTGGCGCAAGTTCATCAGTGCGCCCGATCAGGTGCGCACGCGGGTTGCGTTCTCGCTGTCGGAGATCTTCGTCGTCGGCGTTTCGTCCATCACGGCGTCGTGGCCGCTTTTTGGCGCGGCGGGCTTCATGGACCTCTTGGCCAAGCACGCGCTGGGCAACTACCAGGACCTGCTGACCGCCGTGACGCAGAACCTGTCGATGGGCTGCATGCTGACCTATCGCGGCAACCGCAAGGAAGATCCCAAGACCGGCCGCCACCCCGACGAAAACTATGCGCGCGAGGTGATGCAGCTGTTCAGCATCGGCCTGCTGGTGCTGAACCAGGACGGCACGGTGAAGATGGTGAACGGCGCGCCCGTCGAAACCTACACCAATGCGGACGTGCAGGGGCTGGCCAAGGTCTTCACGGGCTGGGACATCAACGGTCCGGAGACGAACGTGGAGTTTCATCGCCGTCCCATGGCGCTGAACAACGCGTTGCACTCGATGTCGGAAAAGCGCTTCCTGGGCGCGGTCATCCCGCCCGGCACCGACGGCCACCTGTCGCTCAAGCGCGCCATGGAGGTCATCAGCGCCCATCCCAACGTCGGGCCTTTCATCGGCATGCAGCTCATCCAGCGCATGGTGACCAGCAATCCCAGTCCCGCGTATGTCGGCCGGGTGTCGGCCGCGTTCAACGACGACGGCACGGGCCAGCGCGGCAATTTGAAGGCCGTGGTGCGCGCCATTCTGCTGGACCCCGAGGCGCGCCAGCCGGACCTGTCTTCGCCCCATTGGGGCAAGGTGCGCGAGCCCATCCTGCGCTTTTCGGGCTGGGCCCGCGCATTTGGGGCCACGTCCACCAACGGCGAATGGGCCATGCCGGACACCACGGACAACACGATCCGGTTGGCGCAGAGTCCCATGCGGTCGGCCACGGTGTTCAACTTCTTCCGGCCCCGCTACGTGCCGCCGGTCACCGAACTGGCCCGCCGCCATCTGGTCGCCCCGGAACTGCAGATCACGGACGAGACCAGCATCGCGGGCTACCTGAACTTCCTGGCGATCTACGCGGACCGCGGCTGGGAGGATCTGCAGACGAGCTATACGCCCGAGATCGCGCTGGCCAAGGATCCTGAAGCACTCGTGGCGCGCGTCGTGCTGCTGCTGGCGGGCGACGCCTTCAGCGCACGCACGGCGGCGTCCATCGCCAAGGCCGTGGCCACGCTGCCGCCGGACCGCCCGCGCGACCGGGTTCGCGCCGCGATCATGCTGGTGGCCGCCACGCCTGAATACCTGGTGCAGAAATGACAGACCGCCGCGACCTTGACCGCCGTGCCTTCCTGCTGCGCGCCTTTGCGCTGGGCGCGACCCGCGCGGCCGCCCCGCTGGCGCTGAACCTGGCCGCCATCGGCGCCGCCGCCGCGCAATCCGCCCCGCCCTCGTACAAGGCGCTCGTGTGCGTCTTCCTGTACGGCGGCAATGATCCCTACAACACGCTGGTTCCGTACGATCCGTCGTCGTACCGCGCGTATTCCACGGCGCGCAGCGATATCGCGCTGCCCCGCGACGCGCTGCGCGCCACCCTGCTGCGCGGCAAGGCCGACACGCAGGGCGGCATGCAGTTTGCGCTGGCCCCCGCGCTGGCGCCGCTGGCCCCGCTGTACGAACGTGGCGACATGGCGGCGCTGCTCAACGTGGGACCGCTGATCGTGCCCACGACCAAGGCCGAATACATCGGGGCGCGCGTGCCCCTGCCGCCCAAACTGTTCTCGCACAATGACCAGCAATCGGTCTGGCAGGCACTGGCGCCGGAGGGCGCATCGTCGGGTTGGGCCGGCCGCCTGACGGATCTGTTCGCGGGCGCCAACGCGCAGCGCACCTTCACCGGCATCACGGCGGGCGGCAGCACGGTGCTGCTGGCCGGGCGCAAGGTGGCCGGTTATCGCGTGGGCATCAACGGCTCGACACAGATCGACCTGCTGCATCGCGACATGTACGGTTCCAGCGCCTGCACCGCGCTGCTGCGAGACCTGATCACCGAGCCGCGCGAACACCTGATGGAACGCGAGATGTCGCGCATCGCCGCGCAATCCATCTCGGCCGACACGCGCCTGCGGGCCGCCTTGGCGGACGTCGCCGTGCCGGGGGATTTTTCCACGCCGCTCGCGCAGCAACTGCGGATCGTGGCGCGCATCATCGCCGCCCGCGACACGCTGGGCGCGCGGCGTCAGGTGTTTTTCGTGTCGCAGAACGGCTATGACAACCACACCGGACTGAACGACACGCACCCGGCACTGCTGAAGGAGATGGGCCAGGCGCTGGCGGTGTTCCAGAGCGCGCTGGCAGAGATGGGCGTAGCCGATCAGGTCACCACCTTCACGGCCTCCGAGTTCGGCCGCACGCTGGGTTCCAACGGCAACGGCTCGGATCACGGTTGGGGCTCGCATCACTTTGTGCTTGGCGGCGCGGTCAACGGCGGCCGCTGCTACGGCGCCCACCCGGAAATCGCGCTGAATGGGCCTGGATTCGTCGACAACGGCCGGCTGCTGCCCACTACGTCGGTGGATCAGTTGGGCGCAGACCTGGGCGCGTGGTTCGGCGCCAGCCGGGACGATCTGCGGACGGTGTTCCCGAATCTGCGGCATTTCGGGCCGGAGCCGTTGGGGATGTTGAAGGGTTAGGCACTGGCGCCCACCGCGCAACCGATCTATAACGTCAGGCAACCCGCCCGCCATCCGGCGGCGCCCGCGTTCCCCCCTTCCCTTCGCACCGCAACATGAGCCTCACCCCCGATCTGGCGTTGCAGCCCGCCACCGAAGAAGACGTGCCGTTCCTGCTGTCCCTGCGCAAGCGCACGATGACGGCGTATCTGGAGCGTGCCGGCATTCCGGTGGACGATGCCGAGCACCTGGCGCGCATCCACTACCACTTTGACGACGCCCAGATCGTCTGGCTGGCCGGCCGTCCTGCCGGCCTGTTCAAGCATTACCGCGATCCAGCGGGCTGGCGCATCGTGCAGATCCAGATCGATCCCGACTTCCAGGGTCAGGGGCTGGGCCGCCGGCTGCTCGCCAAGGTGCTGGACCGGGCGGACAAGGAAGGCGCGCCAGTCACCCTGAGCGTCCTGAAAGGCAATCCCGCCCGGCGGCTGTACGAGGCGCTGGGCTTCACTTCCGTGGAGGAGACCGAGCTGGAGCATGAAATGCGGTATGACCCCGGCGCGGTCCGGCCGGGCGCTTGAACCCTTCGCGGCAGCTTTTTTCCGGACCGCTGGAATAAAGCGGCCCCGGCCGGCGTCCGTAGAGGGCAGTCCCCCAATCCTTTCCCTCTACGAGGCACACCATGCGCAAACACACCGCTGCGGCCCTGGCTCTTGCCTGCGCCGCCCTGTTCTCGGCCGGCGCCCACGCCCAGGCCATCAAGACCCAGAACGGCATTCTGGTCGATAGCGCCGGCATGACGCTGTACACCTTCGACAAGGACACCGCGGGCAAGAGCGCCTGCGTTGACCAGTGCGCCAAGGCCTGGCCGCCCGCCATGGCCACCGGCGACGCCAAGCCGATGGGCGACCTGACGGTCATCACCCGCCCCGACGGCAGCAAGCAATGGGCCTACAAGAACAAGCCGCTGTACCTGTTCGCCAAGGACACCAAGCCGGGTGACAAGACCGGCGACAACTTCAAGGAAATCTGGCACGTCGTCAAACCCTGATCCGGACTGCTGCCCGATCAGACCATGCGCGCCGAAGACGAAGCCCAGATCCTGGCCTGCATCCCCAGCCTGCGGCGTTACGCGCGCGGGCTGACGGGTGACCCCGACCGGGCCGACGACCTCGTTCAGGACACGCTGGAGCGCGCATGGAGCCGCTATTCCCGCTGGCAGCGGCGCGGCGAACTGCGCGCCTGGATGTTCGGCATCATGCACAACCATTTCATCGACGGTGTGCGCGCCGCCAGCCGGCGCACCGACCAGACGGCGCCGGGCGACCTGCCCGACGCGCCGGTGCGCGCCACCCAGACCGATCAGCTTGAAGTGCGCGACCTGGACCGCTGCCTGCAGGCCCTGCCGGCCGAGCAGCGCGAGGTCCTGCTGCTGATTGCGGTCGAAGACCTTTCCTACCAGGAGACCGCACGCATCCTGTCGGTGCCCATCGGCACCGTCATGTCGCGCCTGTCGCGCGCCCGCGAAAAGCTCGGCGCACTGATGCGCGGCCGCGATGCCGCGCCGCGCCTGCGGCCCGTTCCCACCCCGCGTGAAATGCCATGACCGACAAACGCCTCCACCCGGTTCCCGCCGCGGGCACGCCGATCACCGAAGCCGATCTGCATGGCTACGCGGACGGCCAGCTCTCCGCCGCGCGTCATGCCGAGGTGGCCGCCTTTCTGGCCGCGCATCCGCAGGACCAGACGCGTGTGGACGACTGGCAGGCGCAACGGCGCGCGCTGCATGCCTTGCTGGACCCCGTGCTGGACGAACCGCTGCCGCTGCGCCTGCCGCTGCGCGCCCCGGCACGGACGTGGCCGTGGCGCGCGATGGCGGCCAGCGTGGCGATTGCCGCGGTCAGCGCCAGCCTGGCGTGGTTCGCGCGCGGCGCCGTCGACGCGCGTCATCTGCAAGCCGCGCTGGCCACCGCCAGTCCCGAGCGCGCGGCGGGCGGCTACGCCCAGCGCGCCGCCATCGCCCACGCCGTGTTTGCGCCCGACATGGGCCGGCCCGTTGAAGTCAGCGGCGAGAACGAGAAGGCGCTGGTGACCTGGCTGACCAAACGCATGGGCGCGCCGATGCGCGCACCGTCGCTGTCGAAAACGGGTTACGAACTGATCGGCGGACGCCTCCTGCCCGGCGGCGCGGGGCCCGTCGCGCAGTTCATGTACGGCGCTGCCGATGGGCAGCGCCTGACCTTATATGTGACGCGGGAAGCGGCAGGCGGGCAGACCGCCTTCCAGTTCACGCAGGAAGGGCCCGTCCGCGTGTTCTATTGGGTCGAAGGCGAGTTCGGCTACGCGCTGTCCGGCGCGGTCAGCCGTGATGAGTTGCAGCGCGTGTCGCAGGAGGTCTACCGGCAGCTTCAGGGCTGAAGACAGGGGCTGGGAACCGAAACCCGCCAACTGCCCTCGACCAGTCAACCGGCGCTGGCGCGCGCCTCGTGCAGCATGTGCAGCGTGATCTTGCGCACCTCGGCCTTGCTCATGTCGATATGGGATCGCAGCAAGCGCGCAGCCTCATCGGTGCGGCGCGCCAGCACCGCACGCAGGATGGCCGCGTGTTCGTCGTACGTGGCGTCCACCCGGAAGTCCTTCGTGAAATCCAGCCGCCGCACGATGCGGATCTTTTCCGTCACGTCGCGGTGGATCTGCGCCATCTCGGGGTTGCCGGCCGCGGCGACCAGCGCGCAATGAAACGCCTCGTCCAGCTGCCCCACCAGCCGGCCGTCCAGGATGCGCTGCGCGGGCGGCACCAGCCACACGTCGGTCAGCGCGCCCAGCATCCCCGCCCGGTCCATGTCTTGCCGCGCGCACAGCTTGTCCACCGCCGCCAGCTCCAGCACCACGCGCACGTCGTACAGCGCCTCGAAGCGCTCGAAATCGAACGGCCGCACCTGCCAGCCGCTGCGCGGCCGCGCCAGCACGAAGCCTTCGCGTTCCAGCCGCGCCAGACCCAGCCGCACCGGCGTGCGGCTCACGCCAAGCCGCGCCACCAGATCGGCCTCCGTGAAGCGTTCGCCGGGCAGCATCCGGAAGCCGAACAGGTCGTCCTTGATGCGCTGGTAGACCTGATCGGCCAGCGAGCCCGCCAACGCCGGCGACTGACGGATGGCCGGACCGGCCTGGACGGCTTCCAGCCGCATCATCCGGTCACGACGCACGTGGCGTCTTCGGTGATCACGACGAGCGGATCGCCCGCGTTGACGGGCTTGCCGGGCACGCACCGGATGGCGGACACCGTGCCGGACGCCGGCGCGATGACGGACAGTTCCATCTTCATGGCCTCGACCACCACCAGCGTGTCGCCGGCCGACACGCTCTGCCCCACCTGGACCGGGATCTTCCAGATGTTGCCGCACATGTCCGCGCTGACCAGGCGTTCGCCCTCGCGCAGCACGGTCTCGGCCTCGGGCTGCGCGGCGGGGGGGTCGGCAGCCACATCCTCGCTCTTCCACAGCGCCACCTCGGCATCGAAGGCCGTCTTCTGGCGCGCCTGGAACGCGGCAATGCTGTCCGCCTGCTCGGCCACAAAACGCTGATGCGCCGCGAAGTCGAATATCTCTTCTTCGATGCGGACCGTCGCGCGGCCTTCGCGGAAGTCTTCGCGCAGCACATCCAGTTCGGCTTCGGTGACCGGATAGAACCGCACCTGATCGAAGAAACGCAGCAGCCAGGGCTTGCCGTCCTGGAACACGGGATTCTTCAGGAACTTGTTCCAGATGGGCAGCGTGCGTCCCACCAGCTGATAACCCCCGGGCGAATCCATGCCGTAGATGCACATGTAGACGCCGCCGATGCCCACCGTGCCCTCGGCGGTGAAGGTGCGCGCCGGGTTGTACTTGGACGTCAGCAGGCGGTGGCGCGGATCGATCGGCACCGCGCACGGCGCGCCCAGATAGACGTCGCCCAGGCCCATGATGAGATAGCTGGCGTCAAAGACGATGCGGCGCACCTCGTCGCGCGAATCCAGGCCGTTGATGCGCTGGATGAAGTCCACGTTGTTCGGCAGCCAGGGCGCGCTGGCGCGCACGGTTTCCTGATAGCGCTGCACCGCGCCCAGCGTGGCGCTGTCTTCGAAGGCCATGGGCAGGTAAACGACGCGCGTCGGCACCTTCAGCGTCGCGACGTCGGCCAGTCCTTCCTCGATCTTCAGCAGCCTGGCGATGAGCGCGCCCTGCAGGATCACCCGGCTGTCGTAGCGGATCTGCAGCGAGCGCACGCCCGGCGACAGCTCCAGCACGCCGGCCACCGGGTTCGCGTTCAATGCTTCCATCAACAGGTGGATGCGCATGCGCAGCGCCAGGTCCAGCACGTTGTCGCCGTATTCCAGCAGCAGGTAGCCGTCGCCCGCCTGCCGGTACGACACCGAGGGACGCGATCCTTCAGCGGGCAGCGCGGCCACGATCGTCTCGGAGACGGTCGCGGGCACGGGCGTCGGCTCCGTCGCAGCGGGAACCGCCGGCGCCAGATCGGCAATGCGGCGGTCCTGCGCAGCTTCCAGCGCCACGGCCTGCGGGTAGTCGATGCGCACGAAGCGGATGCGGTCGCCGGGCTTGACCTGCCCCACCTTCCACAGTTCGGCGCGGGCAATGGTGACCGGGCACACGAAGCCGCCCAGGCTGGGGCCGTCGCGCGTCAGGATCACGGGGCTGTCGCCCGTGAAGTTGATGCTGCCGATCGCATACTCGCAATCGTGGATGTTGGACGGGTGCAGGCCCGCCTCGCCGCCGTTCTCACGCGCCCACGTCGGCTTGGGCCCGATCAGCCGCACGCCCAGGCGGTTGGAGTTGTAGTGCACCTCCCAGTCGGCCGCGAAGAACGCGTCGATGGCTTCCGTCTGAAAAAAGTCCGGCGCGCCGTGCGGGCCGTACAGCACGCCGATCTCCCAGGTGCTGCCGTATTCGGGGATCAGCGCCGCAGGCGCGGCCTGCGGCAGCGTCTCGGGCGGCGCGGCCGTGGCGCCCGCCAGCTCGGGGCGGATCACGGGCAGCATGTCGCCTACGCGCAGCGTGCGGCCGGCATGGCCGCCGAACTGCCCCAGCGCAAACGTGGAGCGGCTGCCCAGATACGGCGGCACGTCCAGACCGTTGCGCACCGCCAGGTAGCTGCGGCAGCCGGACAGCGCACGGCCGGTGGCCAGCACCTGACCCGACGTAACGAAGATCGGCTGCCACATCGGGACGGGTTCGCCGTCCAGCGTGGCGGCGCACGAGGCGCCGGTCAACGCCACGACGGCGTCGCCGTGAAAGCGCAGCGTGGGTCCGACCAGCGTGGTCTCGATGCCGGCCGCGTCCGGCGCGTTGCCGACGATGCGATTCGCGACCCGAAACGCGTAGTCGTCCATGGGACCGGACGGCGGCACACCGATGTCCCAGTAGCCCGCGCGGCCGGGATAGTCCTGCACGCTGGTGTAGGTCCCGGCTTCCACGACCTCGATCGCCGACGGGCGATACGCAAAGCTTTCCAGAAAGCACGTGGACAGCTGCCCAGCGCGAAAGCGCGCATCGGCCACGATCTGGCGCAGGTAATCCAGGTTGGTCGCAATGCCGTGCAGGCGCGTGCGCGCCAGCGCGTCGGCCAGCTTGTCCAGCGCGGCCTCGCGCGTGTCCGCATGCACGATCAGCTTGGCCAGCATCGGGTCATAGAACGCGGGCACGTCCGTGCCGGTTTCGACCCAGCCATCGACGCGCACGCCTTCCGGGAACGAGACCTCGGTCAACACGCCTGGCGACGGCTGGAACTGGCGCAGCGGATCCTCCGCATACAGGCGCACTTCAATGGACGCGCCTTGCGGCGCGCGCGACATGGCTGCGAAATCCAGCGGCTCGCCTGCTGCCACGCGCAACATGCACTCCACCAGGTCCAAGCCGGTGACGGCCTCGGTCACCGGATGCTCGACCTGCAGGCGCGTGTTGACCTCCAGAAAATAGAAGGCGTCGCGCCCCGGATCGTAGATGAACTCCACCGTGCCGGCAGAGCGGTAGTTCACCGATTCGCCCAGCTTGACGGCGGCATCCAGCAGCGCGGCGCGCGTGGCGGCCGGCAGCAACGGCGCGGGGGTTTCTTCGATGACCTTCTGGTTGCGGCGCTGCACCGAGCAGTCGCGTTCGCCCAGCGCCAGCACGCGGCCCGCACCGTCGCCAAAGATCTGAACCTCGACGTGCCGCGCGTTGTCCACATACCGCTCGATGAACGCGCCGCCATCGCGAAAGAAGTGCTCGCCCATGCGCTGCACGCTGTCGAACGCCACGGTCAGTTCCGCCTCGTTCTCGCAGCGCGAGAGCCCAATGCCGCCGCCGCCCGCCGTGCTCTTGAGCATGACGGGATAGCCGATGCGCTCGGCCTGCGACAGCGCCTCACCCAGGCTGGACAGGAGCCCGGTGCCCGGCGTCATCGGCACGCCAGCTTCCGCAGCCAGCTCGCGCGAGCGGTGCTTCAGCCCGAACTCGCGTATCTGCAGCGGCGTGGGGCCGACGAAGGCGATGCCCGCGGCCTCGCAGGCGTCCGCGAATTCAGCGCTTTCCGACAGAAAGCCGTAGCCGGGATAGATCGCCTGCGCACCCTGTTCGCGTGCGGCGGCCAGCAGCAGGTCCATGCGCAGGTAGCTGTCGGCCGCCTTCTCGCCGCCCAGCGCCACGGCCACATCGGCCTCGCGCACGTGCGCGGCGTTGCGGTCCGGGTCGGAATAGACGGCCACGCTGCGGATGCCCAGCCGCTTGAGGGTGCGGATGGCGCGGACGGCGATTTCGCCGCGGTTTGCAATCAGAACAGTATCGAACACGGTGCGACTCCCTGAGGTGAGGGCGGGGTTATGGAGTGGGTAGCGGGTAGTCAGCAGGTGGCGGCATTCAGGCTGGCCAGATAGGCCCGCCAGCCGCCGAACGCGGTGATGTCGCGCGCGCCCTCCAGGCCGCGCGGTTCGCAGATGAAGCCCTTGACCAGCCGGCCGTCGGCCAGCTCCAGCGTGCCGATGCCCAGCGGCGCGGGAATCTCGGCCACAAACGCGCCGAAGGCCGTCACCGGCACGTCCCACAGCTCGACCTCGATGGCGGCGCCGCTGTCCATCTTCACCAGCCCGGGCTTGGGCGGTGTGGTGTTGGCCAGGGCGAAGAGGCGGTAGTCGCCCGCCGTCGCCGTCTTCTCGACAAACACCGCGTGGCGCGACGTCAGTTGGTGGTTGAGCGGCATGCCGGTCAGATGCGCGCCCACGACGGCGACGCGCACGGTGTCCGCGGACGGTGCGCCATCCGCCGCCAGCGCGGGCAGCGGCATCCCGGTTGCGCCCAGCGGCAGCCCGCGCCGCGCCTGCCATTGCTTGCCGAACTGCGCCAGCGCGCGATCCTGCCACGCCAGTCCGATCAGCGTGATGCCGGACGGCAGCCCATCGGCGCGCATGCCGGCCGGCACTGCCAGCGCGGACAGATCGGCCAGATTGGCGAAGTTGGTGTAGACACCCAGGCGGGAATTGAGCGTGACGGGGTCCGCTTCAAGCTGGGCGATGGTATAGATGGACGGCGAGGTCGGCACGACCAGCGCGTCAAAGCCTTCCAGCGCGCGATGGATCTGGCGGGTGAGCTCGGCGCGCCGGTACTCGGCCTTGAACGCGTCCAGCGCGATGTAGTTCGCGGCCTGTTCGACAATGCCGCGCACCACCGGATTGATGGCGCCGGGGTTCTCTTTCCACAACGATTCCACGGCCGCAAAGCGTTCGGCGACCCATGGCCCTTGATACAGCAGCGCGGCCAGTTCGCTGAACGGCGCGAAGTCGATGGTCTCGACCTGGGCGCCCTCGGCACGCAGTGCACGCACCGCGTCGTCGAACACGGCGGCGGCCTGCGTGTCGCCAAAGAATTCCAGCGATGCGGGCACCGCCAACCGAGGCGCCTTCGGCCACGGCAGCGACGCGCCAACCGGCATGGGGCGCGAATACGGATCGGCATCGTCGTACCCGCCGGCCACTTGCGCCACCTTGTCGGCGTCGTCCACCGTCAGCGCAAAGATCGATACGCAGTCCAGCGTGCGGCACGCCGGCACTACGCCTGCGGTGCTGAGCCAACCCTTGGTCGGCTTGAGCCCGACGATATTGTTGAAGCCGGCCGGCACACGCCCGGAGCCCGCGGTATCGGTGCCCAGCGAAAACGCCGCGATGCCGCGCGCGACCACCGATGCCGAACCGGAGCTGGAACCGCCGCTGACGTAGGCGGGATCGAACGTGTTGGCCACGGCGCCATGCGGCGATCGCGTGCCCACCAGGCCGGTCGCGAACTGGTCCAGATTCGTCTTGCCGATGAGGATGGCGCCGGCCGCGCGCAGACGGCGCACGACGGTGGCGTCTTCCTGCGGTGTATAGGCGAACTCGGGACACGCCGCGGTCGTGGGCCAGCCGGCCGCATCGATGTTGTCCTTGATCGCGAAGGGAACGCCATACAGCGGCAGGCGCGAGATGTCGCCGCCCGCCGCGGCCAGCAAGAGACGCAGGCCGTCGAGCTGTTCGTCGAGCTGCGCGCGGTCCACGCGCCGGATCCAGGCATTGTCTTCGACGTCATCCGGCGCGGCCACATGGCCGGCCAACAAGCCTTCAGGCTGCGCACCGTCGCGGTAGGCGGCCTGCCATTGCGCGATCGTCCAACCGGCGGGGTGCTTCTGCGTTGCTGCGGCATTCATGCTGGAATCCTTTCTTGTATACAAGTACGGATTCCCAAGCAAAGTGCGTGCCATGTTGGCCGCGCACGCCGCTTTCCCTCTGAAGCGCGGCAAGACCGCGCGCCTGGCGCTTTCGCAGGCCATCGCATCGGCATGCACGCCGCACCGTCATCGCGCGCAACACGCACCGATTCTGTGCAGACGGCACCGTTCTGATCCCCGTCGCGCGGCGCCGCCATCGCCACGCGCCTTCGCGTAAACCCGCCCGCTTCATACAGCAGCCGCATGCCTGCCAAAACTTGGCACGCGTTTTGCTTTTGAGTCTCTGTGCGACTGCATTTTCAGAACGTTCTCTCGCCGGCCAGGCCGGCACCTTCCATCCAGGAGTCACCATGAAACGCAGACTAGCCCTTAAGCAACTGACCGCCGTGAGCCTGTTGGCCATGACAGGATGGATGCCGCAGGTCCATGCCGCCGAGGACACCATCAAGGTCGGCATCCTGCATTCGCTGTCGGGCACCATGGCCATCTCGGAAACGTCGCTCAAGGACGTGGCCCTGATGACCATCGACGAGATCAACGCCAACGGCGGCGTGATGGGCAAGAAGCTGGAAGCCGTGGTGGTGGACCCCGCCTCGAACTGGCCGCTGTTTGCCGAGAAGTCGCGCCAGCTGCTCGCGCAGGACAAGGTGGCGGTGGTCTTCGGCTGCTGGACCTCGGTGTCGCGCAAGTCGGTGCTGCCGGTGTTCAAGGAACTGAACGGTCTGCTGTTCTACCCCGTGCAGTACGAAGGCGAAGAGCTGGAGAAGAACGTGTTCTACACGGGCGCCGCGCCCAACCAGCAGGCCATTCCCGCCGTCGAATACCTGATGAGCGAAGACGGCGGCGGCGCCAAGCGCTTCGTGCTGCTGGGCACCGACTACGTCTATCCCCGCACCACCAACAAGATCCTGCGCGCCTTCCTGCATTCCAAGGGCGTGAAGGACAGCGACATCGACGAGGTCTACACCCCGTTCGGTCACTCCGACTACCAGACCATCGTCGCGAACATCAAGAAGTTCGCCACGGGCGGCAAGACGGCCGTGATCTCGACCATCAATGGCGACTCGAACGTGCCCTTCTACAAGGAACTGGGCAACGCCGGCCTGAAGGCCACCGACGTGCCGGTCGTGGCGTTCAGCGTGGGCGAAGAGGAACTGCGCGGCGTCGACACCAAGCCGCTGGTCGGCCACCTGGCTGCGTGGAACTACTTCCAGTCCGTCAAAAACCCCGTCAACGACGCATTCATCGCGAAGTGGAAGGCCTACGCCAAGGCCAAGAATCTGCCCAACGCCAACACCGTCGTGACGAACGATCCGATGGAAGCCACCTACATCGGCATCCACATGTGGAAGCAGGCGGTTGAACAGGCCAAGACCACCGACGTCGACAAGGTCATCGCAGCGATGGGTGGGCAGAAGTTCAACGCGCCGGACGGCTACACGATCGAAATGGACAAGACCAACCACCACCTGCACAAGCCCGTCTACGTCGGCGAGATCAAGGCGGACGGCCAGTTCAGCGTGGTGTGGAAGAGCAAGGGTCCGATCCGCGCCCAGCCGTGGAGCCCGTACATCCCGGGCAACGAAGGCAAGCAAGGCCTGTAGTCTCAACCCCAAGGAAAAGGTAGCCATGCGCATCGCGGCAATCGCACACTTCTTGCGTCGTTTCCTCCTGGCATGGCTGATCGCCGTGCCGGCGCTGGCCGCGCCCGCGGCCGCCGCCGGCGTGGACCAGGCCCTGCTTGCGCCGCTGGCCGGCGACGACACCGACGCCAGGCTGCAGGCGATTGCCGCGCTGGGCCAACTGCCCGATCCCGCTGCGGCCGCGGTGCTGCAGGCGCTGGGCAGCGACCAGCTCTACGCCACTGCCGACGGCCGCGTGCTGATCGGCGCCGGCGGGTCGCGCGCCACTGACCCTTCCACGAGCGCTGCCGTGGACCTGCCCGCGGACGCGGGCACGATTTCCATCAACAACCGCCTGCGCCGCGCCATCGAGGCCGCGCTGGCGGGATCCCGCCTGTTCTCCGACAACGCCAACGAGCGTCTTGACGCGGCCCGGCGGCTGCAGCAGACCGGCGACCCGGCGCGCCTGCCGATGCTGGAAAAGGCGCTGGCTGCGGAGAAGAGCGAGGCCGTGCGCGGCGCACTGCTGATCGCGCAAGCCAATCTGGAACTGAAAAGCGAAGACCCCGCCAAGCGCCGCCACGCGGTGCAGGTGTTGGGCGACACGAAGAATGCGGCCTTCCGGCCCACGCTGGCGGCCCTGACGCAGGAGCGCGACGGGACGTACACCGAACCCGACGCCGGCGTCCGCGAGGCGGCGGCCAATGCGCTCAAGCAGATCGACCGGCACCTGGCCACGATCGAATGGGCCGGCAATCTCTTTTACGGCGTGAGCCTAGGCAGCGTGCTGCTGCTGGCCGCGCTGGGCCTGGCCATCACCTTCGGCCTGATGGGCGTCATCAACATGGCGCACGGCGAACTGCTGATGATCGGCGCGTATGTGACGTACGTGGTGCAGACGGTGTTTCGCGCCTGGCTGCCGGGCTGGCTGGACTGGTATGTCGTGGCCGCGTTGCCGCTTGCCTTCGTGGTGACGGCGCTGGTGGGCATGGCGCTGGAACGCACCGTGATCCGCTGGCTGTATGGCCGTCCGCTTGAAACGCTGCTGGCCACCTGGGGCATCAGCCTGATGCTGATGCAGGGCGTGCGGTCGCTCTTCGGCGCGCAGAACGTGGAGGTCGGCAACCCCAGCTGGATGTCGGGCGGCGTAACGGTGTTGGGCGGGTTGGTGCTGACCTACAACCGGCTCGTCATCATCGGCTTTGCCTTCTTTGTGGTGTTTCTGGTGTGGGCCCTGCTGAACCACACGCGGCTCGGCCTCTTTGTCCGCGCCATCACGCAGAACCGGCGCATGGCCGACTGCGTGGGCGTGCCCACCGGCCGCGTTGACATGCTGGCCTTCGGCCTGGGCTCGGGCATCGCGGGGCTTGCGGGCGTGGCGCTGTCCCAGCTGGGCAACGTGGGGCCGGACCTGGGCCGCGGCTACATCGTCGACTCGTTCATGGTCGTGGTGCTGGGCGGGGTGGGCCAGCTGGCCGGCACCGTCATCGCCGCGCTCGGCCTGGGCGGCGTGAATAAATTCCTTGAGCCTTACGCGGGAGCTGTCATGGCCAAGATCACCATCCTGGTGCTCATCGTGCTGTTCGTCCAAAAGCGGCCACAAGGCCTGTTCGCCCCCAAGGGCCGGAGCGTCGAATGAAACAGACCGCGCTGACCGACCTGAACCTGCTGGCGCGCCGCCCGATCTTCTCGGGCCGCGTGTGGGCGGCGCTGGCCGCGGGCGTCGTCCTGCTGGCGCTGTTGCCGCTGATGAATCTGGTGTTTCCGCCCGGCCATGCACTGCATGTGTCGGCCTACGCCGTGGCCTTGATGGGCAAGTTCATGTGCTACGCCATGGCGGCGCTGGCGCTGGACCTGGTGTGGGGCTATGCGGGCATCCTGTCGCTGGGCCATGGCCTGTTCTTTGCGCTGGGCGGCTACGCGCACGGCATGTACCTGATGCGCGCCATCGGCCGCGACGGCGTCTACCAGAGCGACCTGCCCGACTTCATGGTGTTCCTGGATTGGAAGACCTACCCCTGGTACTGGTCGTTCACCGAACACTTCTGGTACGCGATGCTGCTGGTGGTGCTGGTGCCGGGCGTGCTGGCCTTCGTCTTCGGCTACTTTGCCTTCCGCTCGCGCATCAAGGGCGTGTACTTCTCGATCATTACCCAGGCGCTGACCTTTGCCGCGATGCTGCTGTTCTTTCGCAACGACACGGGGTTTGGCGGCAACAACGGCTTTACCGATTTCAAGCGCATTCTGGGCTTTGACATCACCGCGCCGGGCACGCGCGCGACGTTGTACTGGGTGACGCTGGCGGCGCTGGCCGGCGCGCTGATTCTTGCGCGCATGGTCACGCAGAGCAAGCTGGGCCGCGTGCTGACCGCCGTGCGCGATGCCGAAAGCCGCGTGCGCTTCATCGGCTACGACCCGCTGGGCTTCAAGCTGTTCGTATGGACGCTGTCGGCCGTGCTGTGCGGCATCGCCGGGGCGCTGTACGTGCCGCAGGTCGGCATCATCAATCCCGGTGAAATGTCCACCGAGAACTCCATCGAGATGGTCATCTGGGTGGCGACGGGCGGGCGCGGCACGCTGATCGGCCCCATCATCGGCGCGGGCGCCGTCAACGGCCTGAAGACCTGGTTCACCAGCGTGCTGCCGGAATACTGGCTGTACGCGCTGGGCCTCATCTTCGTGCTGGTGACCCTGTTCCTGCCCACCGGCATCGTCGGTCTTGCCCGCCGCATCGCGGCCCGCGTCCAGGAGAAAAAGGCATGACCACCACGCACACCGAATCGGCCACGCTGGACGGCGGCCCGAGCGGCGACGCCGGCTATGGCCGCGTCAGCCCCAAGGGCCTGGACACCAGCCACGGCGCCATCCTGTACCTGGAAGGCATCACGGTCAGCTTCGACGGCTTCAAGGCGTTGAATGATCTGACGCTGGATATCGGCGTGGGCGAACTGCGCTGCATCATCGGCCCCAACGGCGCCGGCAAGACCACCATGATGGACGTCATCACCGGCAAGACGCGGCCCACGGCGGGCACGGCCTACTTCGGCCAGAGCATCGACCTGACGACGCTGAGCGAGGCGCAGATCGCGCACGCGGGCATCGGCCGCAAGTTCCAGCGCCCCACGGTGTTCGAACAGCACACCGTGTTCGAGAACCTGGAATTGGCGATGAAGACGGACAAGCGCGTGCGCCCCACCCTGTTCTCGCGGCTGTCCAGCGAACAGGCCGACCGGATCGGCGAGACGCTGGACCTGATCCGGCTGCGGCCCGAGGTATGGCGGCCCGCGGGCCTCTTGTCGCACGGCCAGAAGCAGTGGCTGGAGATCGGCATGCTGCTGATGCAGGAGCCGCAGTTGCTGCTGCTGGACGAACCCGTGGCCGGCATGACCGACGCCGAGACCGAACGCACCGGCGAACTCTTGAATGAACTGCGCGGCCGGCATTCCCTGATGGTGGTGGAACACGACATGGACTTCGTGAACCAGATCGCGGGCGATGGCAAGGTGACGGTGCTGCACGAAGGCTCGGTGCTGGCCGAAGGCCCGATGAGCCGTGTGCAGGCCGACCCGCGCGTGATCGAAGTCTACTTGGGGCGCTGAACATGCTGGACGTAAGCACGATCGACCAATACTACGGCGGCAGCCATACCCTGCGCGGCGTGTCGCTGTCGGTGCGGCAAGGCGAATGCCTGGCGCTCCTGGGCCGCAATGGCGTGGGCAAGACAACGCTGCTCAAGTGCGTCATGGGCGTGCTGCCCGTGGCGCGCGGCGGCATCGCCTTCGACGGCGCCGACATCACGCGCCTGGCGCCGCACCAGCGCGCCGCGCGCGGCATGGCTTATGTGCCCCAGGGCCGCGACATCTTCGCGCGGCTGACGGTCGAAGAAAACATCCTCATGGGCATGGCGACCAAACCCGCGGCCCGCGCCCGCCGCATCAAGGAGGAAGTCTTTGAACTGTTCCCGGTGCTGAAAAGCATGCTGTCGCGGCGCGGCGGCGATCTGTCTGGCGGGCAACAGCAGCAGTTGGCCATCGCGCGGGCGCTGGTGGCCGAGCCCAAGCTCATCATCCTGGACGAGCCCACCGAAGGCATCCAGCCGTCCATCATCAAGGACATCGCGCGGGTTATCCACATGCTGCGCCAGCGCGGCGACATCGCGATCCTGCTGTGCGAACAGTATTTTGATTTCGCGCGCGAACTGGCGGACCAGTTTGTCGTGCTGTCGCGCGGCGAGGTGGTGGCAAGCGGCGGGCGCGATGCCATCGACGGCGAGGACGTGCGGCGGCATCTGTCGGTGTGACGGCGGCGCGGCGCCGGACTGCGGCGCGGTAGATGGACTATGCTCCGGGTCTTGCCTTGCTCAATGGCATGGCGCAGTTGCATTGTGCAGATTCATCGCGCATCACCCGAAGGAGGAGCCCTCATGTCCGACGTCATCATCTATCACAACCCCAAGTGCGGCACCTCGCGCAACACGCTGGGCCTGATCCGCAACGCCGGCATCGAGCCGCAGATCGTCCTGTACCTGGAAACGCCGCCCTCGCGCGAAACGCTGAAAGCGCTGTTCAAAAAGGCTGGCGTCAGCGTGCGTGATGCCCTGCGCGAAAAGGGCACGCCCTACGCGGAACTGGGTCTGGACGACACGTCGCTGTCGGATGACGCGTTGCTGGACGCGATCGAGCAGCACCCGATCCTGCTGAACCGTCCCTTTGTGTCGACGCCGCTGGGCGCGAAGCTGTGCCGGCCGTGCGAACTGGTGCTGGACATTCTTCCGTCGCCGCAGAAGGGCGCTTTCTCGAAGGAAAGCGGCGAGCCGGTTGTCGATGCGCAGGGCAATCGCATCCAGAAGTAAAAGCGGCCGTATCGAAGCGCGTTGTAAGGGAACTGACGGGTACGGTCATTACCATCGCGGCAACCGATTTATTACGCCGCGATGACGTGTCATGGATTTCCTGGAAAGCTTCAACCAGTCCCTTTTTCTTCTGATCAACGCCGACCCCGCCACGCCCGCGTGGCGGATCCATGCGGCCATGCTGGTGGCGAACAAGCTCATCCTGCTGGTGCCGGGCGTCATGGCCGCCGTGTGGCTGTGGGGCAAGGAAGCCCGGCGCAGCCTGATGCTCAAGGCGCTGGCCAGCGTCGCCGTGGCGTTGGCCGCCAGCTATTTATGCGGCATGCTGTGGCCGCATCCGCGGCCGTTCGTGATCGGCCTGGGGCACGCCTTCTTCACGCACAAGGCGACCTCGTCGTTTCCCAGCAATCACACGATCATCATCGCGGCCTTCGCCTTTGCGCTGATCCTGGATCGCCGCTGGGCGGGATGGGGCTGGCTGGCATTGGGGGGCGCGTTGCTCGTGGGGACATCGCGCGTGTATCTGGGCGTGCATTTCCCGCTGGATATCCTGGGCGGGTTGCTGCTGGCGCCCATGGCCGCGGCGGTCACGATTCCCGTGTGGCGCCGCGCGGGCGCGCCGGTGACGGCGGCAATCCAGGGGCTGTATCGCAAGGTGCTGGCCCTGCCGATTTCGCGTGGATGGATCCGCGCATGACGGGGGTCACGACGGCCGGCGCGGCAGCGGCCGCAATGGCCGCTCCCGCCCTGCCCCTCAATTCACTGCAACTTTCGCTTCCTTGACCAGCTTCGCGTAGTTCGCGGTGTCTGCGCCTATGCGTGCCTTCATTTCCGCGGGCGTGTCGCCGATCGGCACCGCGCCGATTTCCGCCATGCGGCGCGTGAAATCGGGTGATCGGATGATCTTCACCATCTCGGCATTCAGCCGGTCGACCACCTCCTTGGGCGCGGCGGCCGGCGCCAGCACGCCGAACCACGTGCCCATGTTGAAGGGCTTCAGACCGGCCTCTTCCATGGTCGGCACGTCCGGCAGCGCGGCCGAACGCTGGTTGGTGGTGACCGCCAGCGCACGCAGCTTGCCGCTCTGAATGTGCGCCAGCACCGGCGTGATCGTGTCGAACGACATGTCGATCTGGCCGCCCAGCAGATCGGTCGTCAGCGGACCACTGCCCTTGTACGGCACATGCAGCAGCTGCACATGGCCCGCGCGCTCGAACTGTGCGCCGATCAGGTGCTGGCCCGTTCCCATGCCGTTGGAACCGTAGGTCAGCTTGCCGGGCGACGCCTGCGCCAGTTTCAATAGCGACGCCACGTCCTTGGCGGGCAGCTTGGGATTGACGACCAGCACGTTGGGCACCAGCGCCACCGTGGTGACCGGCGCGAAGTCCTTCTGGAAGTCGTAATGCAGGCTTTTGTAGACACTGGTGGCGATGGTGTGATGCACCGCGCCCATCAGCAACGTGTAGCCGTCCGGCGCCGCCTTGGCGACGTAGTCCGCGCCCAGCGTCGAACCCGCGCCCGGCTTGTTCTCGACCACCACCGGCTGGCCGAGGCTCTTGGCCAGCTCCTGCCCCAACGCGCGCGCCAGCACGTCCGTCGTGCCGCCCGCCGGGAACGGCACGATCAGGCTCACGGGACGCGCCGGGTAGGACTGCGCCTGCGCGCCGCCCGCGAATGCAACGCCGATCAGGCAGGCGAACGCCAGGGCGCGCGCGGTCATCGCTTTCTTATGCATGATTTGTCTCCTGACTACGAATGAACTTCGCTTGTTGTTGTGTTGCCGGGCGCAGGGGTCGGATCTGATGTCCTCTTACCTGACCGGATTTCCTGAAGCCGTAAGACAGATTCAGGTGTCTGACACCGGAAACGGTCCTACATCAAGAAGGGTGTCTGACACCGGAATCCGTCCTACATCCGGAAGCCGTCTATGCCGCCTTGGCTTGCGCCGATTCCGCCAGCTTTGCGCAGACCGCCTTGGTCACCTGCTCGGTCGTCGCCCGTCCGCCCAGGTCGCCGGTGTGCAGCGCGGGGTCGGCGGTGACGCTTTCGATGGCCTGCATCAGCCGCGCCGCCGCATCGGTCTCGCCCAGGTGTTCCAGCAGCATCACCACCGACCAGAACGTCCCGACCGGATTGGCGAGTCCCTTGCCCATGATGTCGAAGGCAGAACCGTGGATGGGTTCGAACATGGACGGGTAGCGGCGCTCGGGGTCGATATTGCCGGTGGGCGCGATGCCCAGGCTGCCGGCCAGGGCGGCCGCCAGGTCGCTCAGGATGTCGGCGTGCAGGTTGGTGGCGACGATGGTGTCCAGCGTCGCGGGCCGGTTGACCATACGGGCGGTGGCGGCGTCGACCAGCTCCTTGTCCCAGGTCACGTCGGGGAATTCGCGGCTGACCTGCACGGCGATCTCGTCCCACATCACCATGGCGTGGCGCTGGGCGTTGGACTTGGTGACAACGGTCAGCAGCTTGCGCGGCCGCGACTGCGCCAGCTTGAACGCAAAGCGCAGGATGCGCTCGACGCCGGCGCGCGTCATGATCGACACGTCGGTCGCGGCCTCGATGGGATGGCCTTGATGCACGCGGCCGCCGACGCCGGAGTACTCGCCTTCGGAGTTCTCGCGCACGATCACCCAGTTCAGCTGTTCGGGCGTGCAGCGCTTGAGCGGGGCGTCGATGCCCGGCAGGATGCGCGTCGGGCGTACGTTGGCATATTGGTCGAAGCCCTGGCAGATCTTCAGGCGCAGGCCCCACAAGGTGATGTGGTCGGCGATGTCGGGGTCGCCGGCCGAGCCGAACAGGATCGCGTCCTTGTCCCGCAGCGCATCCAGCCCGTCGGCGGGCATCATGACGCCATGCTTGCGGTAGTAGTCGCCGCCCCAGTCGAAGTCTTCAAATTCGAACCGCAGACCGCCCTGGGCCGCGAGTTCCTGCATGACGCGCTGGCCGGCGGGAATCACTTCCTTGCCGATGCCGTCGCCGGGGATGGTTGCAATGCGATAGGTCTTCATGGTGCCAGCGCTCCGTGCGGATGAGTCTGCTGGCACTGTACCGAGCGCGGCGCGTGGTGAACGCGCCGAAATTCACAACATTTTCAACTTGAAGTTGAAAGTGCCGCCTCGGTACGGCGCTGCGGCTGCGCGCTGCGCCAGGCGGCCTCGTGCGCCAGCAGCCAGCGCTTGCGGTGCAGGCCGCCGCCGTAGCCCGTCAGCGCGGCGTTGGCGCCGATCACGCGATGGCAAGGAATGACGATGCCCACGGGATTGGCGCCGTTGGCCAGCCCGACCGCGCGCACGGCCGTGGGACGGGCGATTCGGGTCGCCAGCGTGCCGTAGCTGATGGTGCTGCCGCCTTCGATGCCGCGCAGCGCGTGCCAGACCTGCTGCTGGAAGCGCGTGCCGCCGAAGGCGACCGGGAGATCCGTGATGGCGTCCACGTCGCCATCGAAATACGCTTGCAGCGCGCGGCTTGCCTGCGAAGGCTGCGCGGCGTCCTGCAGTTGCACCGCGCCCCGGCCGTACTGGCGCTGTAACAGCAGGTGCATGCGGGATTCGTAGTCTTCCCAGTCCACGGCGCGCAGGTGGGCTTGGGCATCGGTCAGCACGAGCATCCGGCCAATGGGGGTGGGAACCCGTTCCAGCAGAAAGGTGTGTACCGGCATGATGTCGCTCCGGATAGGTGTGCAAGCCGCCAATATAGACCCGCCGCCGGACCGGGCGCTGGCGGTTTTCGGACAGCAGTGTGACATTCACAACCCTGTCCGAAATCCGCTAGATCTTGCCCGCCCGGCGGCGTTAGCATCGCTTCATGAACCTGAACCACGAAGCCTGCTACAGCGCCATCCAGGTGCGCGACGCCCGTTACGACGGCCGCTTCTTCACGGCCGTCAAGACCACGCGCATCTATTGCCGTCCGGTCTGTCCGGCGCGCACGCCGCTGTCGAAAAACGTCACGTTCTTTTCGACGGCCGCGGCCGCGCAGGAAGCCGGGTTTCACCCTTGCCTGCGCTGCCGCCCCGAAACGGCGCCCGAAGTCGGCCCCGGCCACGAGTTGCCGCCCACCGTGTCGCGCGCATTGCAGCGTATCGAGCTGGGCGCGCTGGACGAGGCCGGCGTCGATGCGCTGGCGCAGCGCCTGGGCGTGGGCGAACGGCAGTTGCGGCGCCAGTTCCGCCAGCACCTGGGCGCCTCGCCCGTCGCATTCGCGCAGACGCGCCGCGTGCTGCTGGCCAAGCAGCTCATCCATGAAACGCAGTTGCCCATGGCCGAGATCGCCTTCGCGTCGGGATTCGGCAGCATCCGCCGTTTCAACGAGGTGTTCCTCGACCTGTTCGGCCGGGCCCCCGGCGAACTGCGGCGTTCAGGCAAGCCGGAGGTCCCGGCGGGCCAAAATGGGGAAATCAAGCTGCTGCTGCGCTACCGCCCGCCCTACGACTGGGACGCCATGCTGGCGTTCCTGCGGCTGCGCGCCATTCCCGGCGTCGAGTCCGTGACGGGCGACACGTATGCGCGCACCGTCAGCCTGGATGGTGCGCAAGGCACGGTCACGGTGCGGCCGGGCGCGGGCGACGCGCTGCAGGTGGCGGTGCGCTTTCCTCATCTGCCGTCGCTGCCGGCCATCATCGCGCGCCTGCGCCGCGTGTTCGACCTGGCCAGCGACCCGGCGGCAATCGCTGCGCAGTTTGCCGCCGATCCGGTCATGACAGCGCTGATGCAGGCGCGGCCGGGGCTGCGCGTGCCGGGCGCGTGGGACGGTTTTGAACTGGCCATGCGGGCAGTGCTGGGACAACAGATCACGGTGGCCGCCGCCATCCGGCTGGCGGGCAAGCTGGTGGCGGCGCATGGCAAGCCGCTAGCGCAGCCGGACGGCGCGCTGACGCACGTGTTTCCCGAGCCGGACGTGGTGGCTGCCGCCGAACTGGCCTCGCTGGGCATGCCGCGCAGCCGGGCGGCGACGCTGTCCGCGGTGGCCGCGGCAGCGGTCGCGGACCCGCATCTCTTTGACGCCGCCCTCGACCTGGAAGACGCCGTGCGGCGGTTGCGCACGATACGCGGCGTGGGGGAATGGACGGCGCAATACATCGCGCTGCGGCAATTGCGTGAGCCGGATGCGTTTCCGCATGCGGATATCGGCCTGATCCGCGCGCTGGAAAAACTGGAATCGCGGGCCTACACACCCGCGCAACTGTTGACGCGGTCCGAGGCCTGGCGGCCGTGGCGCGCCTACGCGGCGCAGCACCTGTGGACAGCGTGATCGATGTTGAAGGAATCGCGCGCAACGGGATCTCGCACAAAGGAACAGCGCTTCACCACCGCCCCTCCGACCCTTCGCCGAAATACGCCACCAGAAAATCCACGAACACCCGCACCTTGGCGGACAGGTGGTGCCTTTCCGGGAAAACAGCGTAGATATCCGCCTGCGGCAGCGCATAGTCCTCCAGCACCTGCACCAGCCGGCCGCTGCGCAGGTAGCGCGCCAGGTCCCATTCCGCGCGTTGCAGGATGCCCAGGCCGGCCAGGCCCCAGGTCAGGGTGACCTCGCCATCGTTGCTGCTGAGATTGCCGCGCACCTTCACGGTTTCGCTGCGCCGGCCCTTCGTGAAACGCCACAGCCCATAGGCAGCGTCGTTCTGGCGCAGCACGATGCACTGGTGCCGCGCCAGATCGTGCGGCGTGGCCGGCGTGCCGTGTTTTTTCAGGTAACCGGGCGACGCGCACACGAGGCGCCGGTTGGGCGCGATCTTGCGCGCGATGAGACTCGTGTCGGGTAGATCGCCAAAGCGCACCGCAACGTCAAAGGCCTCGCGCACGAAGTCGGCCGGCCGGTCGGTCAGCTGCAATTGCAGCGAGACTTCGGGATACTGCTGCGCGAATTCCGCGATGGCCGGCGCGATATAGCTGCGCCCGAAACCCAGCGGCGCATTGACTTTGAGCAGGCCGCGCGGGGCGGCCTGACGGCTGGCGATGAGCGCGTCCAGGTCGTCGATCTCGCCCAGGATGCGGCGGGCGTTTTCCAGATACACCTCGCCCTCGGCGGTAAGACTGAGGCGCCGCGTGCTGCGGTTGAAGAGCCGCACGCCCAGCCGCGCCTCGATCTGCGCCAGCCGCTTGCTGACTGCGGCAGGGGTGACATCAAGCTCGCGCGCCGCGGCCGACATGCCGCCCGCGCGCGCAAGCTCAACGACAAGGAGCAGTTCGCTGGAATGCCCCATCGGTGCGGCCCGCGCGGCTTAGTCGCGGAAGTTTTCGAACTGCAGCGGCAGCTCGACGTCGGTCTTTTTCAGCAATGCAATGGCGGTCTGCAGGTCGTCGCGCTTCTTGCCCGAGATGCGCAGCTTGTCGCCATTGATCTGCGATTCGACCTTGAGCTTGGCGTTCTTGATGGCGGCGATGAGCTTCTTGGCGACGGGCTGTTCGATGCCCTGTTTGATGGTGACCTTCTGGCGGGCGCCGCCCAGGTTTTCCAGCGGGTCGGCCACGTCCAGGCAGCGCACGTCGATGCCGCGGGCAGACAGGCGGCCGCGCAGGATGTCCAGCATCTGCTTGAGCTGGAACGCGCTGGAAGCGACCTGGGTCACGACATAGCCCTCGAGCTCAAACTTGGCTTCGGTGCCCTTGAAGTCGAAGCGCGTGGACAGTTCGCGGTTGGCTTGGTCGACGGCGTTGGTCAGTTCGTGTTTGTCGACTTCGGAGACGACGTCAAAAGTAGGCATGACACGGGGTCCTGTGAAAATTGGCGGAAAAGTGCAATGCCCGCCATTTTACCGGCCCCGCGTCCGGCGTCACGCCGTCATGTCGTGACCACCAGCAGGCGCTCGGGCTGCAAGGGATGCGGCATGACATGGGCGTCGATGCCGTAGGCCAGGAACAGGTTCTTCGGCGTCAGCACCTCGGCCGGCGTGCCCGACGCGATGGCCCGGCCGCCGCACAGCAGGAGCAAGCGGTCGCACCAGCGCGCCGCCAGGTTCATGTCGTGCAGGATCACGAGTACGCCGGTATCGCCGTCATGGGCCAGGCCCGCCGCGACGCGCAAGAGGTCGCCCTGGTGCTTGGGGTCCAGACTGGCGGTGGGCTCGTCCAGCAGCAGATAGCGCGGCTCACCCTGCGCCCGGGCCGCCTTGCACTGCACCAGCACGCGCGCGAACTGCACCCGCTGCTGCTCGCCCCCGGACAGCTCGGGATAGCGGCGCGCATTCAGATGCGACACGTCGGCCCAGCCCAGCGCCTGATCCACCAGCGTGTCCACCTGCGCGGGCGACAGTTCGGGAAACGGGTACGCCCCCATTGCCACCACGTCACGCACGTCCAGGTCGAAGCTCAACCCGGGCTTTTGCGGCAGCACGGCGCGCAGGCGGGCCTGTTGGCGATGCGCCAATTGCTGCACGTCGGCATCGCCCAGGCGGACCGAGCCAGCTTCCGGCGCCAATTCGGCGGACATCGCGCCCAGCAGCGTCGACTTGCCCGCGCCGTTCGCGCCCAGCAGGCCGACCACTTCGCCGGGCCGCACCGCCAACGACACCTTGTCCAGAATGCGGTTGCCGCCCCGCGTCAATACGAGATCGTCGGCTGCAAGCATCAACCGTGCCTCCGGCCGCGCGCCAGCAGCCACAAGAAAAAGGGTCCGCCCACCAGACTGGTCACCAGCCCGATCGGCAGCTCGGCCGGCACGACGGCGACACGCGACAGCCAGTCGGCCAGCGTCAGCGCCAACGCGCCGCCCAGCACGCAGGCCGGCAGCAGCCAGCGGTGATTCGCGCCCAGCGTCATGCGCACCAGATGCGGCACCACCAGGCCGACAAAGCCGATGCCGCCCGTCGCGGCAACCAGCGGCCCAACGATCAGCGCGCATGCCAGCACCAGCTGCGCGCGCACGCGCTTGAGCGCGTAACCCAGGTGCTGCGCTTCGCGCTCGCCCAACAGCAAGGCGTTCATGACGCGCCACTGGCGCATCAGCCACCAGGACATCAGCAGCACCCACGGGCCAAGGAACGCCAGCAACGTCCACTTGGCGCCGGCCAGGCTGCCCATGGTCCAGAACGTGAGGTCGCGCAACTGCGCGTCATTGGCCACGAATGTGAACAGGCCGATCATGGCGCCCGCCACCGCGTTGATGGCGATGCCCGCGAGCAGCAGCCCCGCCATGCCGGGCACGCGCCGGCCCAGCGCGTATGCGCAGAAGGTGGCAAGCAGGCTGCCGGCGAACGCGGCCGGCGCCAGCACCCAGAAGCCGCCCGAGGTCAGCACGATGGCGGCCACCGCGCCCAGCGAGCCCCCCGCCGAAATGCCGATAAGGCCGGGCTCGGCCAGCGGATTGCGAAACAGCGCCTGCATCGCCGCACCGGATATGGCCAGCGCGGCGCCCGCCGCCATCGCAAACAACACCCGCGGCAGGCGGATGTCGATCAGGACGTTGCGCCACAGCGCATCGCCCGGCGCGGGGTCGCCAAACAGCAGCGTGGGCATGTCGCGCAACGGAATCTGGACCGCGCCGCTGCTGCTGGCGGCCAGCGCCACCAGCGCCAGCACGGCGCCCAGCACTGCCAGCGCCAGCGGCGCGGAGACGCGCTTTGCGCTAGCGCCCCATGACACCGGCCGCCTCCCGCTTGAGTTCGGTCAGCGCCAATGGCAGGCGCGGGCCCATGCCCAAGAGGAGCAGGTCGTCCATGACGATGACTCGCTTGTGCGCGGCGGCGGGCGTGGAAGCCAGGCCCGGCAGCGCCAGCAGCTTGTCCACGCCGCCGGAAGCTTCCAGCGAAGTGCGCGTCACGACGATGACGTCGGGCGCCAGCGCGCTGACCGCTTCGGCCGAGATCGGCTTGTAGCCCTGCTGGTCCTTGAGCACATTCGCCAACCCCGCCATCGTCATGACTTCGTTGGCCGCCGTGCCGCCGCCCGCGCCTTGCAGCGTGCCGGTGCGGTTCATCACCAGGATGGCGCGCGCGCCAGTGACCGGAATCGCCTCGACCGCCTTCAGGTCGCGGGTGATCTCGGTCACCAGCGCTTCACCCGCCGGGGCCACGTCCAGCGCCTCGGCGATGTTGCGGATGCGCGCTTTCAGCGAATCCACCGACGGCGCGTCCGGCACGGTGACGATGCGCACGCCGACGTCGCCCAGGCGCTTGAGCGCGTCGGGCGGACCGGCCTGCTCGGACGCCAGCACCAGATCCGGCTTGAGCGCCAGCACGCCTTCCACCGGCACCGCACGGTAATAGCCGACGCGCGGCAGCTTGGTCGCGGCCTCCGGGTACAGGCTGGAGAGATCGTCTCCCACCAGCTTGCCGCCCTGCCCGAGCTGATACACGATCTCGGTCACGGTGCCGCCCAAGGTCACCACCCGTTCGGGCGGCGCCGCCTGCGCGCCTGCCGCCAACAACCAGGCCGCCACTGCCAACCATTTCTTCATCGCTCTCGTTTCCTTATGCGCTCAAGCGGCCAGCGGCGCGCTGCACAGGCTGACCATCAGGTCGCGCCATTGCGGGATTTCCCGCTGACCGGGTTTGCGTTCACCGAAGAACTGCACGATCAGGTCGCCCGTGCTGGCGTACACCTCCAGCGAGGTGACCCAGCCGTCGGTCGTCGGCTTGTTGACCACCCAGGCCGACGCGATGGCCGTGGTGTCCAGGTGCAGGTTGAACCTGGGATCCAGCACGTTGAACCACGGGCCCGCGCGGCGCAGCGACTGCACCGGACCGGAGTGGATCTGGATCATGCCGCGGTTGCCCACGAAGCACATGATGCGCAGGCCCGATTCGGCCGCCGATTGCAGCATGCGCTCCACGGCGTCGGCAGGCACCGGCTGCGCCAGGTCTTCGCCGGCCGCCGTCAGGGCCGCCAGGCGCGACACCTTGAACTTGCGCAGCAGCGGGAAGAATTCGTGCGTGTCCTTCATGCCCAGCCACGCTTCGCGCCACGCGGAAGCGTCTTCGACCTGCTCGGCGTCGGCGGACGGCGCGTAGGCCTGGGCCACGGGCCATTGCGACTCGCCCGCGAACCGCGCGACCAGCGCGTCCCATGCGGCGGCATCCGTGCCGTCGGTGCGGTAGACCTTGTGCACGGCCACGCCCGCGCCGTCGAAGAATTGCAGGCTCTGGCGTCCATCCTGCTCGACCGCCCAGGCCGACTTCCATGCAGTGAAGAACACGCGCAGGTCGATGTCCGGTCCCAGCACCAGACCTACCGGACCGTCGGCCTGGATGTCCTCATACACGCCATGGCGCTCGTGCACACACCAGTCGTTGCGCGTCAGCGCCATCACTTCGCCCAGCGTGCCCAGTTCGCGGAATATTTCTTGCGGCGCGCCATGCAGCGCCGTCGCCTTCACGCCGCCACAGCCGGCGGCCACCCACTCGGCCTCGGACACGCCCAACGCTTGGGCCAGATTGCGGGCGCGCAGCCCGGGTTGCGACGCCGCCAGCGCCTCATTGCGGGCACGCAGTTCTTCAGCGCGGGTCGAGAAATCATTATTCGTCATCGTAGGCCCTCCGGCCGGTGCAAAAAAACACTGCAGAAAACCGCCGCCGGTCCGGTCGGCGCCGAATGGCGGCGGACCGAACTCAATATTGATAAGTCAGTGAGAGGCGCACGCTGCGTCCCGGTTCCGTGTACCAATCCACCGCACGCGGGATCGCGGTGGCGCCCGCGGTCGGCACGTTGATGGCCTCCCAGTACTTCTTGTCGAACAGGTTGAACACGCCCGCCTGCACCTGCAAGCCCTTCACCGCGGCCGGACGCCAGTAGCCCATCAGGTCCACCACGCCATAGCCCGGCGCCTTGAAGTCGGGATTGGGCGCGTCGGGCGACGCATCGGGATACTCGACCTTGTTGCGCTGCATGGCTGTGGTGAGCATGGCGTCCACGCCCCACACGTCGCGGCCATACCCGACGCCCAGTATCGCCTTGAGCGGCGCGACGGAGTTCAGGTACTGCCCCGTGCCCTCGTCCTTGCCCACCGCCCAAGCCAGCGAGCCCCACGTGCGCCAACCCGGCGCAAACTTCCAGTGCGCGCTGGCCTCGGCGCCGTAGATGCGGACCTTGGCGCGGTTGACGTTGCCGGTCACGCCCAGCGGATACTGCCCCGCCCAACCCGGCTGCCACTGCGGCGAATTGGGATTCAGCGGCACATCGCCATCGATAAAGTTCTGATAACGATTATCAAAGAACGATACCGCACCGCCGAGGTCGTCGGTACCTAGCTTGGCGCCCAGTTCCCAGCCCTTGCTGGTTTCGGGTTTCAGGTACGGGTTGCCCACGCGCAGATAGGTGCCGGGGCCGCCGTAGTTGGTGTAGAGCTGCGTGGCGCTGGGCGCCTTGAAGCCGTAGGCGTATTGCGCATAGAGGCTGAGCTGCTCGGCCGCCCGCCACGTGCCCAGCAGCTTGGGCGAGAAGCGGCTGCCGCTGTTGCTGGGCGGCAGCGCGGCCGCGTTGGGGTTGCTTTCATAGCCGGCGGTGGACTGCGGCCGTTGCTCGTAGTGGTCGTAGCGCAAGGCCGGCGCCAGCGTGTATTTGCCATCGGCAAAGCTGAACTCGTCCTGCACCCACAGCGCCCATTGATTGCCCTTGGACTGCGGCACGTCGGCCTGGTTGGTGTGCAGCATGTCGCACGCGCGCGGGCCGAACGGCGCGGGCGTGCCGGGTCGGATCACCGGGCAGTTGTCGTAGCCGCTGGAATTCTGCTCGGTCTTGTTGCCGTACCACTCGCCGCCGAACGACCACAGCTGGGACACCGACGCGCCCGCGATGCGCTTGGTGAACTCCGTGCTGGCGCCGAAGAGCGTCTGCTGGATCGAATTGCTGCGGCCGTAGGGGCCGTTGGGAAAGCCGTAACGGAATGGGTCGCCCGGAATGATTCGGGCGCGCGCGTCCACGCCGCGGATGCCGTCCAGCGAGTTGTCCAGGCGAACGCGCTGCCAGTACACCACCGCGTTGGCCGTGTCGATCAGGCCGCCCGAATCCGGCGCCGTGTACGTGTAGTCGAACGACACGCGCTCGCGCTCGGTTTCCTTGCGGGTGCTGTTTTCGCCGATGAGGTAGCTGGTGCCGGGGCCTTGCTCCCACTTGTTGTCGATGTCGGCATTGCGCTTGAAGTATTCGCCCGTCAGGCCGAACAGATGCGCGCCGTCCACGCGCTGTTGCAGCTTCATGAGGAAGCTGCGCTGGTCGTAGTCTTCGGGGCTTGGCTTGCTGCGGCTGGCGCCGTAGCCGCCGACGTCGCCGCGGTTGTCCAGTTCGTGGCCGTTGCGCACCCCGGCCTGCACCAGCCAGAACGTGTTGCTGTGGATCTGGCCCGCCAGCGCGGCGTTGGCGCCCCAGCTGTTGTCGGCGGAGTCGTAATCGGTCTTGGCCAGCGCGCCGAAGGTCTTGCCGCCGCCCAGCAGGTCGGCCGGATTCAGGGTGTGCAGGTCGGCAATGCCCGAAATCGCGCCCGAGCCGCCGCCAGTGGCGTCCGCCCCGCGCACGATGTCCAGGCGCGACAGGCTGTTGAAATCCACCGCCTCCAGGCCGCCCTTCACGCCGCGCGCGCCGTCGTCCAGCCATGGCAGGCGGATGCCGTCCACGCGGGTCAGCACGCGGTCCTGATCCAGGCCGCGGATGTTGATGCTGTTGGTCGTGCGATTGAAGTTCACGCCCGGTTCGGCGCGCCGGCTCAGGTCGGTCCAGTTGCGGATCTGCAGATTGTCCAGGCGGCGGCGATCGGTGCTGGTTTCCCAGGCCGGCGTGACGACGGCCGCTTCGCCGTCGATCTGCACCGGCGCAAGCTGCGTCACGCTGCCCTGCGGCAACGCCTGCAGCACGAAGACGCCCGCGCTGCGTTCCTGCACGCCCAGCCCGCTGCCCGCCAGAAGACGCGCGAACCCTTCATGCACGGAGTACGCCCCCTGCAGTCCGGCGGTGCGGCGCTGGCCCACCAGCGCCGCATCGAACAGCACCGTCACGCCGGCGCTCTCCGCAAAACGCGGCAGCGCGTCCGCCAGCGATCCCGCCGGGATGCTGTAGCCGCGCGCCCCGGCCTGCGTCACCGCGGCGCCTTGCGCCTGCGCGGCGGAGGCCGGCAGCATCGCGGCGGATGCAGCGGTCAGGGCCAGCGCCGCATGCACGGCAGCGGTAAGACGGGTCAGCCGGCATTGCGCGCCTTGGGCTGCTCGGGAGCCGCTTGCGCGGCCGGCGGGGTAGTAAGCCATGGTCGTCCTTTGGATCCAACAGGTATCGGCATCCGTGTGCCTATACAGACCATGACCCGCGTGAAATCAAAACCGGACAGTATTTTCAAAAATATTTTCAGCGCGCCGGAAAAAGGCGGGGCAACGCCGTGAACGTGATCCGCCATGCCGACCCCGCGCCTCACGCCGAGGTGTCGCGAGGCACGATCGTTACCCAATACGGCGTGCGGTAGCGCACCTGCACGGGCAAGGTGGCGGGCAGCGCCGCCAGCACCGCGTCCGTGTCGTGCAACTGGAAGGCGCCGGAGATGCGCAGGTGCGCGATCTCCGGCGCGCAGCGCAGGATGCCCTGCCGGTAGCGGCCAAGCTCGGCCGCGAAGGTGTCCAGCCGCAGTGCGCTGGCGTACAGCACGCCGCGCAGCCAGTCGCTGGCATGCGGATTGGCGGGCGTCGCTGGGCCGGCGCCATCCGGCGACAGGCTGCTCTGCTCACCGGCCGCCACGTCCACGTAGCGCCCCGGCTGCCCGGCGCTGCTGACGCGCACGCGTCCTTCCTGCACGCTGAGCTGACAACGCCCGCTCTCTTCGCGCACACAGAAGCGCGAGGCCTGCGCCTCGATATCGCCCAGCCGCGTGCGCACGATGAAGGGACGCGGATGACTGGCGGGGTCCGCCACCGCATGGACGGCGATCTCGCCGGCGCGCAGGCGCAAAAGGCGCGTCGCGTCGTCGAACAACACGTCGACGGCGCTGGAGGTATTCAGGTGCAGCGTCGAGCCGTCGGCCAGGATCACGTCGCGCCGCTCGCCGGCGGCGCTCCGGTAATCGGCGCTCCAGTCCAGGGGATCGGCCCGCCAGGCAGCCCAGCCGACCGGCGCGGCCACAATCAGGGCAACCAGCGTCTTGAGCGCGGCGCGGCGGCTCTTGAGGTCCGGTCGATTCAGCGTTGCCATGCCCAGCGCCGACGGAATGAGGCCGAAGCGCGCATTCACGCGCTGCGCCCGCTGCCAGGCATGTTCGTGCTCGGCCTTGCTGGCGCGCCATTGGTCGCAGGCATGGACGTCCGCGTCGGTAGCCCGGCCTGAGCTCAGCCGCATCAGCCACCGCGCAGCCTCGCGTGCGACGTTGCGCTCGACGGCGGGCAGCTCGGCTGCCGGTTCCGCTGGCGCGCTCACATCACCGCCATGATGCATTGCTCGTATCCCTTGGTGATGTAGCGGTGCACGGTGCGCAGCGACACGTTGAGCTTGTCGGCGATCTCGCCATGGCTCAGGCCTTCCAGTTGCGCCATCAGGAACGCCTGGCGGGCGGGCAGCGACAGGCCGGCCAGCATTTCTTCAATCTCCTGCAGCGTCTCCAGGATGATGAAGCGCTGTTCGGGGGAAGGAGCAAGCGCCTCGGGCATCAACGCCAACGCTTCCATGTAGGCCTGCTCGACCGATCGGCGGCGATGGTGGTTCAGCAGCAGGCGCTTGGCGATGGTGGTCAGGTACGCGCGCGGCTCGCGCAGCGCGTCCAGTTCGTGCCGGTGCCGCAGCACGCGCACGAAGGTGTCCTGCGCAAGATCGGCGGCATCGAAGCTGTTGCCCAGCTTGGCGCGCAGCCAGCCGTGCAGCCATCCGTGATGGGTGCGGTACAGCATGTTGACGGCGTCGCCCGAGGCGAGCACGGAATTCGGCACGGACGGCTCCCTGACTCACTAACTACAAAATTCATAACTACAAATAACAATCGTTCTCATTCTAAATGCAAAACCATGATCTTGGTCAAGTCCGCGCGTCGGGTTTGCGGCGATATCATCCGTACGACGTCCGCCGCCTCCCGCGGCGGCGCTTTCCACAGGCTGATCCCATGCTCTACGCCGTCCTGCAGTTTCTCCACGTCATGGCCGTGATCCTCTGGGTGGGCGGCATGCTGTTCGCCCACTGTTTTCTGCGGCCGGCGGCCGCGAAACTGGATCCGCCCGTGCGGTTGCCGCTCTTGGCCTCGGTGCTGGGCCCCTTTCTGAATGCCGTGCTGGCGGCCATCGTGTTGATTCTCGTGACCGGCGCCTGGATGATCGGCTCGTCGGCCAGCCAGGCCGCGCAGACGGGCGGCTCGTTCTTCATGCCCCGCAACTGGACGCTGATGGCCAGCGGCGGCATCGTCATGATGGCGATCTTCGGCCACATCCGGTTTGCGCTGTTCAAGCGCCTGGCCGCTGCCGTGGCGGCGTCCGACTGGCCCAGGGGCGGCCAGGCGATGGCCGGCATCCGGCGCTGGGTCGGTGTGAACCTGCTGCTCGGCATCGCCATCGTGGCGGTCATGTTCCTGGGCTAGCGAATGACTGGCGGCCGCCAGGACCAATCGGATAAACGCCGGTTGGTATCGGAAATCTTGGCCTTGGTGCAATACGGCGTACATCCGCGCTGGCCACACTGCGGATGACTCTCGCGGGTCACGTCCACGACAACAGGGAAATCCCATGATCAAACGTGCATTGCATCTGGCCATATTTGGCCTGTTCGCCACCGCCGGCGCCGCCCAGGCCGCCGCTATCGACAACAGCGCCATCGGCCAGCCCGAGTTCCGCGCGCACAAGGCCACCTACGGCGTGGTCTACCGCTTGCCGGCTGAGGTGAACGCCGTGCTCGACGCCAAAGTCACCGGCGTCCTCAAGGAAGATCTGATCAAACTCGGCCTGAAGACCGAAGCCGACACGCCCAACCTGCCGCACGTCACCGTTGTCCACATCCACAACGCCGATCCGCAGACGCCCGCGCGCATGCTGAAAGCGTTGCCCAAGCCGCCGGCGCCGCTGCGCGTCACGCTCAAGACCTTCTATCCGACCGAGGCCGCCAAGGGCGCGGGCCATCCGTGGTGGCTGGACCTGGGTGTGGTCAAGAGCGGCCAGGGCTTCGACGACATGATGCGCTACAACACCGTGGCGACCGCCGCCCTCGCCCCGCTGCGCGACGGCCCGCTGCCGCGCGTGACCGGCCCGGTCTACGCCAAGATGGGCGATGCCGGAAAGGAACTGGTCAAGACGCTGGGCGTGAGCGGCGTGAACGTCATGCAGGACGGCAAGGAAGTGCGCGCGCACAACCCGCACACCACGCTGGTCTACAGCATGACTCCGTATGACGCGCGGCTGCAGGACGCCATGAAGGCGGAATCCGAAAAGTTCAACGCCGTGCTGCCCGATGGGATTGAGACGACCTTCAAGGACGTGTCCATTGTCGAGATCGGGTTTGCGGGCAACGTGGTGCGCGAGATCTACCGCGTCAGCCTGGAAGACGGGTCGGTGCTGGACGTGGCGTCGGGCAAGCCGGTCGCCAAGTAGGAGGATCCGGGGCTGAAATCGCGGGCCGGACTATCGCCGCCTGCTGCCAATCCATGGCAGTATTGCGCCGTCTGCCCTTCCCCCGCCCCCATGTCCCGCACCGAACGCCTCCTGGAGCTGCTCCAGACCCTGCGCCGCCACCGCCTGCCCGTCAGCGGCCATCGGCTTGCGGCCGAGATGGGCATCAGCCTGCGCACGCTGTATCGCGACATCGCCACGCTGCAATGCCAGGGCGCGGAAATCGAGGGAGAACCGGGCGTGGGCTATGTGCTGCGGCCCGGCTTCATGCTGCCGCCGCTGATGTTCAGCACCGAAGAAATCGAGGCGCTGGTGCTGGGCACGCGCTGGGTGGCCCGCCGCTCGGACGAACGCCTGGGGCTGGCCGCGCGCAATGCGCTGGCCAAGATCGGTGCGGTGCTGCCGCAGGAACTGCGCGACGAGCTTGACGCCATTCCGCTGCTGGTTGCGCCCAGCGCCGTAGCCGTCACGGACCGTGTCGACGTGGCGCTGATCCGCCAGGCCATCCGCGGCGAACAGAAACTGGAAATCACCTATCGCGACGACAAGGGAGCCGATTCCAGCCGGATCATCTGGCCGTTCGCGCTGGGCTTTTTCGACAGCGTGCGGCTGGTGATGGCCTGGTGTGAATTGCGGGGCGACTTCCGGCATTTCCGCACCGACCGCATCGCCACGCTGGCCATCGGCGCCAGGTATCCCAAACGGCGGCACATCCTGCTCAAGGCGTGGCGCGCGCTGGACCACGAGGCGCGCAAGGACTGATGTTCACTACTGCCAAAAACTGACAGTACCCCTGCCTATCATGAGCGCATCCAACCCCCGGAGCGCATCATGTCAGACACCAATTTCGTCATCCTGTATGTGGAAAAGCCGCAAGCCAGCGCCGCGTTCTACAGCGCGCTGTTGCAGCGCCCGCCCATCGAATCGTCGCCCACGTTTGCGCTGTTTGCGCTGGACTCGGGGCTGATGCTGGGCTTGTGGTCGCGCTACACGGTGGCGCCGGCAGCCGCCGGACGCGGCGGAGCGTCCGAACTGGCGTTCACGGTGGCCGATGCCGATGCGGTCAACCAGCGTCACGTGGACTGGAGCCTGCGCGGCCTGCCCATCCTGCAGGCGCCGACCGACATGGATTTCGGCCGCACCTTTGTGGCGCTCGACCCCGACGGCCATCGACTGCGCGTGTTCGCCCCGGCCCCCGCGCCGGCGCCAGCCGCGCCCCGCACCGAGCGCGCCGTCGCGGCCGTCTGATGACAAACGGCCGCGCCAAAAAGCGCGGCCGTTGACGACCCATCACGCACGCTGCCGCGTATTCATGGCGACCGCTTCGCCGCGCTTCTTGAACAGCAGGTAGTACGCCGCGGCGAGCAGCACCAGGAACGGCACGCCAAACACCAGCGTCAGCTTGAAGACGCTGGTGAAGTACGTGGTCACCAGAATCGCCAGCATCGCTCCCGCGCCCAGCAGCGTCAGCACCGGAAAGCCCGGCATGCGGAACGACAGCTTTGCGCCGCCTTCGCGCACCCAGCGGCGGCGGAAGAAATAGTGCGTGACGAAGATCATCATCCAGGTAAAGAGCGCGCCGAACATCGAGATGGCCATCATCAGCGTGAAGGCCGTTTCGGGGTACAGCACGTTCAGCACTGTGGCGATGGCGATGCCGCTGGTCGACAGCAACAGCGCGTTCAGCGGCGTGCCGTTGCTGGACAGCCGGCCCAACGCCGACGGCGCATGGCCCGCGCGCGACAGGCTGAACATCATGCGCGTGGTGATGTAGAGCTGGCTGTTCATGGCCGACAGCGCGGCCACCAGGACGATGAAGTTGATGACACCTGCCGCGCCCGGAATATCAAGCACCTCCATCACCTGCACGAAGGGGCTGCCGCCCTTGCCGGCATCATCCCACGGCACGATGGCCAGGATGAGCGCCAGTGTCAGCAGGTAGAACACGACAAGCCGGACAATGGTGGCGCGAAACGCCTGCTTGACCGCGCGTTCCGGATCCTCGGCTTCACCGGCTGCCACGGCGATCATCTCGACGCTCAGATAACTGAAGATCGAAATCACGACCGCGATCCACATGCCCCACACGCCGTTCGGAAAGAACCCGCCGTGCGCGGTGTAGTTCGCCGTGCCGTACTGCGGATTGCCCCAGACCACGTAGGCGCCCAGGATGATGAAGCCGATGATGGCGCTGATCTTGATGGTCGAGAACCAGTATTCGATCGTGCCGAAGGCCTTGACGCTCAGGGCATTGATGAGAATGAGCGCTGCGGAAAAAATGCACACCCATAGCCATCCGGGCACGCCGGGAAACCAGAAAGCCATGTATTTGGCCACCGCCGTGACTTCCGTGCCCACGGCCAGCACCACGCAGGACCAATACGCATAGCGCACCAGAAAGCCCGCGAGCGGGCCGATGTAGTGTTCGGCATAGGCGCCGAACGAGCCGGACGTGGAATGCGCGACCGTCATTTCGGCCAGGCAGGCCATGAGCAGCAGCGTGATCACGCCGCCGATGGCATAGCTGATGAGCACGCTGGGCCCGGCAAAGCCAATGGCGAATTTACTGCCCAGGAACAGGCCCGTGCCGATGGCCCCGCCGATGGCGATCATGCTCATCTGGCCGGACGTCAGCCGGCGCTTGAGCCCCTGTTCGCGTTCGGCAATCTGGCCGAACCCTTTCTGTTGTTGCATTGTCTCCTCCTGTACTGCGCATTTTTGTGTGATGTACGGCCCGCGAGGCCGGCGCGACGAGGCCCGATACCGGAATCAGGTCACGGCGGAACGCTGCTTGAACTCGGGCTTGTCCCACGCGCGGGTATCCAGCACGTCCTTCAGGATGTCGACCGCGTCCCAGACGTCGGCGTAGCCGAAATACAGCGGCGTCAGCCCGAAACGCAGGACCTCGGGTTCACGGTAATCACCGATCACGCCGCGCGCGATCAGCGCCTGCATGACCTCGAAGCCGTTGGGATGGCGGAAGCTGACGTGGCTGCCGCGGTCGGCGTGCGTGCGCGGCGTCACCAGCGTCAGCGGATGCCCGGCGCAACGCGATTCCACCAGCTGGATGAACAGGTCGCTCAGCGCCAGCGACTTCTTGCGCACTTCGTCCATGCCGGCGGCATGCGCGACATCGAGACCGCATTCGACCATCGACAGCGACACGATGGGCTGCGTTCCGCACAGGTAGCGGCGGATGCCGCCGGCGGGCTCGTAGGCCACGGCCATGTCGAACGGGCGGCTGTGGCCCCACCAGCCGGACAGCGGCTGCCAGAAATCCTTGGTGTGACGCGGGGCCACCCAGATGAACGCGGGCGAACCGGGGCCGCCGTTCAGATACTTGTAGGTGCAGCCCACGGCGAAGTCGGCATTGGCGCCATTCAGATCGACGGGCACCGCGCCCGCGGCGTGCGCCAGATCCCAGATGGCCAGCGCGCCGTGTTCGTGCGCCTGCGCCGTGACGGCGGCCATGTCGTGCATCTGGCCGCTGCGGTAATTGACGTGAGACAGCAGCATGACGGCAACGGAGTCGTCCAGCGCCTTGTCCAGCGGCAGGTCGTCGTCGATCAGGCGCATTTCGTAGCCCTGCTGCAGCAGGTCGATCATGCCCTGGATCATGTAGAGGTCGGTGGGGAAGTTGTCGCGCTCGGACAGGATGACGCGACGCGCGGGGTGCTTGTGCTGCTGGATGCGCAGCGCGGCGGCCAGCGCCTTGAAGATGTTGAGCGACGTGGTGTCGGTGACGACCAGCTCGCCCTCGCGCGCGCCCAGCAGGCGGCCCAGCTTGTCGCCCAGGCGCGCAGGCAGATCGAACCAGCCCGCGGTGTTCCAGCTGCGGATCAGGCCCGTGCCCCACTCTTCGGTAATGACCTGCGCCGCGCGGGCCGCGGCGGTCTTGGGCAGCACGCCCAGCGAATTGCCGTCCAGGTAGAGCACGCCGGGCGGCAGGTCGAATTGTTCTTTCACGTGGGCCAGGGGATCCTGGCGGTCGGCGTTGACGCAGGCTTCACGAGTGTTCATGTTCCGTTCCTTCAGCAGATTTCCGGATACATGCTATCAGCGCAGTCAGTCCGAAAAATTGCAAATCCCGTCGTGACTTACCCGCGTTTTCCGCATTAAATTGCATTCATCATCATTTTTTCGAACTGGATTGCGCCATGCAGATTGACGTCATAGACCAGCGCATTCTGGCCCGCCTGCAGGAAGACGGCCACCTCAGCAATCAGGACCTGGCGGAACAGGTGGCGCTGTCGCCCTCCGCCTGCCTGCGCCGTGTGCGCGCGCTGGAAGAAGCCGGGCTCATCCGCGGCTACCGTGCGCTGCTGGACGCCGAGAAGCTGGGCTTCGAGCTGGAGGCCATCGTGCATGTGTCGCTGGACCAGTCGCGCGCGGGATGGCACGAGGAGTTTCTGGCGGGCATCGCGCTGCACGACGAGATCACCGAGGCGGCCATCGTCACTGGCGCGTCCAACTACATCCTCACCGTGCGTACGCGCAACCTGTCGGCATTTTCGAATTTTGTCGAGGACAAGCTCAGCAAGATCCCGGGCGTGCGCGATCTCTGTTCGCATATCGTCATGCGCAAAGTGAAAGACCGCGAAGGCATGCTGCCGCTGGCGGCCTGGCGCTGAGTCGACCTCGCCGTCGGCGTGAAGCAAGGCGCGCTAGGTTGGCGCGTGCTCCAGAAAGCCGAAGACCGTCACGAAATGGCAGGCCGTGCCGCCCATGACGAACAGATGCCAGATGCCGTGCGCATGGCGCCAGCGTTTGTCGTTGGCATAGAACAGCGTCCCGATCGTGTAGATGGCGGCGCCCGCCAACAGCCACGTCAGCCCCGCCGTCGATAGCGCGCCCGCGATCGGCGCGGCAAAGGCCACACCCAGCCATCCCATCAGCAAATAGAGCGGCAAGGCCGGCGGCGCGTTGCGCGCCCACCAGAGTTCGCGGGTGATGCCCACCAAGGCCAGCAGCCAGATCGCCACCCCCATCGCGGCGCCCCACCGATGATCCACGGGGCCGTACGCCAGCGGCGTGTACGTACCGGCTATCAGCAGGTAGATCGCGCAGTGGTCCGCCTTGGCCCACATCGCCTTGCGGCGCCCCTGCGAACAGTGGAACAGCGAAGACGACGCATACACCGCGATCATCGACGCCGCGAACACCGCGCAACTGACGATCTGCCGCGTGTCCACGCGCAGCTCGGCGGCGCGCGTGATCAAGGCGCCGGAAGCCAGCACCGCCAGCGCCAGCCCGGCCAGATGCGTCACGCCGTTTAGTCGTTCGCCTTCCTGCATGTGCGCCCCCGCCCCGGCGTCGTGCCGGCGCTTGTCATCATGGCGGGCTTGTGTGACAGGCGCGGGTCAGCGGCATCACCCCACGAAATCCACCGCGGCCGGATAGCCGTCAATGGCGCGCGCGGCCAGGATCGCGCGCTGCACCGCGATCGCCATGACCTCGGCGGCCATGACACCCAGCAGCATCACGTTGGCGGATTTGCCCGACGCGCCCGTGCCCAGCGCGAAGATCGTGTCGCCGTCGAGCATGGTGTGGATGGGGTTGATCGTGCGCGCCAGGCCGTCGTGCGCCATGCCGGCGATCTTTTGGGCTTCGGCCTTGGTGATCCGCGCATCGGTGGCCACGGCGCCGATGGTGGTGGCCGCGCCCGCGCGCATCGACTTGGGCAGGTCGCCCGCCAGGATGGCCGCGCGCGTGTCGAACAGCATCTTGCCGTCTTCGGTGCGCGCGCCGGCCAGGATGCGCCCGGTGGCCGGGTCCAGCACATCGCCCACGGCATTGACCGCAACGATGGCGCCCACCGTCACGCCCGCCACCGTCAGCGACGCGCTGCCGATGCCGCCCTTCATGGCGCGCTTGGGGCCATACAGCTTGCCCACCGTCGCCCCCGCGCCCGCGCCCACGTTGCCTTCCTGCGGCGCGTCGGCGGTAGCCGACCGGCAGGCCTGGTAACCGGCGGCGGCATCGGGCCGCACCGACGCGTCGCCCACGCCCAGGTCGAACAACACCGCGCTTGGCACGATGGGCACAAATGCCACGCCTACGTCAAAGCCGATCTTCTTTTCTTCCAGATAGCGCATCACGCCCGACGCCGCGTCCAGGCCGAACGCGCTGCCGCCCGTCAACACCACCGCGTGCACCTTGTCGACCATGTTGATCGGGTTGAGCAGGTCGGTCTCGCGCGTGCCCGGCGCCGCGCCGCGCACGTCCACGCCACCCGTCGCGCCGGCCTCGGCAATGATGACCGTGCAACCGGTGGGCCGGCGCGTCTCGGTGTAATGCCCCACCCGCAAGCCCGCCACATCGGTGATGCTGCCGCCGCCCGGCATGGACGCCGCGCCGCCAGCGGCCTGCGTGGGCATTGCCCCCGCCGCGGCAGCGCCCGCTGCCGCCACCATGAACGCACGCCTGTTCCATTGCTGTTCCACACCCGTCTCCGTCAACGTAACGCCAGAAGGATCCCGGACCGACTGCCCGGGCGTTCGGTAAAGCTATATGACTTGTAGCTATATTTTTACTATTCCATATGCTTTGTGGAAAAATAGGCCGGTTGTTAGAGTGCCGCTACGCCGGAGGGCATTGCAGGCCCACATGCTCTCCACAGTGATCATCCGTGGAGCATTGCCATGAAACTCTTCCGTACGCTGTTCATCGCCGGCCTCGTGCAGGTCGCCGCCCTGTCCGCCGCCCATGCCCAGTCCGAACTGGACCAGATCAAATCCGCGGGCGTCTTCAAGATCGGCACCGAAGGCACCTACGCGCCTTTCACCTTCCACGACGCATCGGGCAAGCTTACCGGCTTTGACGTGGACCTTGGCCGCGCCATCGCCGAGCGCCTGGGCGTGAAGGCGCAATTCGTCGAAGGCAAGTGGGACGGCCTGATCGCCGGGCTGGACGCCAAGCGCTACGACGCCGTCATCAACCAGGTGGGCATCACGGATGCGCGCCGCGCCAAGTACGACTTCTCCGATCCCTACATCTCGTCCGCCGCCGTGCTGATCGTGCGCGACGACAACACCAGCATCAAATCCTTCGCGGACCTGAAGGGCAAGAAGTCCGCCAATACGCTGACCAGCAACTTCGGCAAGCTGGCGCAGAACCACGGCGCGGAAGTGGTCGCCGTGCAGGGCTTCAATGAAGCCATCGACCTCCTGACCTCGGGCCGCGTCGAAGCCACCGTCAATGACAACCTGTCGTTCCTGGACTTCAAGAAGCAGAAGCCCAACGCCCGCGTGAAGATTGCGGCCACCGACAAGACGGCGGAGTTCAGCAATTCGGGCGTCCTGATCCGCAAGAACAACCCCGAGCTGCAGGCCGCCATCAACAAGGCGCTGGCCGACATCAAGGCTGACGGCACGTACAAGACCATCTCGGTCAAATACTTCGGCACGGACCTGTCCGCGCAATAAACCACTGGAGCGCCCATGACGCTGCCCCCCTGGCTGCACGCCGTCCTGCCCGACTGGCTGCTGGCAAAAATAGGCGAATGGTCGGTGCCGGCCTGGGTGCAGCTGATGGCGGACTCGTTCTGGCCGCTGCTGCACGCGGGGCTGGTCTTCACGGTTCCGCTGACGTTGATGTCGTTTGCGCTGGGGCTGGCGCTGGCGTTCGTGGTGGCGCTGATCCGGCTGTTCGGGCCCGCGCCGCTGGTGGCGGTGGTGCGCTTCTACGTCTGGCTCATCCGCGGCACGCCGCTGCTGGTGCAGCTGTTCGTGATCTTCTATGGCCTGCCCAGCGTGGGCATCGTGCTGGACCCGTTGCCCGCGGCGCTGATCGGCTTCACGCTGAACGTCGGCGCGTACAACTCCGAAGTGATCCGCGGCGCGATCGAATCGATCACCAAGGGGCAGTGGGAAGCGGCCTATTCGCTCAGCATGACGCGCGGCCAGGCCTTGCGCCGCACGATCCTGCCGCAGGCGGCCCGCGTGGCCGTGCCGCCGCTGTCCAATTCGTTCATCGCGCTGGTCAAGGACACGTCGCTCGCGGCGGTGCTGACGGTGCCGGAAATCTTCCAGGCCGCGCAGCGCATCGCAGCCGTCACGTATGAGCCGCTGATTCTCTATACGGAAGCGGCGCTGATCTATCTGGCGTTCAGTTCGGTCCTGTCCGCCGCGCAAGTGCGGCTGGAACGGCGCTTCGGCCAGCATGCGATGTTTAGCGAGAAGACCCGATGATCCGCCTTGAAAAAATCGAAAAGTCCTTCGGCGGCAATCCCGTGCTCAAGCAGGTGGATGTCCAGATCGACGAAGGCAGCGTCACGGCTTTGATCGGCCCGTCGGGCAGCGGCAAGAGCACGCTGCTGCGCTGCGTGAACCTGCTGGAAATGCCGGATCGCGGGCGGCTGGAGATCGGTCCGGAAACGGTCGACTTTGAACCCGGCCGCAAGCTGGCGCGCGAACAGGTCCAGGCGGTGCGCAAGCAGACCGGCATGGTGTTCCAGAACTTTCAGCTTTTTCCGCATCAGACCGTGATCGGCAATGTGATGGAAGGGTTGGTGACGGTACAGAAGTGGCCCGCCGACCGTGCACGCGCGCGGGCGGAGGAATTGCTGCGCAAGGTGGGGATGCTGGAGAAGGCGGAAGCCTGGCCGGCGAATCTGTCCGGCGGCCAGCAGCAGCGCGTGGCGATCGCCCGCGCGCTGGCGCCGGCGCCGCGGGTTCTGCTGTGCGACGAGCCGACCTCGGCGCTGGATCCGGGATTGGCGGCGGAAGTGGTGGATGTGCTGCGTCAGTTGGCCGCGGAAGGCATGACGATGCTGATGGCCACGCATGATCTGCGGCTGGCGGCCAGCGTGTCGCGGGAAGTGGTGTTTCTGCTGGATGGCGTGGTGGTGGAGGCCGGGGATTCGCGGTCGGTGTTCACGAATCCGAGTGATTCACGCACGGCGGCGTTTGTATCGACGCTGACGCAGGAAGCGCCGTAGATCCGGGTGTCTGACACCTGCCGCAAGTTGGAGACTGTTTTACTTGGCGCAAAGCCGCCGTCTGCTACTTCGGCGGCAGGGATCCCGCCGGGTCGACCGCCTGACCGTCGTAGCGCAGTTCGAAATACAGCCCGACCTGCTTGCTGTCGCTGTTGCCCATCTCGGCGATCTTCTGGCCCTGCGACACGCGTTGCCCTTCCTTGACCAGCAGCTTGCTGTTGTGCGCGTAGATGCTGAGGAAGCTGGCGTTGTGCTTGACGATGACCAGATGCCCGTAGCCGCGCAAGCCGCTGCCCGAATACGCCACCGTGCCGGGCGCGGCGGACACGACGGGCGTGCCGGCGGAATTGCTGATGACGATGCCGTTTGAATGCGAACCGTCGTAGCCGCGCGTGACCTTGCCCTGCGCGGGCCAGACCAGCGAGATCGCGCCCGGCGGCGCCGTGCGCCGCTTGCCGGATGACGCGGTGGCGCGCGGCGCGGGTTTGGGTTTGGTGCTGGCCTTGCTGGGCGGCGAGGTGCGCGCCTGGCCGGCGGGCGGCTCGACCCGCAGGACCTGGCCGACTTCGATCGAATTGGAGTTCGACAGCTTGTTCCACCGGACCAGGTTGCTGACTGTCGTGCCTTCCTTGCGCGCAATCTGGTACAGCGTGTCGCCCGACTGGACCCGGTAATAGCCCGGCTGGACCTTGGTCGTGCCGCAGGCGGTCAGCAACACCAGCAGCGCCGCCATCAGCGCGCCCAGCCATAGACGGGAATATGAGCCCGCGCGTCCCGGCCCGGCGGACGGGTCGGCATTGGACAAACTGGCGGCGGACAAAGTCGAAACGGACAAGGAAAGCTCTGAAACCTGGGGCACGGGGTCGCGTGTCGGAAAGAAGTGCGTTCAAGGGTACCAAGAAATCGGGAACGCTTGGCATAGAATGCCTGCATGCCTTCGTCGACCCGCCTCCTGTGCACGCTGCGCGCCCTGCGCGCCGACGCCGTGCTTTGGCTGGCGATCCTGGCATTGGCGCTGCGGGCGCTGATTCCCGCTGGCTACATGCCGGACGCCCGCGCGCTGCACGATGGCCGGCTCGAGGTCACATTCTGCTCGGCGGCGGGCAACGTGTCGTCATTCAGCGTGGCGCTGCCGGCCGATGACGGCGGCAAGGCCCCGCACGACAACGCCAACACCGGCGCGCAATGTCCCTTCGGCCTGCTTGTCCACGCCACGCCCGCCACGGCGCCGGCCATGACGACGCTGCTGCTGACGGCCGCCGGACATCCTGTCTTCCCTCCTGCGCATCGCGCCCTGCCCGCGCAGCCCGCCCACGGTCCGCCGCTGGGTTCGCGCGCGCCGCCGCCGCTGGCATGACTTCGTCCAGGATCGTCCACGCCCCTTACTAATTAGTAAGGCGCTGCGGACGGCACTTGCCGCGCGGCCAGACCGCGTGGCCGACTCGTCAATCCAGAGGTTTCAATGAATTCCCTTTTTTCTCGCACGCCCGCCGGCGTGACGCGCGCCGCCCCCACGCCGGGCGCGCCCGACCCGCGTCGCCGTCTGCTGCTGTCGACACTGGCGCTGCTGCCGCTGGCGGGCTGCGGTCCCGACGCCCCGCCGCTGCACGGCATGGACCTGTCCGGCATGACCACCGGCGATTTCCAGTTGCAGGACACCGATGGCAAAACCCGCACCCTGGCCGACTACCGCGGGCATCCGGTCATGTTGTTCTTCGGCTTCACCCAATGCCCGGACATCTGCCCGACGGCGCTCACCCGCGCCGTCGAGATCAAGACGCTGCTGGGCAAGGATGCCGACAAGCTGCGCGTTCTCTTCATTACCGTGGACCCCGAGCGCGACACGCCTGAGATCCTGCGCGCCTACACCCAGGCCTTCGATCCCGGCTTCGTCGGTCTGCGCGGCACGGCGGAACAGACCCGCGCCGCCGCCCAGACCTTCAAGGTGTTCTACCAGAAGGTCCCGACCGGCTCGTCCTACACCATGGACCACACCGCGCTGACGTACCTCATCGACGCCGAAGGCAAGCTGCGCGTGGCGCTGCGCCATCAGCAGAGCGCGCAGGAATGCGCGCAAGACCTGCGCACCGTGCTCTGACCCAATAAAGGAAACCCTCATGAAGAAGCTTTCGATCAAACCGCTGGCCGCCGTCTTCGCGTTGGCCCTGGCCGGACTCAGCCATGTTGCGTTGGCGCAGGACGCCGGCCTGTCCGTGCAGGACGCCTGGGTGCGCGCGACCGTGCCCAACCAGCACGCGACCGGCGTGTTCATGCAACTGACGTCCAAGGAAGCCGGCCGGCTGGTCGGCGTGGAATCGCAGGCGGCCAAGCACGTGGAAGTGCACGAGATGGCGATGCAGGACAACGTCATGAAGATGCGCCAGGTGCCCGGCATCGACCTGCCCGCCGGCCAGGCGGTGGACCTGAAACCCGGCGGCTACCACGTCATGCTGATCGACCTGGCCAAGCAGATCGTGCCGGGCGATCACGTCGCGCTGACGCTGATCGTGGAAGACGCGGCCCGTCAGCAGCGGCGCGTACCGATCGACGCAGTGGCCCGGCCACTGAATGCGACCGCCGCGCCAGCGGCCGGTCACGGCCACTGATGACGGGCGGCAGGCGCTCATCGCGCGCCTGCCGCGTGGCGGGGTCGCACCGCGATCTCGCCATTTGAACGCCTGTCGCCGGCGCTCCATGCTCGCCTGTTCCCCTATCGGCGGCTACATATCAGGGACACATCGCCCCGCCGCCGCGACAGCGCCGCCCTCCGATTCACCATACAATGCCTGCACGTCCGAATCCCGCGCCTTCCGGCCCGGGCAGCAGCCGGCCACCGCCGCCGCGCTCCGGATGCCAGCGTTCCGCGCAGCCGGGCGCCCGTAACTGCCGGCAGGCTGGCCGGCCCTCTGTATCTGGATATGCCCGGTAGTTCCGCCTTTTCCTTCCTGCGTACCCTCTGCAGCCTGCGCTGGCTCGCCATCGCGGGCCAGGCCGCCACCGTCCTCGTCGCCAGCAGCGTGCTGGGCCTGGATCTGCCGCTGGAACCGCTGTGGCTGGGCGTGGGCATGCTGATCGGCTTCAACGTCTACGCCAGCCTGCGCCTGCGCCATCCGCGCGACCTCTCCCACGCCACCGCCTTCGGCCACCTGTTCATCGACATGGCGGTGCTGGCCTGGATGGTGGGCTGGAGCGGCGGCATCAGCAATCCGTTCGGCACGATGTTCCTGATCCTGACCGCCCTGGCCGCGCTGGCGCTGCCGCGCAACTGGGCGCTGGCCGCGGCGCTGGCCGGCGTGCTGGGCTATGGCGCCGCCGCCATCTTCGGGCAGCCCCTGCGTGGCGACGTCGACCCCCACACCCTGCTGCTATGGGGTCTGGGCGCCAATTTCCTGATTTCGGTCGTGGTGGTGCTGGTGTTCTCGACCCGCCTGGCCGCCGACATGCGCGCCCGCGAGCGCGAACTGGCCCGCCTGCGCGAACGCTTCACCCGCAACGAAGGCATCGTCGCCCTGGCCACCCACGCCGCCGCGATGGCGCACGAGCTGAACACGCCGCTCGCCACGATGACGCTGCTGACCGACGAGATCGCCGCCGAGGTCCAGGACGACGAAGACCTGCGGGAAGACGTCACCACCCTCAGCCAGCTTCTGGCCCTGTGCCGGGAACGCATCCGCAATCTGGCGGTCCCAACCGCCGTGGATCTGGTTCGCGTCGTGGGGCAATGGCGTTTGATCCGGCCGACCATCGACCTGCAACGCTCGGGCACGCTGCCCACCAGCCTGCGCGTCGATCCCGCCATCGCCCACCTCTTGCAGGCGTTGCTGAACAACGCCGCGGACGCGGGGGAATCCGCCGACGCGCCCCGCGTGGACCTGCATCTGGAATACGGTTACGGCGCCCTGCGCGGCGAAGTCCGGGACTACGGACGGGGTTTCGATCCCGATCATGCCGTGCTGCCGGCGACCAGCCTGTTCAACAGCGGCAAGCCGGGAGGACTGGGCGTGGGCCTGGCCCTGTCGCACGCCACCGTGGAACAGATGGGCGGTGAAATGACCATGACCGCGGCCGAAGGCGGCGGCACCCGCATCCGCTTTTATTTGCCTCTCGGCAACCCCGGGACCTGAATGTGATGAATGCAAACGATCTTGGCCTGCTGATCGACGACGACGAACTCTACGTGCGCACCCTGCAGCGCAGCCTGTCGCGCCGCGGCCTGGAAACCCGAACCGCCACCGGCATCGCCGAGGCGCTACGCGTGGCCGAGGAAATCCGTCCGGCCTTTGCCCTGGTCGACCTGCGCCTGGGTGAGGACTCCGGCCTGACCCTGATCCGCCCGCTGCGCGCGCTGCGCGAAGACATGCGCATCCTGCTGGTCACCGGCTACGCCAGCGTGGCCACCGCCGTGGAAGCCATCAAGCGCGGCGCCGACGACTATCTGCCCAAGCCGGCCACGGCGCCCATGATCCTGCGCACGCTGGGTCTGGTGAAGCCAGAAACGGTTACGATCGAAACGACCATGACGCCGTTGCACCGCCTAGAATGGGAGCACATTCACCAGGCTCTGCACGAGACCGGCGGCAATGTTTCCGCCGCGGCGCGCCTCCTCGGCATGCACCGGCGCTCGCTGCAACGCAAGCTGGCGAAAAAACCGGGGCCGGAACGCGAGGTGCTTCCGGAATGAGTTGTGCGGGGCGACACATCTTTACAACACCCCCATGTGCACGTGCGACATATCGTCGCACCCCCTCCCTCCCCTCGGGGCTTCTGCTCCCCTAGGAAAACCCTGAATCCGCCGCCATTGGGCCGGATTTCTCCCAGGCAATGCGACCTTTCGTCGCAGGCTTGACCCAGATCAAACCGATAGGATGGACGTTGCTGCCTAGCAGCATTCCAGTCTGCTGCTTTGCAGCATTTCCCACCTTCCATCCAAGGCTGTACGTGAAACACCCCCTCCTTGCGACCCTTACGCGCATATTTGGCGTCGGCGCGGTCATGCTGCTTGGCGGCTGCAACATGGAAATCCTCTCCCCCAAGGGAGATATCGGCATCCAGGAAAAGACGTTGCTGCTGACGGCGACCGGGCTCATGCTCATCGTCGTGATCCCGGTCCTCATCATGATCGTGGCGTTTGCCTGGAAGTACCGCGCTTCCAACACCAAAGCTGACTACCAGCCCAAGTGGGCCCACTCCACGGCAATCGAAGCCGTCGTCTGGACCGTCCCTTGTATCATCGTGGCGATTCTTGCCGTGATCACCTGGCGCTCCACGCACGCGCTGGATCCCTACAAGCCGCTCGTGTCCGAACACAAGCCGGTGACCATCGAGGTGGTTTCACTGGATTGGAAGTGGCTCTTCATCTACCCCGAGTACGACATCGCCACGGTCAACGAGATCGCGTTCCCCGTGGACGTTCCGGTCAACTTCCGGATCACGTCGGCTTCGGTCATGAACTCGTTCTTCATTCCCCAGCTCGGCAGCCAGATCTATTCGATGGCCGGCATGGAGACCAAGCTGCACCTGAACGCGCGCGAAATCGGCACCTACGCCGGCATTTCGGCCAACTACAGCGGCGGCGGTTTCTCGGGCATGCGCTTCAAGGCGCACGCCATGTCGCAGGAAGGGTTCGACAACTGGATCAAGGAAGCGAAGGCTGCTCCCACCGCCCTGACCCCCGAGGTCTATGCGGAACTGACCAAGCGCAGCGAGCGCAACCCGGTCGTGAAGTATTCGTCGGCGCCGCCCGCCATGTTTGATTTCATTCTGGGCAGCACGATGACCAAGATGGCCGGCGTGGACTCCGCCACGTGCACCTCCACGTCGAATAATCTGATCGCAGGAATCAACTAACAATGCTCGGGAAACTTACCCTCGAGGCCATTCCGTACCATGACCCCATCGTCATGGTTACGCTGGCCGCCGTGTGCCTGGGAGGCCTAGCGGTCTTCGGCGCCATCACCTACTTCAAGAAGTGGAAGTACCTCTGGACGGAGTGGCTCACCACCGTCGACCACAAGCGCATCGGCGTGATGTACATCATCGTTGCGCTGATCATGCTGCTGCGCGGCTTTGCCGACGCCATCATGATGCGCACGCAGCTTGCCGTCGCGTCCGCGGACTCGGCCGGCTTCCTGCCGCCGCACCACTACGACCAGATCTTCACCGCCCACGGCGTCATCATGATTTTCTTCATGGCGATGCCCTTCATCACCGGGCTGATGAACATCGTCGTGCCGCTGCAGATCGGCGCCCGCGACGTGGCGTACCCGTTCCTGAACTCGCTGAGCTTCTGGCTGTTCGCCGCCGGCGTCGTGCTGATGATGCTGTCGCTGTTCGTGGGCGAATTCGCCGCGACCGGCTGGCTCGCGTATCCGCCGTTGTCCGGGCTGGACTACAGTCCAAGCGTGGGGGTGGATTACTACCTCTGGGCACTGCAGATATCAGGGCTGGGGACAACACTTAGCGGCATCAACTTCATCGTCACCATCCTGCGCATGCGTGCGCCTGGCATGACCCTGATGAAGATGCCGATCTTCACGTGGACCTCGCTGGTCACCAACGTCCTGATCGTCGCCGCCTTCCCCGTGCTGGCCGCGACCCTGGCGCTGCTGACGATGGACCGCTACCTGGGCACGCACTTCTTCACGAACGACGGTGGCGGCAACGTCATGATGTACGTGAACCTGATCTGGATCTGGGGCCACCCCGAGGTCTACATCCTGGTGCTGCCGGCCTTCGGCGTGTATTCGGAAATCGTTGCCACGTTCGCCCGCAAAACCCTGTTCGGCTACAAGTCCATGGTTTACGCCACGGCCGCCATCGGCGTGCTGTCGTTCCTGGTCTGGCTGCACCACTTCTTCACCATGGGTGCGGGGGCCAACGTCAATGCCTTCTTCGGCATAGCGACAATGATCATCTCGATCCCGACCGGGGCCAAGATCTTCAACTGGCTGTTCACCATCTACCGCGGCCGCCTGCGCATCACGACGCCGGTGCTGTGGACGCTGGGCTTCATGATCGTGTTCGTCATCGGCGGCATGACCGGCGTGATGCTGGCCATCCCCGGCGTGTCGTTCATCCTGCACAACAGCCTGTTCCTGATCGCGCACTTCCACAACACCATCATCGGTGGCGTGGTGTTCGGCTGCATCGCCGGCATGGTCTATTGGTTCCCGAAGGCGTTCGGCTTCACGCTGAACGAGCGTCTGGGCCGCTACTCGTTCTACTGCTGGTTCGTCGGCTTCTTCCTGGCCTTCATGCCCCTGTACGTCCTGGGCTTCAAGGGCATGACGCGTCGCCTGAACCACTACGACAACCCCGAATGGCAGCCGTACCTGCTGGTCGCGCTGGCTGGCGCCGCGCTGATCATGCTGGGCATTTTCTTCCTGCTGCAGCAAGTGTTCGTCTCGGTGCGTCAGCGCAAGCAGAACCAGGACGTCACCGGCGATCCGTGGGATGGCCGCACGCTGGAATGGTCGATCTCGTCGCCCGCGCCTTTCTACAACTTCGCCCACGTTCCTCACGTCGATGAACTGGACCAGTTCTGGGAAGACAAGCAAAGCGGCAAGGCGTACAAGCGCCCGGCCAAGTACGAAGACATCCACATGCCGAAGAACACCGCCGCTGGTGTCTGGATTGGCGCCTTTGGCCTGGTCATGTGCTTTGCGCTGATCTGGCACATCTGGTGGCTGTCGATCGTCGGTTTCGTGGGCATGATCGGTTCGTTCATCGTTCGCGCCTATGACCGCGACGTCGACTACTGGGTCCCGGCCGCGGAAGTCGAACGCATCGAAAACGCTCACTTTGACAAAATGCAGAAGGCCGCCTGAGCCATGATTCAAGCCGTAGCCACTCACCCCCACGCGGGTCACGACGATCACGCGCATCACGACGATGGATCCAAGACCGTTTTCGGTTTCTGGGTCTATCTGATGAGCGACTTGCTGATCTTTTCGGTGCTGTTTGCCACGTTCGCGGTGTTGTCCAACGCCACCGCGGGCGGTCCGTCCGGCAAGGAACTGTTCGACCTGAACTTCGTCCTGGTCGAAACGCTGTTGCTCCTGGTGTCCAGCTTCACCTTCGGCATGGCCAACCTGAACGTGCACGCCAACAACAAGAGCCGTGCCATGGGCTGGTTGATGGTCACGTTCCTGTTCGGCGCGGGCTTCATCGCGATGGAAATCTATGAATTCCATCACCTGATCAGCATCGGCGCCGGTCCGGGCCGCAGCGCCTACCTGTCCGCGTTCTTCACGCTGATCGGTACGCACGGCCTGCACGTGACCTTTGGCCTGATCTGGATCATCGTCATGCTCGACATGATCCGCCGTCATGGCCTGGACTCGATCAACAAGCGTCGTCTGGCGTGCCTGAGCCTGTTCTGGCACTTCCTGGACATCGTCTGGATCTGCGTCTTCACCTTTGTCTACCTTCTGGGAGCCCTCTGATGTCGCACTCCGCTGCGGCCGCACACGGCCACGACGATCACGCCGCCGATCACGGCAGCCTGAAGTCCTACATCATCGGTTTCGTGCTCTCGCTGCTGCTCACCTTCGGCTCGTTCGGCCTGGTGATGCACGGCGCGCTGTCCCACACCGCCACGATCATCGGCGTGGTGGCGCTGTGCATTCTCCAGCTGCTGGTTCAGCTGGTGTACTTCCTGCACATGGGCGCATCGAAGTCGTCCCGCGACAACCTGGCCACGTTTGTCTTCACCGTGCTGATCATCTTCATCATCGTCGGTGGTTCGGCCTGGGTGCTGTACAACATGAACGTCAACATGGGCCACGCCATGTAATGACCGCTTGCCGTTCAGGCATGCAAAAACGGGCGCCTTCGGGCGCCTGTTTTTTTTTGGGGTGGGATTGCGCGGAAGGCGCTGGGGCGTCGCGGGCAGGCAGCTGGCCACAGCCGCTGCGCAGCGCGCGCCGGATCAGCGCGGCGGCTCAGCGCGGCGGATCAGCGCGGCGGATCAGCATGGCGATTCAGCGCGGCGGCGCCGGCAGGTCCACCTCGGCGCGCCGTGCCAGCTCGGTTGCCGTCACGCCCTCGAAGGGCTGCACGCGCGACGTCTGGTTCAGATCGCATCCAGCCGGGCCAGCGGTTGCATCGAGCACCTGCTTGACCGCACGTCCGCCCATCGGGCTGACCGGGCCGTTGTTGCCGAGCTGCCAGGCCAGCACGTCCGCCACCGCCATGCCGCAACGGGCCGGCGTCTTTGGCGCGCCGCCGTGTTCGAGCAGCAACTGAACCTTGTTGTCCATGCCCAGGTTCAGCATGGTCACCAGCGGCAGCGCGTCCGCCGCCGCGACGCCCTCAATCCGCATGTCGGAATCGCTCCGGTCGGTCGGGTCCGCACCCGCCTTCAGCCAAGCCTCGTACAAATCGTCGGGCAGCCACGGCAGGCTGAGCGGCGCGATCCGGTTGCGCAGCGGTCCCGCCGTGTCGGCCGGCGCCGCCAGCGGCACCCCTGCGGCCACCAACCGGTCCGCGACGGCGCGCAGCCGCGCGCGCTGGCCGTCCCACGCCGCGCTGTTGCCGTCAGCCGCCGCGCGTTGCTCCACCTGATTCCACATCGACAGCAGACTGGACAACGGCTCCGTCGAAAGCGGCGCTTGCGGCGGGCGAGCAGCCTGCACCAACTGATCGATGAGGCCAGGCTGCAGGTAGCGGACGGCCAGCGACAGGCCTTCATTCATCCCGTTACGGTCCGGCGCGTCCTTGCTGGCGCCGTAGCCGCCCACCGCGGGATCGGCGCCATGGGCCAGCACGTATGTCACGCGCTCGGGCACGGCATAGGTTGCCGACGGGGTGAGGTCGCCGCCCGGCGATTCCCGCAGGGCCTCGAGCAAGGGCGTTTCCCACATGGGACTGTTGCCGTAATACATGCGGGTGTAGGCGGCATTGATGTCCGCCCCCCGCGCCAGCAGTTTCTCGGCAAACCAGAAATTCTTTGGCGTTTGCAGCGCGGCATGCAGCAGCGAGCGCCCGTTCTTTTCGCGCGCGTTCGGATTGGCGCCCTTCTCCAGCAGGTAGACCAGGTTTTCCTTGCTGTCGCTGTAGTACGAAATCCGGCGCATCAGCAGCGGCGTGCCGTTCGAGTCCAGCGCATCCACCGGCGCGCCCGCGGCGATCAGGATGTCGGCCAGCGCGTAGCGCTCTGCGGCCGGGCGGGTGTCCTTGGCGTCCGGCAACGCGCTGGCGACCAGCGAGAACCCGTTGTCGGGGCCGTCCGCCTTGGCGCCCGCGTCCAGCAGCACGCGCACCATCTCAAGCTGCTTGCGCGACACGGCCACCGACAGTGCGGACCTGCCGTATTCGTTCACGCCGTTCGGATCCTGTCCGCCCGCCAGCTGGGCGCGCACCGCGTCCAGATCGTTCGCCTGGATCGCCTGGAAGATCGCCAGGCGCGGACGGCAGACCTGCGCATCCAGTGCCGAGGCCTCCAGCGCCGCGCCGATGCGGGACGCGATGTTGGCCGGAATGGCTTCCTTGGCGGCAAGGCGCTTTGAGCAATACAGCCGGTAGTCCTCGCGCGCCAGCGCTTCGTAATAGGCCCGCTCCTCGCGCGATTTCTCGCGCTGTTTCCAGCGGGCGTCGGCGCGGTTAAGGTAAGCGGCGGTGCGCGACGGATCGCGCCGCAGCACGTCGGTCAGGATGCGTTCCGCCTGCGCCGTGTCGCCCGACTCGGCCAGCCAGAAGCCGTAGTCGTTCAAGGCGGTCAGCATCTCGGCGTCCTTGCCGTCCGGATCGATCTCGCGATAATCCTGCGCCATGACGAAGCGGCGCAGGTCGGCCAGCGCACGGTTGAACTCGGCGGTCTTGGCGCGCGGAATGGCGCGCGCCACCTGATGCAACGTGCGGAACGTGGCCGTCACGTCCGGCGCCGTCTGGTGTTCGAAACGCACCTGCGCGGGAAAGGGGTCCAGCCGCGTGGGATAGTCGCGCAGCGCCGCCTGCAATGTTGCCAGGGCCTGCGCGCGGCGCGCCTCGTCCCACGGGCGGCTGCTGGTGACCACCGCTAGCTGCGAGTCGGCGTTGACCGACGCGGCCTCGCCTTTGTCGTCCACCAGAAAACCCGTGGCCTTGCCGGCGCCGGCGCCGCGATCGGCATAACCGACCCAGTAGAAGGCCTCGCCCGCGCGCGGGGACCGGACCGCCACGTTGTCCTCGCGCGACGCCTTCCAGCCTTCGGGATCGATCACCAGCGGCTGCGAGCGGAAATCCAGCTTGAAGGTCTTGGCCCCCTCGCGCACGTACCGGTACAGGTACAGCCGGTTTTCCATCTGACCCACAAGGACGGCGTCCTTGACGTTCTCGGTGCCCCACACCCGGCGCTCGGGCTCGCGCAGCGGATAACGGGAAAGCCGGATCGAATCAATGACAGCGCCGACGTCAAAGGCCAGGGCCGGCGGCGGCGATGCGGCCATGCCGGCCAGCGCCAGCGCGACAGCGCCGAACAGACGGGTGACAGCGGGACGGAAACGGCGCGGCATGTTTGGGGTGTTATGCAATGGAAAGGACGCCGATCATACCTGTCCCCGCTAATTACCCTCGGGTATGTCCCAACGGGGATTCACCCGCATATGGCAGAAGCGCGCCGATTTTTCGTTATATATTCGCCCCTACACTGTTTAGTTAACAGCTTAATAAAACCGTTACCGCATTAAGAATCATGATGGACGCCGTGCCCGTGCCGCCCTCTCTTCCCGACACCAGCATCACCGATCGGGCCCAGCGGTTTGCGCATGCCTTGCTGCGATATGCACCGCCCGTTCATCCCGACGCCGGCTTTTTCGCCGCCGTCATCGGCACCAGCATTGCCCACCAGGACCTCGCGCGTAGTGGTCTGTCGCCGGCCGAACTGCACGACCTGCTGGACTATCTGTTCCCGGGCGCGCTGACCGGCTTCGACACATCCCTGTCCCCGCTGCGCGAGCAATATGCCGCCTACGTCGGGATGGGCGTGAGCGATCCTCAGCCCGGTTTCACGCTGTTGATGCGCGTCCTGCTCGACGCCTACCGCGCGCCCGGCCCCGACACCACCCCATGGGTCAGCAGCGTTCTGGCGCACGCCTGCCTGCGGCCAGACCACCTGTGGCGCGATCTGGGTTTGTCGGGTCGCGAAGACGTCACCGTGCTGCTTGCGCGTCACTATCCGGGCCTGGTGAGCCGTAACGTGAACAATCTGCGCTGGAAGAAATTCCTGGCGCATTCGGCGTGCGAACACGCCGACCTGCCCGCCGCGGCCGCGCCGGGATGCAGCGATTGCGAGGACAGCGCGTACTGCTACCCCGCCGCGGCGTAAGGCGCGGGCGGGGCCACGACAGCCCCACGCACCTCGCGCGTCAGAACCGGTAAGTCGCCCCCACGCCCACGCCCGCATTCCGTCCGGGCGCCGGTTCGTAATAGCGCCCGTTGCCTTCGTTGACGATGACCGAACCTGCGTAGTCGCGGTCGAACAGGTTGTCGACGCGGGCGTAGGCGTTCAGCTCCCACGGGCCGGCGCGCTTGATGTAGCCGACGCTGGCGGCCGCGACAAAATAGGCGGGCGCGTCGCCATTGTTGGCGTCGTTGACGTAGATCTTGCTCAGGTAGCGGCCTTCCACTCCGGCCTGCCAGCCTTCGGGCGGCGCCCAGGCCAGCGAGGCATAGGCCGCCTGGCGCGCGATGCCGGGGATCTTGTTGCCCGCGCGGATATCGCCGCTGCCGTCGTCGGCATAGCGTGCGTTGAGCAGCGTGTACGCGAGCTGCGTGCGCCAATGGCGCGCAAATTCCCCGGACCAGCTCAGTTCCAGGCCATCGCGGCGCGTGCGGCCGGCATTCTGGTAGCTGGTGCGCCCGCCCAGGCTGCCCGCAGACACGATCTCGTCGTCCGTGCGGGTGCTGAACACCGCGGCCGTCAGCAGGCCGCCGGCCATGCGCGCCTTGACGCCGGCTTCGACGTTGGTGCTGACCGATGGCATCAAGCCGAAGTTCAGCCCCGGGTCGCCGCCGGGCCGGTACGAGATCTCGTTCAGCGTGGGCGTTTCAAAACCCCGGCCGTACGAGGTGTAGACGCTGACGTCGTCGTTGACGGCGTAGCGCAGCGCGGCCACGGGCAACGCCTTGCGGTAGCGCGCGCCGCCGCTGTCGTCGGTATTGCCGGCGGTGATGTAGTGGTCGTCGGAGTCGAAGCGGACCGTGCTGTAGCGCAGGCCTGCGTCCAGCGTCCAGCGGTCGGCAAAATTCCAGGAGGCCTGCGCATAGGGGTCGGCGTTGTAGACGCGATTGGTTTCATCGCGGCGCAACGCGCCTTTCACGCCCAACTGGCGGCTTGCGCCCGAACCGACGAAGTTCTCGTAGCCCTTGCGGTCTTCCTGCATGGTGTCGTACGAGAAGCCGCCGATCACGGTCAGCGCGCGGCCCGCCAGCGTCAGTTCCGAGGTCCAGCGCACGTCCGCGCCGCCGTATTGGCGCTTCAGATCAATGACGCCGCCGGCTTGCGTGGGCGGCGTCTGCACGGCGGGCGGGATCGACTGATATTGCGTGGTATCGCGCTGGCCGTAATACACCATCACGCGCAGCGCGTTGCGGCCGTCGATCTGGTGGTCGAAGACCAGCCCGCCCTGCGTCTGCTTGACCGTCTTGCGGGTGTTGTACTGCTCGGCCACCGGCGCGCTGCGCGGGTCGTCCTGGAACTGCTGGTAGGTCAGGCCCAGCGGATCCTGCGCCTTCAGGTCGACGCTATTGACGACGAGGGTCAGGCGGCTGTCGTCGTTCAGTTGCAGGCCCAGCTTGGCGTTGCCCAGATTCTTGCGCGCGGCGCTGTGATCGCGATAGCCATCGGTGGTGAAACGCGACAGGTCCAGCACGTAATCCAGCTGACCCGCGCCCGTGCCCGTGACGCCGCTGGCCTGCGCGCCGTAGCGCCATGTGCCGTAGCTGCCGCCCCAGCCGCTGGCGGTGATCTCGGGCGGATTGGCGCCGTCCTGCGTGAACACCTGGATGACGCCCCCGGAGGAATTGCCGTACAGCGCCGAGAACGGCCCGCGCAGCACCTCGACGCGGTCGATGGAGCCGATGTCGATATTGGAGGTCTGCCCCTGGCCATCGGGCATCGTTGCGGGAATGCCGTCGACATACAGCCGCACGCCGCGCACACCGAACGTGGACCGCGCACCGAAGCCGCGGCTGGAAATCTGCAGGTCCTGCGCGTAGTTCTGGCGGTTCTGGATCTGCAGGCCGGGCACGCCAGCCAGCCCTTCGGACAGGTTGATGCCGGGCTGCTGCCAGCGCATGGCGCTGCCCTGCACGACATCGACGGAGGCCGGCGTGTCCAGCACCGCGGTGCCGAGCCGGGTGCCGGTCACCACCACCGGGGCCAGCGTCTGGGCTTGCGCCAGCGCGGTCGCAGCCGGTGCAAGCGCCAGTATCGTGCTTGCCGTCCACCACCACGTGCCGCTGTCCCGCCATTGCCGCTGTACCAAACTTCTCTCCTGTGATCGGGCGGGAATGGGTTCTAATACCCGCCATGGAAAATACGCAAGACATCGAACGCCGGCTGATGGACCTGGAGGTCAAAGCCAGCTTCTCGGATGATCTTCTGGAGCAGTTGAACCAGATCATCGTCCGCCAACAACAGCAGATCGACCGGCTCATGCGCGAGGTCGCCGACCTGCGCCAGCAGGCGCCTGAGGGGGCAGCCCCCTTCCGCAGCCTGCGCGACGAACTGCCGCCGCACTACTGATCGCTAATAGTGATAGCGCAGCAGCCTGGTCATACTACCCAAGGGCTCGACCCGGCGCATCAGCCATAACGCCGCCTGCGCCGGCAGCGAATATCGTGCCCGCTGCGCGGGGTCGTCGGTTTCGTACCCGCCGCGCACCGTGCGCAGCCGCAAGGCCGGCACCTGCGCCTCCAGATCCTGCGGACGCCCCAGGCTCCATCGCGTGACGGCGCCCGTGGATTGGATCATGCGGTTGTGCGCCACCCAGGCCAGGCCCAGGCGGTTGTAGGCATCGAAGACCACCTCGCCGGACGGAAACTGCGCCGTGACCGTGCGCAGCAACGTCAGCAGCGCGTCCTCGGGCAGATCAGGCGCGAAAAATCGTAGTCGATGTGGGCGACGGCATCGGCGGCGTGATGGTCCTGCAGCACGGAATTGGGTAGCTGGCTTTCTCGGGCCTTGGCGTACAGCGTGATGAGAAGCGTGGCCTTTTCCCGGGTGAGGTCGATTTTTTCCATGCACAAGTCCAGTCGATCCGCCCCGCCTCGGTATTCCAACAATGGTGATTTAGCCTACTTAGAGGCGAAATCTTTCCACTGATGGAATTATCTTTTACCGATATCCGGGTTTATCCGCATTCTAGATCGGCGCAAGATTCACCCCATCGGGAAACAGCAACGAACCACGACGGAAAGGCCGCCGGATTCGCTCCCAGGCTCTAGAAATCGGAGGTTTACCATGAAGACCCTTGCTACCGCTTTGATGTTCTCGCTGGCTGCACTGAGCGCCGGCGCCTACGCCTCGCCCAACATCGAACCCAACAACGTGCCCTTCCAGGGCGTCTACGGCACCCCGTACGAAGGCCCCACCCGCGCTCAGGTGAAGGCCGAACTGGCTGCCGCCAAGGCCGCCGCCAAGGCTGCCGGCATCAACACCAACGCCGAACCGAACAACACGCCGTTCCAAGGTGTGTATGGCACGCCGCACACCGGCAAGACCCGCGCCGAGGTACAGGCCGAACTGGCCGCCGCCAAGGCCGCCGGCCAAGTGTCGAACGTGGAACCGAATGACATGCCGTTTGCCGGCGTGTATCGCGGCAACTGAAACGGCAACTGATCCGGCTCTCCCGCAGCGCAACGATTTACCCTCCCCTTGTTGTAGCTTGGCCGCCCGTTGGGCGGCCTTTTTTTGGCGTACTATCGGCTCAGATTCACGGTGCAGACTCGCTTACCGCCTTACTGGCTGTTCACATCAGGGAGCCCATCTTGAAATATCCCCGCGTTCTTGCCGCAGTGCTTCTGTCCAGCGTCATGGCGTCGGCGGCGGTCGCCGCCCCGGCCGTCATGCTCAACGACGCCCTCATCACACAGATATTGCCGGCCGACCGCGCCTCGTTTCACGAGGCCGTGGCACAGGCGCTGAACAGCTCGGCCGACGGCCAGAGCACCGAATGGACCAGCACGCACCAGCGCAAGAAGGCGGCGCCAATCACGGTGCAGTTGACGCCCAAGCAAACCACCAAAGCCGGCAATGACCGCGTCTGCCGCTTCCTGGTCGGCAATTTCTCGCGGACCACCACGACCGAAACCTGGCAGTTCTGGTTCTGCAAGCAACCGGACGGCACCTGGAAGGCCAGCGCAAACTAGGCCTGGCCGCTCACCTGCAGAAAAAAATGCGCGCCGGCTCCATGAGGAGTGGCGCGCATTGTCTTGGCCGCGCGAATCACGCGGCGGGCTCAATGGCGATCAGGCGCCTTCGACGCGGTTGGCGTCGAGCACCGTCATGGCCGTCATGTTGATGATGCGGCGCACGGTGGAGCTGTTGGTCAGGATGTGCACGGGGGCATTGGCGCCGAGCAGGAACGGACCCACCGCGACGTTGCCGCCCGCTGCCGTCTTGAGCAGGTTGTAGGCGATGTTGCCGGAGTCCACATTCGGGCACACCAGCAGGTTGGCTTCACCCTTGAGCGTGGACGACGGCAGGATGCGCATGCGCAGGGCCTCGTCCAGCGCGCAATCGCCGTGCATTTCGCCGTCGATTTCCAGTTCCGGATCCATCTGCCGCACCAGTTCCAGCGCGCGGCGCATCTTCTCGCCCGAGGCCGAGCTGCCCGAGCCGAAGTTGCTGCGCGACAGCAGCGCGACCTTGGGCGCCAGATTCATGCGCGCCATTTCCTGCGCGGCCATGATGGTGAATTCGGCGATCTGCTCGGCGGTGGGCTCGTCGTTCACGTGCGTGTCCACCAGCACCACCGTGCGCTCGTCGAGCAGCAGGATGTTCATGGCGGCGTAGACGTTGTGGCCCGGACGGCGGCCGATGACCTCGTCCACGAATCGCAGGTGGTCGTGGTACGCGCCGACCGTGCCGCAGACCATGCCATCGGCATCGCCCAGATGCACCATCATTGCGCCGATCAGCGTCAGGCGGCGGCGCATTTCCACGCGCGCCATCTCCTTGGTGATGCCGCGGCGGCTCATCAGCTCCCAATACGTCGTCCAGTATTGGTGGAAACGCTCGTCGTATTCGGGGTTGGTGACTTCGACGTCTTCGCCCAGGCGCAGGCGCAGGCCGAATTTTTCGATGCGCGACAGCAGCACGGCGGGACGGCCCACCAGGATCGGACGGGCCAGGCCTTCGTCGACGATGACCTGAACCGCGCGCAGCACGCGTTCGTCTTCGCCCTCGGTGAAGACAATGCGCGCCTTGCCGCCGGAGCGCACGATGCGCTTGGCCGCCGAGAACAGCGGCTTCATGAACGCACCGGAGTGATACACGAACTGCTGCAGCTGTTCTTCGTAGGCTTCCAGATCGGCCAGCGGACGCGTGGCGACGCCGCCTTCCATCGCGGCCTTGGCCACGGCCGGCGCGATGCGCACGATCAGGCGCGGATCGAAGGGCTTGGGGATCAGGTATTCGGGACCGAACGAGATGTCGTAGGTGCCGTAGGCGGCGGCCACGACTTCGTTCTGTTCTTCTTCGGCCAGGTCGGCGATGGCATGCACCGCGGCCATTTCCATTTCGCGCGTGATGGTCGTGGCGCCCACGTCCAGCGCGCCGCGGAAGATGTACGGGAAGCAGAGTACGTTGTTGACCTGGTTCGGGTAATCCGAACGGCCCGTGGCCATCACCACGTCGTCGCGCACGCCGTGCGCCACTTCCGGCAGGATTTCCGGCGTGGGGTTGGCCAGCGCCAGGATCAGCGGACGCGAACCCATGGCGGCGACCATTTCGGGCTTCAGCACGCCGCCCGCCGACAGGCCCAGGAACACGTCGGCGTCCTGGATCACCTCGGCCAGCTTGCGGGCGTCGGTCTTTTGCGCAAAGCGCGCCTTGTCCGGATCCATCAGCGTGGTGCGGCCCTCAAAAACCACGCCCTCGATGTCGGTGACCCAGATGTTTTCCAGCGGCAGGCCCAGGTCCACCATCAGGTCCAGGCACGCCAGCGCCGCAGCGCCCGCGCCCGACGTGACCACCTTGACCTGCTTGATGTCCTTGCCCACGACCTTCAGGCCGTTGATGAAGGCGGCCGACACGGTAATGGCGGTGCCGTGCTGGTCATCGTGAAAGACCGGGATCTTCATGCGTTCGCGAAGCTTGCGCTCGACGGTGAAGCACTCGGGGGCCTTGATGTCTTCCAGGTTGATGCCGCCGAAGGTGGCTTCCAGGCCGGCGATGATCTCGACCAGCTTGTCGGGGTCGGTTTCGTTGATTTCGATGTCAAAGACATCCAGGCCGGCGAACTTCTTGAACAGCACCGCCTTGCCTTCCATGACCGGCTTGGACGCGAGCGCGCCGATGTTGCCCAGGCCCAGCACCGCGGTGCCGTTGGAGATCACGCCCACCAGGTTGCCGCGGGCGGTGTAGCGGTACACGTTGGACGGGTCGGCCACGATTTCCTCGCAAGCCGCCGCCACGCCGGGCGAGTACGCCAACGCCAGGTCGCGCTGGTTGACGAGCGGCTTGGACGCCACGACGGAGATCTTTCCCGGGGTGGGGAACTCGTGATAGTCCAGGGCTGCCTGGCGGTCGGAGGGGTTGTTCATGGGCTGTGGCCTCGCTGTCTTGAATGTGCAAAATTCTAGGGTGGAAGACATAAGGTGTTCATTCGGATTTAATATCGTCCCATCACACTTTCCTAATGCCTTGTCTATGACAGCCTTTGATCCGGATGCCGTTTTCCGGAAATTGACCTCGCGCCTGAAGATGCGCCACCTGATGCTGCTGCTCCAGATCGAGCAGCACGGGTCACTGACCCGGGTGGCCGAACACATGGCGACCAGCCAACCCGCCGTGACCAATGCGCTGGCCGAACTGGAAAGCATGTTTGGCGTGCCCCTCTTCGACCGCTCGGTGCGGGGCATGACGCCCACGCCCATGGGCGCCGTGGTGCTGGCGCGTGCCCGCGGGCTGGTCCATGACCTGGGCCATCTGGTGCAGGAAATGGAAACCGTGGCGGCCGGGCACGCCGCCCACCTGCACATCGGGGTCATTCCGTTCGTGTCGGGCCAGATGCTGTCGGCGGCCATCGGCCGCACGCTGCCGCAGGGCCGTCAGCTCACCGCCACCATCCACGAGGGTCAGGGGCCGGCGCTATTGCGCCAATTGCGCGACCACACGTTGGACGTGGTCGTCGGCTGGGCCACGCCCTCGGTGGACCTGAGCAACATCGGTTTCGAGGTGCTGTACCACCAGCAGCCGCGCCTGATCGCCAGCCGCCGGCTGGCCGCCCGGCTGGGTCGGTCGCGCCTGGAATGGAACCGGCTGGCCGATCTGGACTGGATCCTGGGCACGCCGGGCAGCCCGATCCGCGAGCAGGTGGCCGACATCTTCTTGCGCGCCGGCCTGGCGCCCCCGCCGCCGTCCGTGCAAAGCGACTCGTCCAAGCTGATCGGCGAGATGATCGTGGCCAGCGACCGCGCCGTCACGATCCTGCCGGCCGACATCGCCGACGAACTGGTCCGCATCGCGGGTGCGGCCATCGTGCCGTATTCGTTTGACTGGACGCTTCCGCCGATCTCGCTGTTCACGCGGTCCGACGGATTGCGGCGCAACGTCGAGGCGCTGTTTGCGGCGGCGTTGCGCGAGGTCTATCTGAAGGGCGCGCGGCCGATGTGACGCCTCGGGCCGGCAGCCCGTCGTATCATGGACGCCGGACTGACCTGTGCGGCCCCCGACTTCCGGCCCGGTCACGTGGCCGGTCCCTCCGGGAGGCCGTACGTCATGACGCAGGCGAACACGCAGGTTCCGCAAGCTCCTCGCCCCTGGCACCAACTCTCCGTCGACGAGACGTTGGGCATCCAGGTGACCAGCGCCGCCGGCCTTTCGCAAGACCAGATCCGGCGCAGGCAAGAGACCCACGGCCTGAACGCACTGCCCCCGCCTGCCCGCCGCAGCGCCTGGCTGCGATTTCTGGGCCACTTCAATGACGTGCTGATCTACATCCTGCTGGGTGCGGCGGTGGTGACATCGCTGATGGGCCATTGGCTCGATACCGGCGTCATCCTGGCCGTGGCGGTCATCAACGCCGTCATTGGTTACGTGCAGGAAAGCCGCGCCGAACGTTCGCTGGACGGCATCCGCAACATGCTGTCGAACCATGCCCGCGTGGTGCGCGACGGGCAGAAGGAAGAGATCGACGCCCGCGACCTGGTGCCGGGCGACATCGTGATCCTGCGACCCGGCGACAAGATCCCGGCGGACGTGCGGCTCTTTGACACGCACAACTTCCGCGTCGAGGAATCGATGCTGACCGGCGAATCCACCGTCGTCGAAAAGCACGATGCGCCCCTGCCGGGTGACGCGCCGCTGGGCGACCGCCTGAACCTGGGGTTCTCGGGCACCCACGTCAGTGCGGGCAATGCGCGCGGCATCGTCGTGGCCACCGGCAGCGACACCGAGATCGGCCACATCAACCGCATGATGACGGACGTGCAGACGCTGCAGACGCCGCTGCTGCGGCAGATGGAGCTGTTGGGCAAGCGCATCTTCCAGGTAGTGCTGGTGATGGTGGTGGTGCTGTTCGTGCTGGGCCGTTACGTGCTCGACATGCCGCTGTCCGACCTGCTGATGTCGCTGATCAGCATCGCGGTCGCCTCCGTGCCGGAAGGCCTGCCTGCCATCATCTCCATCATCCTGTCGCTGGGCGTGCAGCGCATGGCGCGCAACCGCGCCATCATCCGCAAGCTGCCCACCGTCGAAACGCTGGGCGCGATGACGGTGATCTGCTCGGATAAGACGGGCACCCTGACCATGAACGAGATGACCGCCAAGAACGTGCTGCTGGCGCAGGGCGTGTATCGCGTGTCGGGCGACAACTACCGGCCCGTTGGCGAGATCACCCGTGAATCCGACGGGACGCCGGTGGACTGGCAGCGCGAGGACGCGCTGACGCGCTTCGTGCGTGCGGCCGCCATCTGCAACGACAGCCAGCTCCACGAAGATGCCGATGGGCAGTGGCGCATCGTGGGCGGTCCCACGGAAGGCGCGATGATGGTGCTGGCAACCAAGGCCGGCCAGAGCCTGGAGGGCGTGGCCAAGCACGGCAAGGTGCCGTTCGATTCCAGCTACAAGTACATGGCGCGCCGCTGCGACGACCATGGTCAGAACATCATCTACGTCACCGGCGCGCCCGACGTGCTGTTCAAGCTGTGCGCGCAGGAACAGGGCGAAGCCGGGCCGCAGCCGCTGCGGCTGGACTACTGGGAGCGCGGCCTGGAGGCCTTTGCGCACCAGGGCCTGCGGACATTGGCAGCGGCGTACAAGCCCGGCACGGCGGACGCCACAGTGCTGGATCATCCGGACTTTCAGGACGGGCTGGTGTTGCTGGGCGTGGCCGGCATCATGGACCCGCCCCGTCCCGAAGCCATCGAAGCCATCGCGCAGTGCAACCAGGCAGGGATCCGCGTGAAGATGATCACGGGCGATCACCCCGAAACCGCGCTGGCGATCGGCGCCATGCTGGGCATGACGCATGTGCGCGAGGCGGTGACCGGCGCCCAGTTGCAGCAGATTGGCGACGAAGAACTTGCCGCGCTGGCGCGCGACCACGACATCTTTGCGCGCACCAGCCCCGAGCACAAGCTGCGCCTGGTGCGCGCGCTGCAAAGCATGGGCGAAGTGGTCGGCATGACGGGCGATGGCGTCAACGACGCGCCCGCGCTCAAGCAGGCGGACGTGGGCGTGGCCATGGGCATCAAGGGCACCGAGGTCACCAAAGAGGCCGCCGACATGGTGCTGGCGGACGACAACTTCGCCTCCATCGCCTATGCCGTGCGCGAAGGGCGCCGCGTCTACGACAACCTGAAGAAGACGATCCTGTTCATCCTGCCGACCAACCTGGCGCAGGGACTGCTGGTCATCGTGGCGCTGCTGGCCGGCGCACAGGCGCCGCTGACGCCGCTGCAGATCCTGTGGATGAACATGGCGACCTCCATCACGCTGGCCTTCGGCCTGGCGTTTGAACCGGCCGAACCGGGCATGATGCAGCGCCGGCCGCGCGATCCCGCGAAATCGATCCTGGACGGCTTCGCCCTCTGGCGCATCGCGTTCGTGGGGCTGCTCTTCACCACGTCCGCCTTCATCATCGAAAAGAGCCTGATTGCCGCCGGGCGCGATCCGGACTTCATCCGCACCGTCATCCTGCAGACGCTGGTGACGGCGCAATGGACCTATCTGTTCAACTGCCGCCTGCAGGACCGGTGGCCGATCACGCCCAGCATGTTCCGCAACAAGGCGCTGTGGCTGGTCACGATCCTGCTGGGCCTGCTGCAATGCGCATTGATCTATCTGCCCGCGATGAACCGCGTGTTCGGCACCGTCCCGCTGCCGCCGGAATACTGGACCCTGACGCTGGTGGCCGCCGCGGCGCTCTTTTGCGTGGTGGAGATCGAGAAGCTGGTGCTGCGGACATGGCGCGCGCGGCGCGCCCGGCTCGAGCTGGCGCATCGCCCCGCAGCATGACGTGACGACCGCGGCGTGATGGCGCGCCCCGGTTGTCCGCCGCGCCTCGCGCACAAAAATGCCAACAAATGTAAAGGCCGCGGCCGCGCGGCTGCGCGCCCTCCTATACTTGCGCCCGCCAAGATTCACAGGAGGGCCCGCAGCTTGTTCACCATCTCGCCAACCTTTGCGAGCGGCCGCGCGCTTTGCCTGCTGGGACTCGCCGCGCTGACCGCGCTTTCAGGCTGCAGTTCGATGCTCGGGGAAGGCACGGGCGCCGCGGCCGGTATCGCCGGCACGGCCATCGCCAACAAGGTGACCGACAACGCCACGGTAGCCACGGGCATCGGCCTGGGCGTGCAGGCCGGCGCGAAGGCCGCGCTGGCCTATGCGCAGCGCCAGACACGCGGCGAAGAGCAGGACGCCATCGCCAAGGCGGCCGGCGCGCTTGCGGTGGGCAAGGTCGCCAGCTGGAACGTCGAGCATAAGTTGCCGATCGAGGACGACGCGCGCGGCCAGGTCACCGTCAGCCGGCTGATCGGCGGTGGCGATTTGCAATGCAAGGAAGTGGTGTTCTCGGTGGACACGCCTGCCGGCAAACCCGGCGCTGATCCGGAACGCGAGTTCTACGTCACGACCGTCTGCCGCGACGGCGAAAACTGGCGCTGGGCCAGCGCCGAACCGGCGACCGCCCGCTGGGGCTCGCTGCAGTGACGCGGGCGATCGGCATGCTGGCGCTGGCCGCCAGCCTGGCGCTCGCGGGCTGCCAGAGTTCCTCCATCGGTCCCGCCACGGGCGCGGTGGTCGGCACGCTGAGCGGCGCGGCCACGGCCAATCCCGTTGCCGGCTTTGCCATTGGCGTGACGGTGCAGGCCGCGGTGGACGCCACCGTGAAGTACGTGTTGCGCGAATGGAAGAACGACCAGCAGAACGTCATGGCCAATACGGTGGGCGGGCTGCCCATCGGTGAAGTCCGGCAGTGGCAGATCAAACGCACCCTGGCGGTGGGCAACGAACGCGGCAGCATCCAGGCGGTGCGCGACATCGAGACGCCGCTGGCGCACTGCCGCGAGGTGCTGTTTACGGTGGAAGTGGAAGGCGCCGCGCCTGCCTACGCCAGCACGATCTGCCAGCGCCGGGACGGGCAATGGAAATGGGCCTCGGCCGAACCCTCCGTGGCGCGCTGGACCGGCCTGCAATAGCGACGCTTGATCGGCGCGAGATCTGCGGGCGATACTGGCCCGACCGCCATCGCCGCCACGTCATTCATGCCCGCACGCCAATTCCTCATGCAGCGCAGCGCCATCGCCGGCGTGCAGGCCGTATCCGCCTGCAGCGGCCACGCGTTCGCGCGCCACACGCATGAACAATTCGGCATCGGGGTGATGCGCCAAGGCGCACAGGTGTCGCACAGCGGCCGGGGCCAGGTGGAGGCCGGGCCGGGTTACGTCATCACGGTCAATCCGGGCGAGGTCCACGATGGCGCGCCCATCGGCGACGGTGTGCGGGCCTGGCAGATGATCTACCTGGATCCCGGCGTCGTGACCGCCTGCGCCGAAGACCTGACCGGCGCGGGCGTGCCTCGGCGTCACGATGCGGGCAGTCTGTCGGGCGCCTCCCTCTACGAATTCGAGCCCCCGGCGCGGCACCAGCCAGCGCTGGCCCGTGACGTCCTTGCGCTTTATGCACACATCACCGCAGGCGGATCGCCGTTGGCGTGCGACAGCCTGCTGTTGCGCGTGCTGGCGCAGGCTGGCGGTCCGCGCGGCACGCTGGCCACCGCCCCTGCGCGCGAGGCGATACCGTCCTCCCTGCGCCATGCGATCGCGCGCATCGACGACGACCCGGCCGCCGCGCTGTCGCTCGCCGATCTGGCCACCGCCAGCGACCTGAGCCGCTACCAGGTGCTGCGCGCCTTCACGCGCGCCACGGGGCTGACGCCGCACGCCTACCAGATGCAGCGTCGCCTGCTGCTGGCGCGGCGGCTCATCCGGCAGGGCATGGCGCTGGCCGATGCGGCCGCGCTGGGCGGATTTGCCGACCAGAGCCACATGACGCGGCTTTTCGTGCGCGCCTATGGGGTGTCGCCGCGCCGCTATGCGTTGGCCGCGGGCGCCTGACCCGCCTTCCCTGCAATTTCGTTCAAGACCTGCCTCCCGCCTGCGCCCTACGCTGCGCCTTTTCCAACGGGAATTCAGGCGATGGCCATCAACAGGCTGCGGTGCGGGTATCTCTATCTGGCAGTGGCCATGGTGCTGGTCGGCAGCACCGTGACCGCCAGCAAGATCATCGGCGTGGGGTTGCCGCCCTTCACCGCGACCGCCCTGCGCTTTGCCATCGCGTTGCCCTGCTTCGCCCTGCTGATGGCGGCGACCGGCGCGCGCCTGCCCCGGCTGCACCGGCGGGACTGGCTGCTGCTGACGGTGCAGGCGGTGGCGGGCAGCGTCGGATATACGACCTTGTTGATCGCCGGGTTGCAGCGGACCTCGGCGGTGGACGGCGGCATCATTCTGGGGACGCTGCCGCTCGTCACCGCCGCGATCGCCATGCTGCTGGGCGAGCGCCCAGGCCGGCGGGCCCTGGCTGCCATCGGCATGGCGGCGTTCGGCGTGTGGCTGATGACCAGCCGAACCCCCTCGCGGGGCATGGACGGGTCGCTCGCCGGCAACGCGCTGATCCTGGGCGCGGTGGCCTGCGAGGGGCTGTTCATCCTGTTGAACAAGCGCCTGCGCACTCCGGTTGCGCCGCTGGCGCTATCGACGTTGATGACGGCATTCGGCCTGGCGTTTTCCGCGGTGGCCAGCCTGACCGAAGCGCCATGGGCATTGGACTACACGCCTGGCGCGGTCGCTGCCGTCGCGTACTACGCGCTGGTGCCCACGGTGGGCGGCTTTCTGCTCTGGTACGCGGGCGCGGCGCGCGTGCCTGGCTCAGAGGCGGCGCTTTTTACCGCACTGGCGCCCGTTTCCGCAGTGATGCTGTCGGCCAGCCTGCTGGACGAGCCGGTGACCGGCGCGCAGATCGCCGGCATAAGTTGCGTGCTGGGTGGCGTCCTGGCAATGACCCGGCGCGGCGGCCCGCGCAGCAATGGAACGGGGGACGGCATTTAGCCGCGGCTGAAGGCCTGCGCGAAGTCGTCGGAAAAGATGGCGGCCAGCGCGTGGCGCAATGCCGCGGCGCGCTCGGCGCCGTACGCGGCTTCGAAACGGTTCTGCGCGTCCTTCCACAAGCGGCGGGATTCCGCCAGCTTGGCGCGGCCGGTCTCGGTCAACTCCACCCGGCGGCTGCGGCCATCCAGCGGGTCGCGCATCATCTGCACGTACCCATCGCGCTGCAAGGGCTTGAGGTTGTGCGCCAGCGCGGACCGGTCCAGCACCATCGCGCGGGCCAGGTCGGTCATCGACGGCGAACCCGCGCGGGCAATGTGCACCAGGATCGAATGTTGCGACACTTTCAGCCCGCAGGGCGCGAGCACGGTGTCATAGAGCTGGGACACGCGACGCGTCGCCTTGCGCAGCGCAGCGCCGTTACAGACAAGCGGATCCGGAGGAACGGCAGAGCCGAGGAGCGGGGCGTCGGACATGGCGGCCAAGGAGGGAAAATCGGCGGGCAAGGACATAACGCTACCGCCCGCGCGGGTTCACGTCCAGCCCGTTATTGACAGTTATTGGCATATGCACGTAAATTTTGCCGATCACGTCCACCGGCCTTCCCCATGCCAGCGACCGCTCCGCCACGCCCCGCCAATGCGCGCTTGCAAGCCATGCTGCATGGCCCCATCGCGCCCACGCTGGCGCGGCTGGCGTGGCCCAACATCCTCATGATGCTGGCGCAGTCGTCCACCGGCCTGATCGAGACCTGGTTTCTGGCGCGGCTGGGCACGCCGGTGCTGGCCGGCGTGGCGCTCGTCGTGCCGGTGCTGATGCTGATGCAGAACATGTCGCAGGGCGCGATGGGTGGCGGGATTTCCGCCGCAGTCGCGCGCGCGCTGGGCGGCGGACGGCAACAGGAGGCGGATCAGCTCGTGCTGCATGCAGTCGTGCTGAACGCCTTGCTGGGTCTGGCCTTCTGCGTGTTGTTGCTGGCCTTCGGTCCGGCGCTGTACCGCGCGCTGGGCGCCGAAGGCGAAGCGCTCGACGCCGCGCTGGCGTATTCCAATGTGATCTTCGGCGGCATCGTCCTGATGTGGCTGATGAACGCCTTTGCCAGCGCCATCCGCGGCACCGGCAACATGCTGGTGCCGGGCGCGGTCATCTGCGGCGGCGCGCTGCTGCTGATTCCCCTGTCGCCATGCCTGATCTTCGGATGGGGCCCCTTCCCCGCGCTGGGCGTGGCGGGCGGCGGCTGGGCGCTGGTGATCTACTACGCCGTGGGCACGCTGATCCTGGGCGCCTATTGCGCCAGCGGACGCAACGCGGCGCGGCTGGTCGCCAGCCGGCTGCATGCGACGCTGATGCGCAACATCCTCAGCGTGGGCGCGCTGGCCACCATCAACCCGCTCATGACCAACGCGCTGGTGGCCCTGACCGCGGCGCTGGTGGGCGCCTACGCGGGCGAGGCAGCGGTGGCGGGCTATGGCGTGGCAGTGCGGCTGGAATATCTGTTGATGCCCATCGCCTTCGGGCTGGGCGCGCCCATGGTGGCGATGGTCGGCTCGAACATCGGCGCGGGCCAACCGGAGCGCGCCATGCGCATCGCCTTGACGGGCGGGGCGATGGCGTTCGTGCTGGCGGAGGCGATCGGGCTGACCGCGGCGTTTTTCCCCGACGCGTGGCTGCGCCTGTTCGGCGCGCAGGATCACATGCTGGAGGCCGGCGCCGGTTATCTGCGCATTGTGGGTCCGGTGTATGGGTTTTTCGCGCTGGGCTTTTCGCTGTACTTCGCGTCGCAAGGCGCCGGGCGGCTGAAGTGGCCGTTGTTGGCGGGGTTCCTGCGGCTTTTGATCGGCATCGGCGCAGGCGGCGTCGCGCTGCACATGACCGGTTCGCTGACGGTGTTCTTCGTGATCGCGGCCGTGGCGATGTGCATTTACGGCCTGATCATCCTGGCCGCCGTCGCGTCGGGTTCGTGGTTTGACCGCGGCCACCTGCCGGGGCGCCGGCAGTTCGCGCGGTAGCGCGGGCGGGCGCGGTGGCGGGAGCGGTGGCGGGAACGCCAATTGCATTCTGGCCAGGCGCGCCAGACCGCGCTTCTGCCGCATCGCCAGCCGGTGCGTCGCGCAACGCATAGGCCACCAGATCCGCCGCGTACGCGGGGAGATCATCACGCACGCACAGCACCAGATCGCGGGCCGCCCACGGATCCGCCAGCGCGACGCGGCTTACCCCCGCCGCGCGGCCATAGCGCACCGCCGCCGCGCGCGGCACGATCGCCACGCCGACCCCCTGTCCCACCATCCGGCAGACGGCATCGAAACTGCGCAACCGCACGCGATAGGACAGCGCCTTGCCGCTGCGGCGCGCGTGATGCGCGATGTGCTCCTGCAGCGCGCTGCCCTGCACCAGTCCGACGAATTCAAACCCGGCCACGTCCTCCAGCAGCACCTGTTGCAGCGCCGCGAGCGGATGGCTGCGCGGCACGATCAGCGTCAGCGGGTCATGGCGGAAGATGCGCGTGCGCAGGCCGTGCAGATCGGCCGAATCCGCCAGCACCCCGATGTCGCATGCGCCGGTCCGCAGCGCGTCGGCGATCTCGTGGCTCAGGCGCTCTTCGAGGTCGACGGAAATATGCGGATGGTCCTTGAGAAACGCGCCCAGCACGGGCGGCAGGTATTCGCTGAGCGCCGTGGTGTTGCACAGCACACGCACATGGCCTTTCAGCCCGGCGCCGTAATGATCCAGCTCGCCGCGCATGCGGTCGATCTGGCCCAGCACCAGCCGTGCATGATGGACCAGCGTGCGCCCCGCGGGCGTCGCCTGCACGCCGCGCGGCTCGCGCACCAGCAGCGGTACACCCAGCGCGTCTTCCATGCCCCGGATGCGCTCGCTGGCCGACGCCAGCGTCATGTGCGACCGCCCCGCGCCCGCCGTGATGGAGCCGGTTTCGTGCACGTTCAGGAAAAGCCGCAGGTCGGTCAGGTCAAAGCGCATGGAAAAAAGCGTAGCACGCCAGCCTCAGGCGCAGCCATAGTCTGGGTACGCCAGATCCCGATAGGCGCGGCCGGGCGCGAGCGTGAGAATGCGTCCATACCCACCCAAACAGGCGGAAATCATGAACACTGCAACGTTGCGCACCCGGACCGCGCGCTGGCCGGGGCTGGCCTTGGTCGTACTGGCGCTGCACGCCTCAGGCGTAGCCGAAGCACAGGCCGGACTTGGCGGCCCCCTCACCCCCGCCCAGCAGTACGCACTGGCATAGGAAGCGCAGACGCAGGGCGACCATGGCGCAATGCTGACGTGGCTGCGCGCCGCCGCGCGCGCGGACCATCCGCCCGCGCAACGGATGCTGGGCATGGTGCTGATCGGCGGTCCCGCGTTGTACGGCCCGTCGCTGCCCGCCGACCTGTGCGAGGGGCGCGCATGGCTGCTGCGCGCCGCCCGCCAGAACGAAGGACCGTCGCAGGATGTGGCCTTCGCCCTGTTCGGCCGCCCCAAGGACGCGCTGACCGCGCACTGCGAGCCCGCATGAATCTTTTCGATCCCGTATTGCTCGCGGCTGTCGTGACGGTCTTCGTCCTGGCCGGCGTGGTCAAGGGCGTGGTTGGGCTGGGCCTGCCCACCATTTCGATGGCATTGCTGGCGCTGGTGATGGCGCCGGCGCAGGCGGCCGCGCTGCTCATCGTACCGTCGCTCATCACCAACCTGTGGCAGGCGTTGCCGTGGGTCACACTGCGCGGGGTCCTGCGCCGGATCGCCGGCATGCAGGCCGGCGTCTGCGCGGGCACGGTGGCGGGCGCGCTGTGGCTGGGTCCGCCCTCGGGCGACTGGGCCGGCATCTTCCTGGGGCTGGCGCTGGTGGCTTATGCCGCCTGGGGACTGTTTGGCTCGCCGCCCACGGTGCAGCCCCGGCATGAACAATGGATGGGCATCGCGGCCGGCGCGGTGACCGGGGTGATCACCGCCGCCACCGGCGTCTTCGTCATCCCGGCCGTGCCCTATCTGCAAGCCCTGAAATTGGACAAGGACGCGCTCATCCAGGCCATGGGGATTTCCTTCACGGTGTCGACCGTGGCGCTGGCCGCGGGGCTGTGGCTGAACGGCGGCTACACGGCCGGCGCCGCCAGCGCGTCGCTCCTGATGCTGCTGCCGGCACTGGCCGGCATGGCGCTCGGGCAACGGCTGCGCGGTCGGCTTTCCGCGCGCACGTTCAAGCTGTGTTTCATGGTCAGCCTGGCGCTGCTGGGCGCCTACCAGGCCGGGCGCGGGCTGCTGGGCGGCTAGCGGCTGCGCGCCTCAACGGTCTGCGGGCTGCTCACCCGATGCGGCTGGCGCGCTGTAGGCCTCAAGCGGCCAGCCGTCTTCCGTCGACAGCGCCGATCGACACGGACATCTCGCGCCACCGTGCCAGCTCCTGTTGCACCGACTGGATCTTGCTGCGCGCCTGATCGAAGGAATCGCGGCCCAGGAACAGATGCAGGGGCGCGTACTGCGCCTCGGCGGCCTGGATCAGCGCCTGCGCCGCCTTGACCGGATCGCCGCCCTGGTCCCACCCTTGCTCGCCGCGCGCGGCCAGCTCCGGGGATGCTTGCGCATCACCCGCGCGCATCGCGCCCGGGTAGACAAGCGACACCCGGATGCCCAGCGGCGCGGCTTCGGCGGCCAGGGATTCGGTCAGCCCGCTGACGGCAAACTTGGCGGCGCTGTAGGCGCCCCATTCCGGCGCGCGGCCATCGAAACCCAGAATCGACGAGATATTGAACACATGCCCGCCGCGCTGCGCGCGCAGACGCGGCATCACGGCGCGGATGACGTTCAGCACCCCGAACACGTGGATATCGAACGTGCCGCGCAACTGCGCGTCCGACAACCGCTCGAGCGAGCCTTGCACGCCCTGGCCGGCGCCATTCACCACGACGTCGATGCCGCCAAAGGCCGCCGTCGTGGCGTCCACCGCGCGGCGCACCGCGCGCTCGTCGGCCAGGTTGACGGTCAGGGGCAGGAACCGGCCTTCCAGCTTGGCGCCCACCGCTTCCAGCAACGCATCGCCGTCGTCCGACGTAGCCGCGACCTTGTGCCCCTGGTCCAGCAGCATCTTGACCAGCGTGACGCCCAGCCCGGCCGACGCGTCCGTCACCAACCAGATTTTTTCGGTATTCATGCGATTCCCTTCCCTTGCTTGCGGCCGCCGGCAAGATGCCTGGCTGCCCGGCCGATTGCCCCCGCGCTCCGCAGAGCCACGGCCGGCGCGGCCCTGGACAGGATAGTAAGAATCGCGTGCGCGGGCGTACAGGCAGGATCTTGCGTGAAACCTGCCTATTTCTACGGCAATGCGATATGGCGGATAATCCGTCTGTTTGCCGCCGCCACGCGCGGCGGGTCATTGCGGGGCTTTCTTTCCCCGCTGCTTTCGGAGTCAGCTATGCATCGCGGCATTGAAGCGATCGAACACTTCATGGAATCCATCGGCCTGACCTGGCAGCCCGGCCGCGTTGCACGCGCCGAGCTGCGCGTCAGCTACCGCATCGGCAATACCCGCCCACTGGGCATCGACCGCACGCTGGTGGAATTCCACTGCGACGCCAAACGGGCAAAGGTGTGGGTGCCCGAGTTCTCGCGCACCAGCTTTCACCAATGGTTTGAAGTCCCCTATCAGGACTTCGAGTACACGCCCGGCGGGTCCATGCTGAAGATCAAGGCCGCCGCGCGCGGCAACGCGCCGCCCTACAGCGTGGGCATCAAGCCGCTGGCCTGATCGCCCCGCGCGGAACGCCGGTCATAGCGGCTTGTACATGATCGTCGTTCCGTCCACCTTCGCCGGGTCGAGCGGATCGCGCGCAAATCCCGGAATCACCCCCACCGTCCGATAGCCCAGCGACGCGTACAGCGGCTCGGCCGAATCGCCCGTGCGCGTGTCCAGCGTGAGCAGGCTGCGATGCAGGCGGCGCGCCATGTCCTCGACCTCGTGCATCAGCCGGCGCGCGATGCCCTGGCGGCGAAAATCCGGATGCACCAGCAGCTTGCGCACCTCGGCGCGGTGCGGCTGGTTCGGCGGCGTGTCGACGTCCAGTTGCACGGATCCGGCAACCCGCCCGTCCACGCGCGCCACCCACAACTTCACCGCCCCGCTTTCGACGCCCGGCAGCACCTTGCCACGCCAGAACGCCTGCGCGTCGTCATGCGTGTACGGCAGCACGAAGCTGACGCTGGCCCCGCCCTGCACGCACGCGTGCAGCAAGGTGGCCAGCTCGGGGACGGCGGCCGCGGCGGCGTCGGCCGTCAGCAGCGTCAATTCAAGGTTTGCAGGGGTCATGGCAGGCTCAGACGATGAAAAGCAGGTAGCGGGCGCCGCTGTGCGGCGGGGTGACGAAGGCGCTGGCGCCGAATAGCTGGTAGCGCAGGCAGTCGCCCGGCAGCAGGCGATGCGTATGGCCGTCGGCCGTGACGGACAGCTCGCCGTCCAGCATCAGCAGATGGTGTTCAAGGCCGGGCCGTGGCGATTGGTCATATCGGATGCGGGCATCGGCGGCCAGTTCGCAGGCCAGCACCTCGCCCGCCAGGCGCTGCGACGGCGGCGACACCGAGCGGCGGCGGAAACCCACGCTGTCATCCACCCACACCGCCTGCGCGGCCTCGGGCACATGGGCGGCAAAGTCGTCTTCGACCATCAGCATGAGGCGCGACATCGTCATGTCATGGGCTGCGCAGAGCTTGCCCAGCACGCTGGCAGTGGGACTGACCTCGCCATTTTCAAGGCGGGAAAGCGTGGCGCGGCTGATGCCGGCGCGGCCGGCCAGATCGTCCAGCGACCAGCCCCGGTCCTGGCGCAGGGTTTTTAGCCGGGCGGCCAGACGAAGGTCCAGCCCGGCATCGGCGGCGGCGGCGGTGTTTGGTTGTTCCATATCCGGGAATTTATTCCATATATGAAAACATGTCGACCGCGTGGTTTCCCCGATGCGCAATCCGTTCGCCCGCCGGACACTACGAGCGACCCGCGCCGGATTCGGCACAATAGCGGTCATGCACTTGGGCAAACACCTCTACATGACCATCTTTTGCGCGTTGACCTCCGGTTGTTCCCTTCCCTCGCTGGACAAGCGCAGCGTGTCGCAGGGACTTACCGATGAGGAAGCCGGCGCAACGCCGCTGGGCCGGGCGATCGCCCCACTGGCCGCCGCGCATCCCGGCAAGTCCGGCATCCACGCCCTCGCCGATCCCCTGGACGCCTTTGCCGCGCGCATGATGCTGGCGCGTGCGGCCGAACGCAGTCTGGACGTGCAGTACTACATCTGGCACGACGACATGACGGGCATCATGCTGTTCGAGGCGCTGCACGAGGCCGCCGACCGGGGCGTTCGCGTGCGCCTGCTGCTGGACGACAACGGCACGTCGGGACTGGACCGGACGCTGTCCGCGCTGGACGGGCATCCGAACATCGAGGTGCGGCTCTACAACCCTTTCACGCTGCGCTGGCCCAAGCCGCTTGGTTACCTGACGGACTTCAACCGGCTGAACCGCCGGATGCACAACAAGTCATTTACCGCCGACAACCAGGCCACCATCGTCGGCGGCCGCAACATCGGCGACGAGTACTTTGGCGCCACCGACGGCGTGCTGTTCAGGGACATGGACGTGCTGGCCATCGGCGCCGCCGTCAGCGACGTGTCGGGCGACTTCGACCGCTACTGGCGCAGCGATTCCGCCTATCCGGTGGAAGGCATCGTCCGGAAGGCTGCGTCCAACGAACTGGAAGAACTGGAGGCGGACGCGGCCGCGGTCGAACAGTCGCCCGAGGCCGCAGCCTATGCGCAGGCGATGCGCGACCTGCCCTTCATCCGGCAGTTGCTTGGCGGCGAACTGCCCCTGATCTGGGCGAGCACCCAAATGGTCAGCGACGATCCGGGCAAGACGCTGGGCACCGCGCCCCCCGAGGCGATGCTGCCGCACCAACTGCACGAGATCGTGGGCGAACCGGCAAAGGAACTGCTGCTGGTGTCGCCTTACTTCGTGCCCACCGCCGCCGGCACGCAGGCGTTTGCCAAGATGGCGCGCAATGGCGTCAAGGTCCGGGTGCTGACCAACGCGCTGGAAGCCACCGACGTGGCGGTGGTGCATTCAGGCTACGCCAAGCGCCGCAAGGACTTGCTGGCCGCCGGCGTCGAGCTCTACGAAATGAAGCGCGCCGCGCAAGGTGTCGAGCGCAACAAGAGCATGGGTCCCTTCGGCAGTTCGGGCTCCAGCCTGCATGCCAAGACCTTCGCGGTGGATGGCGAGCGCGTGTTCGTCGGGTCGTTCAACTTCGATCCGCGCTCGGCGCGATTGAACACCGAGCTGGGATTCGTGATCGACAGCCCGGCGCTGGCGCGTGGCATCGAAGAGGCCTTCGAGGAAGAACTGCCCCGCACCGCCTACCGCGTCATGCTGGATGAGATGGGCAAGCTCTACTGGCTGGAAGATCGCGACGGCCACACGGTGCGCCATGACCGCGAGCCCGGCGCCAGCGTGTTGCAACGCGCGACCGTGTGGGTGGCGTCGCTATTGCCGCTGGAGCCGTTGTTGTAGGGGTGGAAGTCGAACGCGACCCGGTCAAACGCGACCCGGTCCATCGGAATCCGCAACAAGCGGAGTGGCCGTTCATTTCGCAAGGCGTAGACTGGACGCAGCGATTTTCCGCAGTGAATCTGCCGCCGTAAATTTGCCGCAGTAGTTCTCCATTCAACGACCATGACCACCACGCCCGCCGACGCCCTGCTCGCGCAGCAGGACTGGAACCGCGCCGTTGCCGACCTCGACGCGCACGGCAACGCCATCCTGCCCGCCTTGCTGACGCCTGCGCAATGCATCGCGCTGTCGGACGCCTACGATCACGATGATCGCTACCGAAGCCGTATCGTGATGGCGCGTCACGGATTCGGGCGCGGCGAGTACAAGTATTTCCGCTATCCCTTGCCTGACCTGCTTGCCCGCCTGCGCGGCGCGCTTTATACCCAACTGGCGCCCATCGCCAACCGATGGAACCGGCAGATGGGCATCGGCGTGCAGTACCCCGCGGATCACGCGGATTTTCTTGCGCGGTGCCACGCGGCCGGCCAGCGCCGGCCAACGCCATTGATCCTGCAGTACGGGCCGGGCGACTACAACTGCCTGCACCAGGACCTGTACGGCGAACACGTGTTTCCTTTGCAGGTGGCGGTGCTGTTGTCCACGCCGGACGTGGACTTCACGGGCGGTGAATTCGTCATGACGGAAACCGGCAGCCGAGAGCAGCGCGCCGACGTGCTGCCCCTGAAGCAAGGAGATGCGCTGATCTTCACGGTGAACCAGCGGCCGGTTCCCGGCGTGCGCGGGTGGCGCAAGGTGGCCATGCGCCACGGCGTGAGCGAGCTGCGGTCGGGGCGCCGCCACACGCTGGGCATCATTTTTCACGACGCGGTGTGACATGACCCTGGACCTATTCGGCGGCGACGATCCCGCCCAGCATGGCCGCGTGACCATCGGCCCGCAATCCCTGGTGTTGCGCGGCTTTGCGCTGCCAACCGTTGACGCGCTGCTGGCTGGCGTGGACGACGTGACCGCGCAGGCGCCGTTCCGGCACATGGAGACGCCCGGCGGGTACACGATGTCGGTGGCGCTGACCAACTGCGGCGACTTGGGGTGGACGACGGACGCCCGCGGCTATCGCTACAGCCGCATCGACCCCGTGTCCGGACAGCCCTGGCCGGCGATGCCGCAGGCCTTCAGGCAGTTGGCGCAGGACGCGGCGCGGGAAGCCGGCTTTCCGGATTTTGCGCCCGATGCGTGCCTGGTCAACCGCTACGAACCCGGCTCGCGTCTGTCGCTGCACCAGGACCGCAACGAGCGCGATTTCAACGCGCCCATCGTGTCGGTGTCGCTGGGCATGCCGGCGATGTTTCTGTTTGGGGGAGACGACCGCGCGGACCGCGCCTCGCGGGTGCCGCTGTTTCACGGTGACGTCGTCGTGTGGGGAGGCGTGGACCGCCTGCGGTTTCACGGCGTGATGCCGCTGAAGGACCTGCCACATCTGCGGCTGGGCAGCCAGCGCATCAACTTCACGATACGCAAGGCAGGATAGGGGCGCGCGGCCGCTGCCGGCGCCCCTGCGGAACGCGGCGGCCCGGGCCGTGGAGACAGCGCGGGCCGCGCGTTGCCAAGGCCGCCTGGGTTGCCCAGGTTGGCCCCGGATCGCTCACGCCGCGCGCAACTGCACACGCGGGAAATCCACCGGCACGTCGAACGCCACGTTCACGTAGTTGGTAAACAGGTTCAACGCCACATGCGCCAGGATCTCGACGATCTGCTCGTCATTGAAGCCGGCTGCGCGCACCGCCGCCACGTCGGTGTCGGCCACCTGGCCGTGCTGGCGCACCAGCTTCAGCGCGAAATCCAGCGCCGCGGCCGTCTGCGGATCGTCGGCGTGGCCGGCCTGGGCCGCAGCCATCTGTTCGGCAGTGGCGCCAGCCTTGCGACCCAGCGCGGTGTGCGCGGCCAGGCAGTATTCGCAGCGGTTGCGGTCGGCGACGGCGACGGCGATCTTTTCCGTCAGTTGCGGGGGCAGCACGCCGCCGCCCAGGGCGCCAAACGCGCCCCACATGCTTTTCAGGGCGGCCGGCGAGTTCGCGACCGCGCGGAACATGTTGGGCGTCGCGCCGAACGCGCCGTGGATCTGGTCAAGCAGCGCCTTGCTGGCAGCGGGCGCAACGGAGGAGTCGATGAGTTGAACGCGGGACATGATGTTTCCTTTCAGTAAGCTGATTCAGTCGTTGTGGGAAAGGCGCCGGTTGGTTTCCCTGCTGCCTTTGCGTCAGTATGGGTGGGCCGGGAGTAATATTGGGCACCTATCGTCCACGATTCATATCTATTCGTCCAAGACGCCATGACACCTTCGCTCGACCGTCTGTCCGCCCTGCTCGACCGGTTCCGCGTGCGGGCGCACCTGTTCCATGCCGGCCCGCTGTGCGGTCTGAACCGGTTCGCGCCCGAACCCGGGCGCGCCTTCCTGCATGTGCTGCGGCGCGGCGACATGGAGGTCGCGCACCGGGCCGGCAGCGGTCTGCCCCGCCGGCTGCGCGTGGCCGAGCCGACGCTGCTGTTCTACGCACGCCCGGTGCACCATGAATTCCACAACCCGCCCGAGGACGGCTCGGATTTCACCTGCGCCACGCTGCACTTCGAAGGCGGCGACCACCATCCGCTGGTGCGCGCGCTGCCGCCGCTGATCGCGCTGCCTTTGGCGCGTGTTGACGGACTGGCGCAGGCGCTGGCGTTGCTGTTCGCCGAAACCGAACAGGTGCGATGCGGGCAGCGGCTGCTGGCGGACCGCCTGTTTGAGGTGGTGTTGATCCAGCTGTTGCGCTGGCTGATCGACCATCCTGCCGAGGCCGGCATACAGATCGGGTTGATGACGGGTCTTGCCGAGCCGCGCCTGGCGCGTGCGCTGGTCGCCATGCACGAGCAGCCCGGCGCGGCCTGGACGCTGGCGGCGCTGGCCGGCCGTGCAGGCATGTCGCGCAGCGCCTTTGCCGCCGCGTTCAAGCACGTGGTCGGCCAGCCGCCGGCGGACTACCTGGCCGACTGGCGCCTGACGCTGGCGCAGTCGCGCTTGCGGGAAGGCATCGCCGTCAAGACGATCGCCGCCGAACTGGGCTACGCGAACGCGTCGGCCCTGTCGCGCATCTTCAGCCAGAAGCTGGGCGCATCACCGCGGCAATGGCTGGATGCGCGGGCGGGGGAAAACTGAGCGGGCGGCAGTCCACGATGCAGCCTTTGGGGGTCCGCCGGCGGGCGGTCCGGCGGTCCGAAGCTCCGGCGGTCCGGCGCTCCGGCGATCCGGCGATCCGGCGATCCGGCGCTCCGCCGCTCCCGTTTCCGCCGACGCGTCCGTCCAACATGAGGGTTCACCATGTCTGGCGGCGGCCGCGCAGCGGACCTACTATTGCGCACCCCTCAGGCCCAACCCGTCGGACTGCCATGCGTACCCGCACTGCCTTCGCCCTGCTCTGCACCCTGACCTGCGCGTCCGTCCAGGCGGCCACGCCGCCCGACATCGTCGAGAACTCGCTGGGTATGACGTTCGTGCGTGTCCCGGCGGGCACGTTCCAGATGGGTAGCGACGAAGGGGCCGACACGCTGGCCGCCGCGTATCCGCACTATCCGCCTGACCGCTACGCCCAGCTCTTTGACGAAGCGCCGGTGCACGCCGTTCGCATCACGCGGCCGTTCTACCTGGAGCGCACGGAAGTCACCGTGGGCCAGTTCCGGCGCTTCATCGAAGCGTCCGGCTACGTGCCGGAGTCCGAAGCCGACGGCACCGGCGGCTACGGCTACAACGCCGCCTACGATCCGGAAACGTCCGCGTCGGGCGACGCCTTCGAAGGCCGCGACCGACGGTATTCCTGGCGCAACCCGGGATTTAAGCAGGGCGACGATCACCCGGTGGTGAACATCAGCTGGAACGACGCGCAGGCGCTGGCGCAATGGCTGACCAGGACGGAAGGCCGCGTGTACCGCCTGCCGACCGAAGCCGAATGGGAATACGCCTGCCGGGCCGGCACGCGCACGCGCTACCAGAACGGCGACGACCCGGCCGCGATGCCTGACGTGGGCAACGGTTTCGATGCCGACGCCAGCCCGCTGTGGCCGAAGTGGCAGGCCTTTGCCTCGCCGCGCCACGACGGCAACACCTTCACCGCCCCGGTCGCCAGCTACGCGCCCAACGCGTTCGGCCTGTACGACATGCACGGCAACGCATGGGAATGGGTCGCGGACTGGTACGGCGAGGACTACTACGCCCACTCCCCGACTGATGATCCGCAGGGTCCGGAAGCCGGCAACGTGCGCGTGCGGCGCGGCGGCTCGTGGCATACGTGGGCGCTGTATACGCGCTCGTCGTACCGCAACTGGAACACGCAGGAAACGCGCTATCCGCTGGTCGGCGTGCGCCTGCTGCGCGAGGCCGACGCCGCCGACTGAGGTCAAAGACTTCCTGGTGGGTTAGCATGGCCGCACGATCCATTTGAAGAGAGTCCTGATATGCACACGCTGGGCCGTCTCGTCCTGCTGGTAAACGACTACGACACCGCCATCGCCTTCTACCGGGACAAGCTCGGGATGGAGGTGTCTGTCGACATGCCTGTCGGCCAACAGCGCTATGTGCATCTGCGTCTGCACGATCAGCCCTCGGTGGGCATGTGGCTGCTGCAGGCCCAGACGCAGGCCCAGCGCGATCGCGTGGGCGACCAGACGGGCGGCCAGCCCGTCGGCGTGTTCTACACGGACGACGTGCTGCGCGATCACGCGCACTTCTCGGCCAAGGGCGTGCGCTTCACGCGCGAGCCCGTACAGGAAGAGACCGCCGCGTACGCCCACTTCATCGACCTGTACGGCAACGAGTTCGTGCTGGTCCAGCTTAAGCAGCCGGCGTAGCCGCGGGGTCTGCTCATGGCCGTCGATGCGACCCGCAAGGACTGGATCCGGCGTGCCGCGCCGTCCAGCCGCGTGGAACGCATCGAAGCGTACTTCGGCGGGCATGGCTACGACATGCACCGCCACGACACCTACGCCATCGGCCGCACCCTGGCCGGCGTGCAAAGTTTTCATTACCGGCGCGGCATGCAGCACAGCCTGCCGGGCGGCACCATCGTGCTGCATCCCGACGAAGCGCACGACGGCCAGGCCGGCACCGAGGCGGGCTTTCATTACCGGATGATCTACGTGGAGCCGGCGATGATCCAGCAGATCCTGGGCGGCCGGCCGCTGCCGTTCATCCGCGACGGCATCAGCGCCGATCCGCGGCTGTACGCGGCCAGCGGCGCGCTGCTCCAGGCCACGGGCCAGGACATCGATCCGCTACAGGAAGACGACGCGCTGTTTGAACTGGCGCACGCGCTGTGCGCCGCCGCGGGCCGCAGAACCGGCCGGCGTGCGCCCGATTACGCCGCAGCCGAACGCGCCCGGCAGTTCATCCATGCATCGTTGGACCAGCCGATCCTGCTGGACGACCTGGCGCGTGCGGCGGGCACGGATCGCTGGAGCCTGTCGCGCGATTTCCGCGCGCTGTTCGGCACCAGCCCATACCGCTACGTGATGCTGCGGCGCCTGGACCTGGCGCGCCGGCTGATCGCGGTGGGCACGCCGCTGGCGCAGGCTGCCGCCGACGCGGGCTTCACCGATCAAAGTCACCTTACGCGCCGACATGTGCAGGCCTACGGCATGGCGCCCGACCGCTGGCGGCGGATGCTGAACGGCTGACGCGCGTCCCCGGCGGGCATCGGCAAAAGCTGCTCGATCGTACAAGACGGCGCACCCGGCGCCGCCGTATCGTGGGGCTTTCCATCCCCACGAGCCCGCCATGTCCCTCCCTGCTTCCATCAATCTGGCCGCCAAGCTGGCCCTGATCCACGACCACTGGATGCCCAAGGTCATTGCCGAGATGAACGACTACCAGTTCAAGCTCGTCAAGCTGAAAGGCGATTTTGTCTGGCATTCGCACGCCGACACGGACGAGACGTTCATCGTCATCGCGGGCCATCTGCGGATCGCGCTGCGTGACGGCGAGATCGCGCTGGGTCCCGGTGAAATGACCGTGATCCCCAAGGGCGTGGAGCACAAGCCCTGTGCGCCGCAGGAAGTGCAGCTCATGCTGATCGAGCCGCGCGGCGTCGCGAACACCGGCGACGAAGGCGGGCCGCGCCGTGCGCCCAACGACGTATGGATCTGATCGGCCGCGTTTGCTAACGTGTGGCCCAACAGTGATGCCACCACAGGAGGAAACCATGTCCAAAGTCATGCTTGTCACCGGCGGCAGCCGCGGCATCGGGGCTGCCATCGCCAAGCTGGCCGCCCGCCGCGGGTACGCGGTCGGCGTCAATTACCACGCCAATGCCGATGCCGCAGAGGCGGTCGTGGACGAGATCACCCGAGACGGCGGCAAGGCCGTCGCGATTCAGGCGGATGTCGCCCAGGAGGACCAGGTGCTGCGCATGTTCCGCACGCTGGACGAGCGCCTGGGTCGCATCGACGCGCTGGTCAACAACGCCGGCATCCTGGAAAAGCAGATGCGCGTCGAGGACATGGATGCCGCCCGGCTGCACCGGGTGTTGTCCACCAACGTGGTCGGCGCATTCCTGTGCGCACGCGAAGCCGTGCGGCGGATGTCGCCGCGCCACGGCGGCCAGGGCGGCGCCATCGTCAATGTGTCGTCGGCCGCGGCGAGGCTGGGATCGCCCAACGAATACGTGGACTACGCCGCGTCCAAGGGCGCGATGGACACGCTGACCATCGGGCTGTCCAAGGAAGTCGCCCCCGAAGGCATCCGCGTGAACGGCGTGCGCCCCGGCACGATCTACACCGAGATGCACGCCAGCGGCGGCGAGCCGGGCCGCGTCGACCGGCTGAAAAGCGTCATCCCGATGCGGCGCGGCGGCACCGTGGAAGAGGTGGCCGGGGCGGTGATGTGGCTGTTTTCGGACGAGGCTGGCTATACCAGCGGCTCGTTCATCGAGGTGTCGGGCGGAAGTTAATAGCCGCCCGGCAGGACGCCGCCGGGCAGTTCTAGTTCCGGTGTCAGACGGTATCTGCGCTATACAGGAAGCGCCGAGCGCGCGCTGACTACGGCGCCCCTTTGTCGTCCGTCGAGATCACGCGCTTTTCCTGGCTTGCGGAAATGCGCGCCTCGACGCGGCGCAGCACGGCCAGCACAAACAGCGCCATCAGGGTGCTGACCACGGCGGTGGCCTCGCGGCCCATGCCGGCGGCCACGCCAATGGCGGCGGTCATCCAGATGCTGGCCGATGTGGTGAGGCCGTGGATTTCGCGCTCGGCGCCCAGCTTGATGATGGCGCCCGCCCCCAGAAAGCCGATGCCCGCGATCACGCCTTGCAGCACGCGGCTCAGGTCTCCGACCTCCATGCCGCCCTGCAACGGCACCAGCACGAAGATGGCCGCGCCCAGCGCCACCAGCATGTGTGTGCGCAGCCCGGCGTCCTTGCCTCTGCGTTCCCGTTCGTAACCCAACAGGCCACCCAGCAGGACGGCCATGCTTAAGCGCAGCACAATGCGTGTTGCCTCCGCCACATCGGGAATATCGGCAAATTCAGTACGCACTGCAGTCCAAATTTCCAGCCAGATTTGCGACATCGACGAGTCCTTGGATCCGAGGAGAAACCGAGCATAGCAGGCGGCGCGCGGACGCGGCGCACCTTCGCGTCTTCAAAAATTCTGCCCTGGATCCCACAGCGCCGCGCATCCGGTTTACAACGTCTGCAAGGCCGCGCCGACCGGCGCGCATCGACAGGAGCGCTACATGGATTTGCAGCTGGCGGGTAAACGCGTCCTCATCACGGGCGCCTCCAAGGGCATCGGTCTGGCGTGCGCCATCGCGTTTGCGCGGGAAGGCGCCGAGCCGGTACTGGTTGCGCGTGACGATGCCGCGCTGCATGGCACCACGGCGGCGATCCGCGAGCAGACGGGACGGCAGGCCGGCGCGGTGACGCTGGATCTGGCGCAACCCGGCGCGGCCGAGCGCCTGTGCAAGGAAACGGGGCCCGTCGACATCCTGGTGAACAATGCCGGCGCCGTGCCGGGCGGCGCGCTGGATCAGGTTCAGGACGAACGCTGGCGCGCGGGCTGGGAGTTGAAGGTGCACGGCTACATCAGCCTGGCGCGCCACTACTATCCGGCGATGCGCGACGCGGGGTCGGGCGTCATTGCCAACATCATCGGCATGGCGGGCTCGGCGCCGCGCGCCGATTACATCTGCGGCGCGGCGGCCAACGCCTCGCTCATTGCATTCACCCGGGCGCTGGGCGGCGAATCGCCGCGCCACGGGGTGCGGGTGTTCGGCGTCAATCCGTCGCGCACGCGCACCGATCGCGTGCTGACGCTGGCGCGGCAACGCGCGCAGGCGCGCTGGGGCGATGAATCGCGCTGGCAGGAAACACTGTCGGATCTACCGTTCGGGCGGCTGATGGAGCCGGGCGAGGTGGCCGACATGATCGTCTTCGGCGCCTCGCCGCGCGCGGGTTATCTGAGCGGGACGGTGATCGACCTCGATGGCGGCGAACAGTACGCCACGCACGGGCGTTGATGCCCGGCGCGGCGGATGCGCGTCAGGCGCCCGCCGCCTGCCGGCACATCGATCGGCAATCGCGCGCCAGCGCCTCAGGCCGCTTGCGCCCGCCAGCCCGCCAGCAGCGCCGGCAACTCGCGCATATCGGTGAACACGTGCGACACGCCCACGTTGCGCAGCGCCTGCGCGCCGCTGTGGCCGAGTTCGCCGGGGCTGTAACCGAATACGGTGGCGCCGGCGGCCACGCCTGCCGTTGCGCCGGTGACCGTGTCCTCGACGATTGCGCAACGCTTCGGGTCCACGCCCAGCGCCTGCGCGGCCGCCAGGTACACGTCCGGAAACGGCTTGCTGCGCGGCATCTCGTGGCCGCTGAAGACGCGCCCGTCGAAGCAGTCGGCGATGCCCACCTTGGCCAGTTGCAGCTCGACCTTGCGGCGGTCCGCGCCCGACGCCACGGCGATGCGTCCATTCAGCGCTTCGTGCAAGGCGCGCACGGCGTCGGGCGCGCCGGGGATTTCGACGAGATCGCGGTCCAGCGCGTCGTTGCGGCGCTGGCGGAACTGGTCGAACCACCCTTGATCGATCGTGGCGCCGGTGCGCGCCTCGATCAGCGGCAGTTCGTCCTTTACCGCCTTCCCGGTAAAGATCTGCATTGTCTCGGCGTGCGTGATGCCCCAGCCCAATTCATTGAGCATCTCGGTCAGCACGCGGCTGGTGATGGGTTCGGAATCGACCAGGACACCGTCGCAGTCGAACAGCACGGCGTCAAAGGGAAAATCAGTCATTGCGGGCAGCGGGGGGAGTGTCGATAAAGCCGGTAAGCATACTGCACCGCAATTGACCGCCGGCTGGTGCGGCCCCGCGGACAGCAAGCGGCGGAGTGCCCGGGCGCGCCGGACTGGCTAAGCTGTGGATTCGTACCGGCGGCGGGTAACGCCTGGCCGCCAGGGCGATTGCCACGCGCAGGACGATGAACATGAACATGACCACGCCCAAGACCACGATCCCTTCCATGACGCGCCCCGGACCATGACCTCGCCCGCCTCCCGCCCGCTCGGCGAATACGACTGGATACGCATCGCGCAGGACCTGGACGCGCAGGGCTGGGCGCTGCTGCCCGCGCTCTATGCGCCGGCTGACGCACGCGCGCTGGCAGCGCTGCAAGGCCTGCCCGATCCCCTGCCGGCGCCGCTGGCCAGCCTGCGCACCGATCTCTACGCGCGCCTGCTGCCGGTGGCGCGCGCCTGGGCAAGCGCACTGGACGGGGATGTCTCCTACCCGGACGATCTGCCCGCCTACCTCCAGCAGAACCGCCTTTCAGGACAATCGCGCAGCCTTTCCACGATCCAGCGGCTGCACGCACCCGGCTACCAGCCGCTGCTGCAGCATGCCGACGGCGCCTGCGTGTTTCCGCTGCGGCTGATCGTGCTGCTGTCCGAGCCCGGCGTGGATTTCACGGGCGGCGAACTTGTCATGACCGAGCAGCGCCCGCGCATGCAGTCGCGCCCGATGGTGCTGCCGTTGGGCCTGGGCGATGGGGTGGTGATCGCGACGTCGCACCGGCCCGTATCGGGCTCGCAGGGCGTCTACCGCGTCACGGAGCGCCAGGCCGTCAGCCGGGTGCGCAGCGGCGAACGCGTGGGCCTTGACCTGATGCTGCACGACGCGCCGTAACGGGCAGCAGCGCTGTGCACGTCTTCGCGAACGGCCGCCCCCGCGCTGCCCCACGGGCTGACCCACGTGGCGCCCGACCAGCCGCCCCGCCAGCCCGCACAACCCGCTTTCAGTTTTCCGCCGTGATGTTGCCGTCGGCCACGACCTTGGCGAACACCGCCGTCTGCGCCTTGATGAACGCGCGGAACTCGTCCTGGCTCATCGGCTGCACTTCGCCGCCCAGTTCACGGATGCTGGCCACGAATTTCTCATCCTTCAGGCTGCGGTCGATGGCGGCCGCCAGCTTCTGCTGCACTTCCGGCGGCGTGCTGGCCGGCACGAAGACGCCAAACCAGTTTTCCAACGCATAGTCCTTGAGCGGCGCATACTCGGCCAGCGCGGGGATGTCGGGCGCGAACGACGCGCGCTTGGCGGACGTGACCGCCAGCGGTTTGACCTTGCCGCTCTTGATGAACGGCAACGCGCCGGCCAGGCTGACGAAGGTCAGATCCACGCTGCCGGCCGCCACGTCCACCAGTTGCGCCGCCGCGCCCTTGTACGGCACGTGGACCATCTTGATGCCCGCCAGCGACTGCAACAGCTCGCCGTTCAGGTGCTGCGGGTTGCCCACGCCGCTGGTCGCGTACGTCAGCTTGTCGGGATGGGCGCGGCCATAGGCCACCAGTTGCTCGACGTTGGCCACCGGCAGCTTGGGATTGGCGACCAGCACGTTCGGCACGCGGGCGATCAGCGCGACAGGCGCCAGATCCTTTTCCGGCTGGTACTGCATCTTGCTCTTGAAGACGAGCGGGTTGATGGCGGTCTCGCCGGCCGATCCCAGCAACAGCGTGGCGCCGTCCGGCGCGGAACGCACGACTGCGGTGGCGCCCAACATGCCGCTGGCGCCCGGCTTGTTCTCCACGACCACGCCCTGTGGCAGTTCGCTGCGCAGGCGCTCGGCCAGCAGCCGGCCCATACCGTCCACGCCCCCGCCCGCGGCAAAGGGCACGATCAGGGTGATCGGGCGGTTGGCCGGCAGGTCGGCGGCGTGCAAAGGGGTCGAGGCGGCAAGCGCCAAGGCCGCGGCGGCGGCCAGGGTACGGATGGGGGGCATGTCTGTCTCCTAGGGGGCCAAGCGTCAGTGCGCGGCCGGGTTTGTCCTTAATTGCATTTTAGGCAGGCAATATGCAAAACTGGCAGCTATGGAAAACACCAATGCCCCGCTCCGCCGCGCACGCTTCACGCTGAATGGCGCCTCGTACAGTTGCCTGGACCTGCCCGCCGCATACGGCGCGGATTACTTCCGGCTGCCGGTCGTGCTGCGCCTGTTGCTGGAGAACGCGCTGCGCAACATGCAGGGCGCCGAGCGCGACGCCGCCGTCGCCGCGCTGTTCGGCTGGCTGGCGCACGGCACCAGCGAATCCGAAATCGCCTTCCAGCCGGCCCGCGTGCTGATGCACGACACCACCAGCACGCCCGCCCTGGTCGACATTGCCGCCATGCGCGACGCGCTGGCCGAGGCCGGGGTCGATCCGTCGGTGCTGAATCCCGTGCTGCCGGTGGACGTGTCGGTGGACCACTCGCTGGCCGTCGAAGCCTATGCGCGCAGCGATGCGGCGCAAGCCAACCTGGACCTGGAACTGCGGCGCAACGCCGAGCGCTACCGTTTTTTGCGCTGGGCCTCCAAGGCGCTGTCGAACGTGCGCATCCACCCGCCGGGCACCGGCATCATGCACACGATCAATCTGGAGCAACTGGCCACGGTGGTCTGCCAGCAGCCCAGTCCCGACGGCACTGCCCTTTATCCCGACATGATGATCGGCACCGACAGCCACACGCCGATGATCAACGGCATCGGCGTGCTGGGCTGGGGCGTGGGCGGCCTGGAAGCCCAGACGGTCATGTTCGGCATGCCGACGATGCTGCGCATTCCCGACGTGATCGGCGTGCGGCTGACCGGCGCGCTCCAACCCGGCGTCACGGCCACGGACCTGGCCTTGACCGTCACCCAGCGCCTGCGCGCCATCCACGTCTCCGGCGAGTTCGTCGAATTCTTCGGGCCGGGCGTGGCCACCCTGCCGGCCGGCAGCCGGTGCGTCGTGGCCAACATGGCGCCCGAATACGGCGCGACCACCGGCTACTTCCCCATCGACGGTGAAACGCTGGCCTACCTGCGCCAGACCGGCCGCGCCGAAGATCAGATCGCGCGTGTGGAGGCCTACGCGCGTTGCACCGGCATCGCGCTGGATCCCGACGCCGAGCCGCGCTATACCCGTGTGGTCGACATCGCGCTGGATGCCGTGCAGATGCACGTGGCCGGTCCCAAGCGTCCGCAGGACCTGCACCCCTACGGACAGACGCGCGACATCCTTGCGGCGCTGGATTTCACGCCGCGCGCGCCGTTCGCCCTGCCCCGTCACGCCATCGCCATTGCCGCGATCACCAGTTGCACCAACACGTCCGATCCGCGCCTGTTGACGGCCGCCGGGCTGCTGGCCCGCAAGGCGCGCCAGTTCGGGCTGCGGCCGCCGCACTGGGTCAAGACGTCCCTCGGCCCCGGCTCGCCCGCCGCCGCCGAATACTTGGCGCGCGCCGGTCTGCTGGAAGACCTGGCCGCGGTGGGCTTTGACATCGTCGGCTACGGCTGCACCACGTGCATCGGCAATTCCGGCCCGCTGCCGCCGGCGGTGCGGCACGCGCTGGCCGACGGCGCCATCCACCCGGTGGCGGTGCTGTCCGGCAACCGCAATTTCACGGGCCGGATCCATCCGGATCTGGACCTGGGTTTCCTGATGTCGCCGCCGCTGGTCATCGCCTTTGCGCTGGCCGGCGACGCGGAAAGAGACCTGAGCCGCGAGCCGGTCCAGGTGACGCCCGACGGGCGCGCGGTTCACCTGTCCGAGCTATGGCCGACGGAAGCCGAGATCGACGCCGCGCTGGCCGCAGGGCAGCGTCCCGACGACTATCGCGCCGCGTTCAAGATCGCCAGCGCGAACCCGGCCTGGCAGGCCCTGCAATCGCCCGCGTCGGCGCGGTTTCCGTGGGACGCTGCGTCCACCGCGCTGCGCCGCCCGCCCTTTGCCAGCACCGAGGCCGGCAGTCAACTGGGCCGCTACACCGCGCATCCACTGCTCGTCGTGGGCGACGACGTCACGACCGACCACCTGTCGCCCGCCAGCGCCATCCCGCCCGACAGCCTGATCGCGGACTTCCTGGTCGAACGCGGCGACGACCGCAACGACCTGAACGTATTCGCATCGCGCCGCGGCAACTGGGAAGTCATGATGCGCGCCGCGTTCTACAGCAAGAGCCTGACCAACCTGCTCTGTCCCTCCGCCCCCGTCGGCCACACCCTGCACGCACCCAGCGGCCGGCTGGAACCCATCTGGGACGCCGCCGCGCATTACGCGAAGGCGTCGCAGCCCGTCGTGCTGGTGGCGGGCGCGCGCTTCGGCACAGGCTCGTCGCGCGACTGGGCGGCCAAGGGCCAGCGGCTCTTGGGCATCCGCGCGGTGCTGGCGGTCAGCTTCGAACGCATCCACCGGTCCAACCTGATCGGCATGGGCATCCTGCCGCTGCGCCTGCCCGACGGGGTTACGCCCGCGACGCTGCGGCTGCAGCCGGGCGACCGGATCGAGATCGACGTCGAGGCCGCCGCGCTGGCGCCCCGCGCCGCCATTCCCGTGCGCGTCCTGCGCGCCGATGGCCGCTCCGAGCCGCTGACCGCCACCGCGGCCGTCGAGACCCGGCTTGAGATCCGGCTGTTGCAGATGGGCGGCGTCATTCCCGCTATCCTGTCGGACACCATTTCATCGGCCGTCCGCCACCCGTGAGCGCGCAAACCAATACCGTCACGAAGATCCTGGACCTCATCAAGGAAGACCGTCTGCAGGAGGGCGCGCACCTGCGCGCGCAGAAGATCGCCGACCGCCTGCGGCTGTCGCGCTCGCCGGTCAACGATGCGCTGGGTATTTTGGAGCAGCACGGTGTGGTGGCGCGCAAGCCCAACCGCGGGTACTTCCTGCTGCGCGACTTCGACGTCGCGGGCGAAGCCCCCGCCGACATCACGCCCCCATCGGCGGACGACATCGTCACGCAGACGTACTTTGCGCTTGCCGACGAACTGCTGCGCGGCGAACTGCCGATGCAGTGCAGCGAAGCGCAGCTGCGCACGCGCTACGCGCTGACCAATGCGCAAACGCAGGCGCTGCTGGGCCGCATTTCGCAAGAGGGCTGGGCGCAGCGCCGGCCCGGATACGGCTGGGAATTCTCGTCCATGATGACGACGCCCGACAGCCTGCTGCAGTCCTACCGGCTGCGGCTGGCGCTGGAGCCGGCGGCGCTGCGCGAGCCCGGCTTTCGCATCGAAAAATCCGTGCTGGCGCGCTGCCGCGCCGCGGAAATGCACCTGCTGAACGGCGGCATCGCCACCGACACCGCAGACCAGCTCCACGATCGCGGCGTGCGCTTTCATGAATCGCTGGTGGAAGCCTCCGGCAATCCGTTCTTCATCGACACGATCAAACGCGTCAATCGCGTACGCCGCCTGCTGTCCTACCGCTCGATGCAGGACCGCAGCCGCTACCAGCAGCATTGCGACCAGCACCTGGCCATCCTGGACATGCTGGAACGCGAACGCAACGACGAGGCGGCCGAGGCGCTTTCGGCCCACCTGCGCAGCACGCTCGACAACCTGGCCCGCATCAGCGGCATCCTGACTTCGTAGGGCCGCGCGTGGCGCGGCCGTTTTCAACTGGCAAAATGAGGCTCGCGCCATGCATGTCTATATCGGTTCCCGGACCACCCGGGAACGCAATGCCCGCGGCGAGGGCATCAGCGTGTTCGACTACGCGCCCGAGACGGGAACGCTGACGCTCAAGCAGGTCGTGGGGGGTCTGCACAATCCGTCGTATCTGCTGCCGCATCCGTCGCTGCCGATCCTGTACACCGTGCACGGCGACAGCAGCGAGGTCAGCGCGCTGCGCCGCGATGCGCATGACGGCACGCTGACGCCCTGGCATACGCAGGACTGCCAGGGCCGCAATCCCGTCCATCTGGCGCTGGGGCCGTCGGCCCGCTATCTGATGGTGTCCAACCATCTGACCGGCACGCTGGCGGTGCTGCCCGTAGCGGCGGACGGCGCGCTGCAAGCCGTGTCGCAGACGGTGCCGCTGGCCGGCGAACCGGGGCCGCACCGCAAGGAGCAGCCATTTTCCAAGCCGCATTTCAACGTGCTCGACCCGTCGGGCAAGTATGTAGCGGTGCCGGACAAGGGGCTGGACCGGGTGTTCCTGTATCCCGCCGACGCGCATGGGATCGGCGCGCAGCCTGCCAGCGTTGCGACGTCGCGCGAGGGCGCGGGCCCACGCCATGCGGTCTTTCATCCATCAGGGAAATGGCTGTACGTCGTCAACGAGTTGGACAACACGGTCACGGCCTATGCCGTGGAAGCAGGCGCGCTGCGTCCCTTCCAGGTGCTGTCCACCCTGCCCGACACCTATACCGGCAACAGCCGCGCCGCCGGCATTGCGCTGGACGCCGATGGCCGGCACCTGTATGCGTCGAATCGGGGTGACGACAGCATTGCGGTGTTTCGCGTGGACGCATCCACCGGTCGACTGACCACCGTGCAGCATGCCCGCACGCACGGCAAGACACCGCGCTTTTTCACGCTGTCGCCCGACGGCCGGTTTGTCTTCGCGCTGAACGAAGACAGCGACACGCTGCAGCGGTTTCGTGTCGATCCGGCCAGCGGCATGCTGGCGCACGACGGCTACGCGCTGTCCGTCGGCAGCCCGGTGTGCATGGTGTTTGCCGGCGCTTAGAAGTCCATCGATGCCGACAGCATGACGGTGCGCGGCACGCCTTGTGAGATCGTGCCGTACGAGGCCACGCCGGACCAATAGGCGCGGTTGAACACGTTGACGACGTTGGCGCGCAGCGTGACGTCCCGGCCTTGGACCTTGAGCGCATATCGCGCGCCCAGGTCGAACGTCGTCCACGACGGCACCGACTGCGTGTTGGCCTGGTTGATGTATTCGCGTCCGGTGTAGACCATGCCGCCCGTCAAGGTCAGCCCCGTCACCCACGGCGTGTCCCACTCGGCGCCCAGGTTGACCGCGACGGTGGGCACGCCCACGGGCCGGTTGCCCTGCGTGGCCGCGCTGTTGGTGCGCGTCAGCTCCCCATCCAGGAAGGTCACGCCGCCCAACAGGCGCACGCCGCGCATCGGTTCGCCGGACACATTCAATTCCAGCCCGCGGTTGCGTTGCTCGCTATCGGCCGCATACACGCCATTCGTGAGCTGCCCGCTGGGCTTGGTGATCTCGAAGGCGCTCAGCGTCACCATCGCGTTGTCCAGCTCGACCTTGACGCCCACTTCCTTCTGCTTGGCCTTGTACGGCTTGAAGACCTCTCCCGCGTTGGTGGCCGTGGCGGGCGCCACGTCGCCCTTGCTCAGGCCCTCGATGTAGTTGGCGTAAAACGAAACGTTGTGCCAGGGCTTGATGACCAGCCCGGCCAGCGGCGTGGTCGCGCTTTCGTCGTAGCTGACGGTCCGCACACCCGTGGCGCCGTTGAAGTTGCGCGATTCGATGCGCTGGTGGCGCAGGCCCAGCGTCAATTGCGCGCGCTCGTCCAGGATGCTGAGCGTGTCGGCCAACGCCAGGCCGGACAGATCCGACGACGACACCTTGGGCACGTTGGCCGGCGCGGGAATGTGCTGCTCCGGACGCGTGATCGGGTGGTAGATGTTGGACGTGAGCGGGGTGCCGTTCACGCTGGCCTGCAGGTTGCGGTCGCTGTACAGGCTGCCCATGAAGCTGATGGCGTGGCGCACCGGCCCCGTGTCCAGCTTGGCGCGCAGTCCGGCGTTGTAGGTGCTGCGGTTGACCTGGAAGCGGAAGTTGTTGGGCGTCACGACGGTGTCGCCGGCCTCGTTCACGATGGTGGGCGTCTGGTCCGACAGGCGCGACACGGTGGTGTCCGAGCCGCCCGCGTCCGCGAACACCGTCAGGCGGTCGCTGATGTCGTATTCCACGCGCAGCAGCGCCGATTGGCCGTCGGACTTCCACCAGCCCCACGGCTGCGTGGCGTTGCGGCGTCCGTCTGCAGCGCGCGGCACGGCAATGCCCGGCGCCACCAGAAACGGCCGCGTCGGGGCGTCGATCTTCTCGTGCTGCGTCAGCAGATCCAGCGAGGCGCGCAGCCGTTCGCCCTGGTAATCCAGCGACAGCGCGCCGATGGTCGTGCGCGATTTCATGTTGTCCAGCGGCGTATCGCCCTGCCGCTGCATGCCGTTGACCCGCACGCCCCACTCTCCCGCGTCGCCGAACCGGCGGCTCAGGTCGACCCGGGCGCCAAACTGCGAGTCGCCGACGTAGTCGGCCGACACGCGGGTCAGGTCCTCGGGCAGCGAGCGTTTGGGCACCATGTTGATGACGCCGCCCACCCCGCTGTTGGGCGACATGCCGTACAGCAGCGCGGCAGGCCCCTTCAGCACTTCCACGCGCTCGATGTAGTCGGTGAAGACGTGGTAGTTGGGCGCGACGCCATAGACGCCGTCAAACGCGATTTCGCCCAAGTTGCCTTCGCCGATGGGAAAGCCGCGGATGTAGAACGAATCGGTCACGCCGCCGATCTGGCCGGTAAAGCGCACGGACGGCTCGACGGTCAGCGCGTCGGCCAGCGTCACGGCCTGGCGGTTCGCCAGCAGTTCCGACGTGTAGCTGGTGACGTTGAACGGCGTATCCATCACGTCGCGGTTGCCCAGCAGGCCCATTCGCGCGCCGCGAGCCACCTGGCCGCCCGCGAATTCGGCCGGCAACGCCGAGGGGCTGACGCCCGCCCCGTCCACCGTCACGGCGGGCAGCACGGTGGTCTCGCCAGCAGCCGCGGGCAGCTTGCGCAGCGAATACGTGCCGCCGCCCTGTTCGGCCAGCGCATAACCGGACCCCGACAGCAGCCGGGCGAAACCCTCGCGCACGGTGTAGTCGCCCTGCAGTCCGGCGCTGTGCTGGCCCGCCACCAGGGCGGGATCAAACGACAGCGGCACGCCCGCACTGGCAGCAAACTGCGCCAGCACGTCGCCCAGCGGCCCCGGCGCAATGGCGTAGGACTTGCGCGGCGCGGCGCTGGCGGTCTCGGCCGCAACGGTGGGCGCCGGCATTCCCGATGCCGCAAGCAGCGCCAGCCCCAGGCCGGCGGCCCGGACCAGCGACGCCGCGGGCGACAGGACGGCAATGCCGCGCGGCAGGCAGGGCGATCGGGAGAGTCGGGAAACCATGAAACGATCCTTCGTGGGGTGGGGTGGCGCGCATGTCGCGGCGGTTCACCCGGTACACCGGACGAAGCGGAAAAAAGTGTCAGCCGATTGGCGATTAATTTGTAACGGCGGCGCGGGGCGCAATCGTCGTCCACCACGGGGTCACGCGGCTCACCCGAACCGGCAGCGTCTTTTGCAGGAGGCGCAGGCTGGCTTCGATGTCGTTCAACGGGAACGCCCCCGACACGCGTAGCTCGGCCACGGCCGGATCGCATCGCAGCACACCGTGGCGGTAGCGGCCCAGCTCGTCCACCAGATCGGCCAGCCGCCAGTTGCGCGCGGCCAGCATGCCGTCCGCCCACGACGCCGCCAACGCGTCGGCGGGGACCGGCGCCTCAGCGCCACCGGCCGAAAAGACGGTCTGCTGGCCCGCCGCCAGCACGACGCCGTGGACGTCCGCCCCGGCCGGCCGGACCTCGACCGCGCCCTCGTAAACGGCCACCCGCACGCTGGCGCCTTCGTCGCGGACCATGAAGCGCGTGCCCAGCGCCCGCAGCACGCCCTGCGTCGTCTGCACCAGGAACGGGCGCGACACGGGCGCGGGGTCGTGCCCCGTCGTCAGCAGGATTTCGCCCGCGCGCAGCCACAGCACGCGTTGCGTCGGGGTGTAGTCGATGTCCACGGCGCTGGCCGTGTTGAGCACCAGTTGCGTGCCATCGGCCAGTTCGACGCGGCGCTGCTCGCCCGTCGCCGTGCGCAGGTCCGCGCGCCATTCGCGCCAGGGCAGCTCGCGCACGCCCAACCACGCCGCCGGACCCAGCACCAGCAGCCCCGCCAGCGCGCGCACGGCCTGGCGGCGTCCGGCGCGGTCCGCCTGCCGCAGCGCTTGCCCGCCGATCCGCGGCGGCACCTGGCCAAACCCGCGCAGCATCGCCTCGGCGCGTTGCCAGGCGGCTTCATGGTCGGCGCTGCGCGCCCGCCAGCGCGCCAGTGCCGCGCGATCCGCCGCTGAGAGTGTCTCGGACTGCAAACGCACCAGCCAGCCGGCCGCTTCGTTGAGGATGGCGGGGTCGATGACCGCGTTCACGCCGCGTCCGCCTGATACGCGATCAGGCACGCGGCAAAGGCGGCCTGCATATGGCGCTTGACCGTCGACAGCGACACGCGCTGCTTGCGCGCGATCTCGTCATAAGCCATGCCGTCGAACTGCGACAGCAGAAAGACTTCCCGCGTGCGGGCGGGCAGCGAACGCAGGGCGGCGTCGATGGCGTGCAGCGTTTCCAGGATCAGGGCGCGCGCCTCGGGCGATGGGGCCTCGGCCTCGGGCACGTGCGCCACGGCGGCCAGGTAGGCGTCTTCCACCGCGCGGCGGCGCCAATGGTCCGCCACCAGGCCCTTGGCGATGTGGGTCAGCAGCGCGCGCGGCTCGGCGCCGGTGTCGTCGCGGCGCCGGCCCGCCATCAGCCGCACGAAGGTGTCGTGCGCCAGGTCCGCGGCGTCGAAGGAACTGCCCAGCTTCTTGCGCAGCCACATCGAGAGCCAGCCGTGGTGTTCGCGATAAAGCTGGGTGACGTTGTCGGCGGATGGGGATAGCGGCGCAGGCAAGGCGCACCTCGGCATATGTGCAAATAGGAATTGTTCTTATTCTATACGAGCCTCCTGTCCGCGCACGCGCGCCCGAGTGCTGGGATAGAATCGGTCACCTACCCCGCCACCCTATCGAGTGCCATGCAGAACGACCCGTCCAAGCCTCTGTTCCTTGCCAGCGGCGGGGAAATGGGCGCACGAGTCAGCCGCCACGACTGGTCTGCCACGCCGCTCGGTCCCATCGCTTCCTGGCCCGCCTCGTTGCGCATTGCCGCGAGCATGGTGCTGTCGTCCCGGTTTCCGTCCTGCCTGGTCTGGGGCCCCGAGCTCATCTCGATCTACAACGACGCGTTCGTCCCCATCCTGGGCGCCAAGCCCGACGCGCTGGGCTGCCCGTTCGATGAGATCTGGCGCGAAGCCTGGTCGCTGATCGGCCCGATCGCCGAACGCGCCTACGCCGGCGAGGCCACCTTCATCGAGGATTACCCACTCGTCGTCCACCGATACGGCCGCGCCGAGATGGCCAACTTCACGTTCTGCTACAGCCCCGTGCGCGATGAAAACGGCAATGTCGCCGGCATGATCGACACCGTCATTGAAACCACCGCGCGGGTCGGCGCCGAAAAGGCCCAGGCCGACGCGCTGCGCCTGACCGAAGAGGCCCTGCGCCAAAGCCAGAAGATGGAAGCCATCGGCCAGTTGACGGGTGGCGTCGCGCATGACTTCAACAATCTGCTGACGGGAATCTCCGGCAGTCTGGATTTTCTGTCCCAGCGCCTTGCGCAGGGGCGGACCGATGACCTCGCCCGTCACATCGCGGTGGCAAAAGGCGGCGCCGACAAGGCGGCCATCCTGACGCGCCGCCTGCTTAATTTTTCGCGCCGCCACCCGCTTGAGCGCACGGCGGTGGACATCAACCACGTCATCGCCGACATGGAGGCGCTGATCACGCGCAGCGCCGGAGCGGCGATCACGCTGGACGTGGACTGCGCCGCCGGGTTGTGGCCGGTCTGGGTGGACGCGCACCAGCTGGAAAATGCGCTCCTGAATCTGTGCCTGAATGCGCGCGACGCCCTGTACGCGAGCGGCACGCTGCGCATCGAGACATCCAACGTGACCCTGGGCGCCGAGGACGCGCGCGAGCGCAATCTGGAACCGGGCGACCACGTGCGGTTGCGCGTGTCCGACACGGGGTGCGGCATGACGCCCGAGACGATGCGACGCATGTTCGAACCCTTCTACACCACCAAGCCGGCCGAGCGCGGCACCGGCCTGGGACTTGCGCTGGTTCACGACTTTGTCCGTCAGTCCGGCGGTCACATCCAGGTGCGCTCGCAACCGGACCTGGGCACGGATATCGACCTCTACTTTCCGCGCCATGGCGGGGCCCGCATCCAGGTCGCCGCGGACACGGCATCGGTCTCGCCGTCGCGGGTCTTGCAGGGCGGGACGGTTTTGCTGGCCGAGGACGATCCGGCCGTGCGCGAAATCACCGCCGAAGTGCTGAAGGAAATCGGCTTCGATGTGATCGAAGCGACGGACGGCGCCAGCGCGCTCAAGCACCTGACCACGCAGGCCCGGATCGACCTATTGGTCTGCGACCTGGCCTTGCCGGGCGGCGTGAACGGGCGGCGGGTGGCGGAGACCGGCAAGACATTGCGGCCGGAAATGAAAGTGCTGTTCATCACGGGCTACGGCGAAACCGCCGAGGGGAACAACGCACCGGCGACGGGTGCGCCCGTGTTGCTGAAGCCATTCACCCTTGAAGATCTGGCAAGCCAGGTGCATGCGCTGATGCGCTGAAAAACGCGGCCGGGCGGGTGCTCAAGCGGACGGCAGGCGCCGGGTCGTGCGGATCCAGAACAGCCCCGCTCCCGACAGCAGCATGGCGAACAGCAGATACACAAAACAGATCAGCAGGCCGAAGAAATAGTAGCGGTCGTAGACGCTGGCCGCCCACCACGCAACACCGCCATACACCGCCATGACGATGAACGGCAGCCACAGCACCGCCACGCCGGCGCGGCGCCAGCCCGGGGTGTTCAAGCGCGGAAAGCGATGCGGCCGGGCGCGCACAAGCAAAGCCAGCGCCGACAGCGCCGGCAGCACAAAGGCCAGCACCGCCAGCACCAGCAGGCCGGCATCCAGGAACGTCGCCACGAACTCGCGCAAAATCGGCTCCTTGCACGGCGCGCATGGGTGGCGCCGTACCGGACGTTATACACGAGCCGCCGCGCGCGTCCTTACAGCTTGGGCGCGTAGCGCACGGTCAGCATCACATTGCGGGGCTCGCCGTAGTAGTTGTTGCTGGACAGCGTGTTGTACGACGGCACGTAGTATTTCTTGTCGAACACGTTGTTCACGTTCAGCCCGAAACTCAGCTCCGGCGTGGCCTGGTAACCCACGCGCGCGTTCCAGATCGTGAATCCCGCCAGCTTGAATTCGCGGTCCGAACTGATCGTCGACGTCTGCGTGCTCACGCCGGCGCCCACGCTCAGGCGGTTCCACGTGCCCGGCAGCTTGTAGTTGGCCCACAGGCGCAGCATGTGCTTGGGCGTCCAGGTGCTGAAGACCTTGCCCTGGTTGTCCGGGTCCTCCAGGAACTTGGTGGTGTTGTAGGCATAGCCGGCATACAGCTCCAGGCCCCTGACCACCTCGCCGGAAATCTCGGCTTCAACGCCCTGGCTGCTGACCTTGCCGGCGGCGCGCGAGCAGTACCAGCCGTTGCAGGCAAACCCGGCGTCGTAATCATTGACCGCACGATTCTTGTGGTCGTAGCGGTACAAGGCAAGCAGGGTATTGACCCGGCCATCCGCCAGTTCGCCCTTCAAGCCGACTTCATAGTTGTTGCCCTCGATCGGCTTGAGCAGGCTGCCCGACACCGTGCGCTCGGTCTGCGGTTCGAAGACCGTGGTGTAGCTGCCGTAGACCGACCAGTTGTCGGTCAGCGAATACACGATGCCGGCGTACGGAATGAACTCGCCCGAGGTCGATGACGTCGTGGCTTCGCCCCCGCCGCTGTAGCGGTAGTCGAACCAGCCGACGCGGCCGCCGCCGATCAGCGCCAGCGATTGCGTGGGTTTGACGCGCCACGTGCCGTAGATGCCCTTCTGCCGGATGTCGTAGGCGCTGCGCGAATCGTAGCCGCTGGCGGCGACGATGGAATCGATGTCCTGCCACGGACGGTGATGGTCCAGATCGAAGATATTGCCGCCGCTTTCCCACGAGCGGGTGAACCGGTCATTCGTCGTGAGCTTGGAGTAGTTGGCGCCGATCACCACCTCTTGTGCCATGCCCCAGGCGTTGAAGTCACCGGCCACCGACATGTCCATGCCGCGCTGGCGGCTCGTGAAGTCCACGCCGAAATTGCCATAGTCCAGGCCGCTGCCGTCACGCTGCACGGGTCCGGTGACGCGCTGGTGCACGGTCGTGTTGTCTTCGTCCATCGCCACGCCGGCCAGCCGGAAGCGCCACGACGAGTTGAAGCGATGTGTGATGTCCGCATTGAAGATGGTCTGGTCGTTGGTGGCGCGGTTCCAGGTCGAGCCGGTGAACGTCGAGCGCGGCAGATCGATGCTGCCGCCATCGTCATAACGGGGATAGCCGACGAACATGGGCCGCGACTTGCTGTACCGATTGCTGACGCCCAGTCCCACTGTCGTGTTCTCGGTGATGTCGTAGTCCAGCGCGGCGTACAGGTTGCGCGTCCTGTCCCACACGTAGTCGATGTACGAATGGCTGCGGTCTTCGTCCAGCACCACGCGCCCGCGCAGCGTGCCCGATTCATTGAGCGGACCGCCCGCATCCAGCGTCAGGCCGTAGTGATCCCACGATCCCACCTTGCCCGTCACCACCACCGAGGGCTCTGCGCCGCCCCGCTTGCGCACCAGGTTGATCGCACCGCCGGGACTGCCCGCGCCTTGCAAGAGGCCCGCCGCGCCGCGCAGGATCTCTACGCGGTCATAGAACACCAGCGAATCCTGCTCCCAGTTGCCCAGGCTGTAGCTGTTGCGCAGCAGGGACACGCCGTCGTATTGCAGCAGGTCCACGGGAAAGCCGCGCGAATTGATCGCGACGCCGGCGCCCACGCCCTGCACGCCCACCATGCCGGCGGTGTTGTTGACGGCGTCCGGCAGGCTGGTCATGTCCTGGTCGTCCATCCGCTGCCGCGTCAGCACGGTGATGGACTGCGGAATGTCTTTGAGCGCCTGCGGCGTCCTGCCGATGGTGACCGCCGGCGACGTGTACGAACCCGTGCCGTCCGTCGTGGTGTTGTAGGTGCCCGTCACCGTCACGGGCGCCAGCGTCGTGGCCGCCTCGGCCGGCGCCTGCCGCAGACGATAGCCGCCCTCGGCGCGCGCAACCGCTTGCAGGCCCGTGCCGGCCAGCAGGCGCTCGAGCGCGGCGTCCACGGTGTACGTGCCCGTCAATCCCCGCGTCGAGGCCCCGGCCGTCAGGCCCGGATCGGACGCCACCATCACGCCCGCCTGCACGCCAAACGTGCCCAGCGCCGCGCTCAGCGGCCCGGCCGGAATGCTGAACGCGATGGCGCGCGGCGCCTGAGCCTGGGCATGCACCGCCACCGGCGCCAGGACGGCAGCCGCCGCAAGGGGCGTGAAACGCCGCAGCGCGGCGCTCAGCGCCGTGCGGCGCAGGGGAAGTCGGACAAGCGCCGCGGCGCTTACGGCGCGGACAGGACGAGGTGACATGTAAGGGTTCCCAGGCTCATGAAAGGTCGGCGCAGCCACGAGACACGGGCTGCTTTCCTGACATGAAGCGCGAGATCGGGATATCCGCCGTTGCTGTTACAAAAAAGCCGGCAATGAGGGAAACGCGGCTCACCGAAGGATGAGAATCACAAGGCCACGCGATTCACACGTGGCTCACCGTCACCCAGTAACGCGTATAGCGGCGCACCTGCACCGGGAGGATTTCTTCAAGCATGGCCAGGACCTTGTCGGTGTCGGCCAGCGGGAACGCCCCCACCACGCGCAGCCCGCCGGCCGCGTCCGTGCAATGCAGCAGGCCCGGACGGTAGCGGCCCAGTTCGTTCAGGAACGCCGACAAGGGCATTTCGTCCGCGATCAGCATGCCGTCAAGCCAGGCCGACACGCCGGGTTCCAGCGTCCCCGGCGCAAAGCTGCCGCCCGCCGTGAACTCGGCCTGTTCGCCGGCCCGCACGCGCCGCGGGCCTGCGTCCGTCGACAGGCCGCGCACGTCAACCGCGCCTTCCAGCACCGCCACCCGCATGCGGCCAGCCTCCAGATCGCGCACCAGAAAGCGCGTGCCCACCGGCGTCACCACGCCGCCGCGCGTGCGCACGCTGAACGGCCGGCCGTTCGCATCGGGCGCGGTCGCGATCAGGATTTCGCCCTGCAGCAGCACCAGTTCGCGGTGGCTTGCGGTATAGCGCAGATCCACCGCGGTGCCGGCGTTCAGTTCCACCTGCGTGCCGTCGGGCAGCGTCACTGACCGGCGTTCGCCGGTGCCGGTGCGCAGGTCCGCCGACAACCGGCGGATCGCGTCACGCTCACCCACGGCCCAGGCGCCCAGTCCGACGCCAACGGCCGCGAACATCAGGCGCAATGCGGTACGGCGGGACTGGATCAGCGGCGCCTGCAGCAAGGTGCGCGATGCCACCGACGGCCCCGCCTGCGCCACGCCCGCCGCGACGTCGCGCGTCAAGGCGCCCAACCGCTGCCAGGCCAGCTCGTGGGAAGGTTCCGCCCGCCGCCAGCGCTCGAAGCGATCGCGTTCGGCGGGGCTGGCGTCTTCACGCAGACGCGCCCACCAGTCCGCCGCCTGCCGGATCACTTTGGGATCGATGGCGCCGGCCTCGGGCGCGTGGGGCCGCAGCAGCTTGGCGTTGTCCATGAATTCTGGGGTCAGCCGTATACGGCCGTGTAGCAGTGCACCAACGCGCGAGCCAGCGACTTCTGCACGGCGTTGGGCGTCAGGCCCAGCTGCTGGCCGATCTCGGCATACGACAGGCCGTCGATCTGCGCCATCAGGAAGATCCGGCGGCTGGTCATCGGCAAGGCATCGAGCAGTTCGCAGACTTCCGCCAGCGCCTCCAGGATCAGCGCGCGGGCCTCGACCGAGGGTTCGACGGCCACGGGCTGCAGCGCCAGCGTCTCGGCGTAGGCCGCTTCCAGCGCGGCGCGGCGCGCCCGGCCGATCAGCAAACGGGTGGCGATGGTGCGCAGGTAGGCGCGCGGTTCATTGAGCGGTTCGCGGAGATTGGCGCGGATCAGGCGCTCGAACGTGTCGTGCGCCAGGTCGGCCGCGTCCGACGCATTGCCCAGCTTGCGCTGCAACACGCCCCGCAGCCATTGGTGATGGGCCTGGTAAACGGACTGCACCTCTGCACGAGAGGCAAATGAGGAGGATGGCATGGCGGTGCGGCCCGGCGTCGCCGCCTGAGAGCAAGACGAGATGAAAATGATTCGCAATTATAGATGCGGTTTTCGTCTTTGCAAGGCGCCGCCCCACGCGCCCGCCGTATGGTGGCGTGTCGCCGCTAGTAGTCCATCGGCACGTGGCTCTGTGCAGCGCGTATCTCTTGTATATGGCGTTCGGCTTCCTGGCGTTCGACGGCGGGCGGCAGCGCGCGCCAGCTCACCAGGTTGCCCGGCGTCTTCAAGGGCATCCAGCCCAACACGCTGTACAGCGAAATCGCGGTGCCGCCGGTATCGAGCCGCGTCTCGTAATAACCCTGACGATCCGGCATGGTGTCGCCGGGCGTCCAATCCAATTGAGACATCCAGGTCTCCTCCTGGTGAAGCTTATGTGCAAGGACGCGCGGTCCTTGCAAGGCGGATTCCACCGATCGTATAGCGTCCGGACCGGCTTGTCCCCTATCAAAAAGACTGAATTTCCAATTATTGACAGAGGGGAATCCCTAGGCGGCCCGCACGTTTTTGCATTGCTAAAGCCCGAACACAGGCGCTAGCATGCGGCAACGGATTTTTACCCCCGGCGGACAAGCATCGCCCGGGCCCCTCGCGCCACAAGACGGCCATGCCGAAATCGATCTTTCCGCAGTACCCAAGAGATCGGCTGGCCGCCCTGGCAAGCGCCAACTCCCTGCGCGCCATCCGCGAAGGCCTGTTGTGGGCCATGCCCTGCCTGCTGGTCTCCGCCTTGTTCCTGGTGCTGTCCGTTTGCGCACGCCTGTTCGGCCTGCCCGACAGCATTGCCGATCTGCTGGCGGGTCTGCACCGCGCGCTGTCGGGCGTCATCCCGCTGCTGGCCGGCACGGCCATCGGCTACATGCTGTCGATCCGCCACCGGCTTCCGCACCTGCCCACCGCGCTGCTGTGCCTGTGCTTTGTCGCCATCGCCGAAAACCTGCTGGCGCCCTACCCTCGCGCAGCCGCCACGCTCACCTTGTTCATCGCGATCGTCACGCCGATCGCGGCCGTGCCGGCGATGGCCTGGCTGCACCGGCGCCGCTGGACCCAACTGGCGCCGGACGGACTGATCGGCGAAAACGTCCGCGACTCATTGAACATGATCGTGCCGGGATTGCTGACGGCGGGCCTGGTGATGGCGGCGCTGTCGGCGGCGTTGAGCATCCCCGCCGTGGCACAGGTCGACATTCCGCTGAGCCTTGCGTCCCTGGACAGCCCCTACACGTCCGGCGCGCTGGTCGGGGCGCTCAATTCCCTGTTCTGGTTCTTCGGCATCCACGGCGCGCAGGCCATGGCGCCCATCATGGACGTGCTGGACCAGGCTACCCGGCTCAACGCCACCAGCGTGGCCGCGGGGTACGAAGGCGTCTATGCGCTGAACGGCACGCTGCTGGGCGCGTTCGTCTTCATTGGCGGCTCCGGCGCAACCTTGTCGCTGGTGGTGGCGATCCTGCTGTTTTCGCGCAGCGATTCGCTGCGGGTGCTGGCGGTGGCCAGCATTCCGGTGTCGCTGCTGAACATCAACGAGATCCTGCTGTTCGGCCTGCCGCTCATCCTGAATCCCCGTCTGCTGCTGCCCTTCGTGCTGACGCCCGTGGTCAACGTGCTGGTTGCCGTGGCGGTCGTGCAACTGGGCTGGCTGGCCCCCGCCACCGTGGCGCTGCCGCTGACATCGCCCGTGCTGTTCAACGCCTACCTGGGCGCGGGCGAAAGCCTGGCGGGAATCGTGCTGCAATGCGCGCTGGTCGCGCTGGGCGCCTGCATCTACGTGCCCTTTCTGCTCGCGCTGGAGCGGCAGCGCCAGGCCGATGCCACGGTGTACTTCAAGTCGCTGGACACCACCTTTCCGCAGTTGCAGGAAGAATCCCTGCTGTATGCCCATGACCCGGTGGCGTCCACCTACGCCACGCGCGCGCGCCGCCAGGCCGAGGTCGCGCGCATCCGCGCCATCAGCGAATACGACTTCTATCTGGAGTTCCAGCCGCAGGTATCGATGCGCACGGGCCTATGCACCGGCTGCGAGGCCCTGCTGCGCGCCACCGGCCCCGAAGGCACGCAACAGGCGCCGCTGGAATTCCTGCGCTGGCTGGCGCGGGCGGACCTGATGCGCGAAGTCGATCTCTGGGTGGCGCGGCAGGCGGTGCTGCAATGCCTGGCGTGGCGGGCGCAGGGCTTCACGATGCCCATGACCATCAACGTCACAAGCGGCACGTTGACGGCGCCGGCCTTTCTGGACCGGTTGATCAAAGTGCTGGCGCAGGCGCAGGGCCAGGTCTCGGTCGAGCTCACGGAAGACGCGCTGGTCGAAGACGCCGACGCGCTGCACACGGCTTTTGACCGCCTGCATGGCATCGGCGCACGCGTCTATATCGACGACTTCGGCACGGGGTATTCGGCGCTGAGCTACCTGCACCAGTTTCAGATCGACGCGGTCAAGATCGACCGCAGCTTCGTGATGGCGCAAAGCCACGACCGGGGCGCGCTGGTGATGAGCGGCCTGCTGCGATTCTGCGAGGCGCTGAACCTGCAGATCATCGTCGAGGGCGTGGAAACGGAGGGGCAGTTGTCCGCGCTGGCGTCCAGCGCGGAGATCGTCGTGCAGGGCTGGTACTACAGCAAGGCGGTGTCCGGCGAACACATCGTGGACTTCGCGCGCCGGCGGCGGGAGCTCTCCGCCCTGCCGGCGCATCCTGCCAGCGCGGCCGCTACTTGATGCCGATGAAGGGCAGCGCGGCGCCCGGCACCTGCGTGGACGGCAGCACGCCATCCCACTTTTCAACGGCGTTCAGGCTCACCAGATTGGTGTTGGCGGCCAGCGCCTCGGCCTTGGCGCGGATCGACGCCGCTTCGGCCTCGCCGCGCATGCGGATGCCGTCGGCTTCCGCGGTGAACTGCTGACGGCGCGCATCGGCTTCGGCCTTGGCCTTCACCACCTGGATCTCGGCGGTGATCATCGCCGTTTCCTTCTGCTGGCGGGTCGTCTCGATCTGCACCTGCGCCAGCATGCGCTGTTCGATCGAATGCTCGTAGGCCTGCGAAAAACCTACCTCTTCGATCTGCACGCCCACCACCTGGACCGGCGCGCCTTCCATCGTCTTGAGCACGGCGTTGTTCACGTCCAGGCCGAGCTTCTGGCGTTCCTGGATGGCGCGCACGGCGGTGTACTGGCCAAACACGTTCTTCACCGCGTCCGGCGTCTTGCGTTCCAGCACGCGCATCTGCAGGTTGGCGATGGTGCCGTACTCGGAGTAGAGCTCGGCCACGTGCTCGGACGGCACACGGTACGTGACCGACACGCGCAGCGTCGCGGGCTGCTGGTCGTAGCTGTAGGCCTCGAGCTTTTCGAACACGAAGGTGTGGTCGCGCACGGACACCGTCATCACGTTGTCGATGAACGGCGTCTTGAAATCCAGTCCGGGTTCGGCCACGCGCACAAGCTTGCCGTTGCGCAGCACCACGCCGCGTTCGCCCTGATCGACCTGGAACCACGATCCGAAGGCGATGAACAGGATCAGCAGGAAGATGAGTGCGGTTCCAATGGCGAATTTCACGTTGCGCGGCTTGACCGCGCCGATCGTCTTGACCATCTGGATATCTGTCGGCTTCATCTTCACTTCCAATCCCTGTCTGTTCTTTTGCGTTTACGGTCCGAGAGCACCGCCGCGATGCCGCGCGCGAGCAGATAGGCGACTACCGCCGCCCCCACCAAGATAAGGAAATACCGCATCGAGCGTCCCCCCCGGGAAAGAAGGACGGGATTCTATCCCGCAGCGGCCGACCCGCCGCAGGCGTGTATCGACGTAATGTGGCGATACGTTTCTGAACGTTTCTGCTGCAGTGATTCTGCCGGTTTCAGGCGCCGTACCAGCGCAATCCCAGCCGCGCAATCGAGTCCGGGTAGTCCCAGAATGCGTGATCCAGCGACTCCATTTCTTCCTGCTCCTGCTCGGTCATCGCGCCGTAGATGTCGTTGAGCTGCACCACTTCGGGCGAAGCCTCGAAACGGTCGATCAGTCCGCGCATGCGCGACAGCACATCCAGCATGTGCACCGCGCCGATCTTGCGCAGCGCCTGCAACGCCAGTTGGCAGGTCTGGTCGCCCCAGTTGCACAGAAACTGCATGAAGCCGCCATTGTTGATGTCGGCCTCCATGCGCCACAAGGCCACCAGTTCCTGATCGGTTTCCGACAGCCGGTCGAGCTTCCATTGCGCGGCTTGCAGCGTCGCCATGGCTTGCTCGTAGCGCAGATCCCACAGCAGATCGTGCACGTTCAGCATCCCTTCCGGCACAGGTGCGGCCAGCGCGGGCCACACGACGCCATGCCCATCGTCCACCAGTTGCCAATGCGTGCGCGCCTCGGGTGTTGCCTCGTGCAGGCGGATGTGCCGGCGGATCGGCTCCTTGACCTCGCGGCCGTCGGCAAGCGTCAACAGCACGTGCGTATCGGTGAGCGACAAGGAAGCGATGCGGTAGTCAGGCGTGGTCATGCAAGGGTCCGGAAAAACGGGAAAGCGCAAGACGCTACCGGATCAGCTCAGCGCTGTCGAGGTGCGTGCGTTGCCGCTGCGCATCGCGCCGCATCCTGTTACGGCGCGCTGTTCACCCATCTGCTACGTTAACCAGGCATGCGCCGGGGTGTCCTCCGGCGCCTTTGCCGGAGACTGACCATGCCCCGCCCTTCCGAGTCCGCTCCATTGATCGGAGTGGTCCCGCCGTACATGCTGGACCGGCTTGCGCAGCATACCGATGCGCGCGTCAGCATGCCCGCCGTCAAAACGATGATCATCGATCAGCAGCAACGCAGCCTGCGCGAGATGGCCGAGCAGCCGCCGCGCGCAACGCTGGCGCCGGCACGCCAGGTGGCGCCAGCCGGCACGCCCGACCGCGCCGTGCATGACGCGGGCAACAGCACCACGCTGCCCGGCAAACTGGTGCGGGCCGAAGGCGCGCGGCCCAGCGGCGACGCCGCGGTCGACGAGGCCTACGCGCACCTGGGTTCGACCTACAAGCTGTTCTGGAACGTGTACAAGCGCCACTCCATCGACGCGCACGGCCTGCCGCTGATCGGCACGGTGCATTACGGCGAAGACTACGAAAACGCCTTCTGGAACGGCGCGCAGATGGTGTTCGGCGATGGCGACGGCGAAATCTTCAACCGCTTCACCATCCCCGTCGACATCATCGGCCACGAACTCACGCACGGCGTCATCGACACCGAAGCGGCCCTGCTCTATCAGGGCCAGTCGGGTGCACTGAACGAATCGCTGTGCGACGTGTTCGGTGCGCTGGTCAAACAGTATTCGCTGGGGCAAACCGCCCGCCAGGCGGACTGGCTGGTGGGCCAGGGCCTCTTCACGGAAAAGGTGCGGGCGCGCGCACTGCGCTCCATGGCCGAGCCGGGCACCGCGTACGACGATCCGGTGCTGGGCAAGGACCCGCAGCCCGCGCACATGCGCGACTACGTCGATACGCCGCGCGACAACGGCGGCGTGCACATCAATTCGGGCATTCCGAACCGCGCGTTCTATCTGGCTGCCACGGCGTTGAATGGCAATGCGTGGCAAGGCGCGGGCCAGGTCTGGTACGACACGCTGTGCGACAAGCGCCTGCGCCACGACGCCGGCTTCAAGGACTTTGCGGGCCTGACGATCCAGATCGCCGGCGAGAAGCACGATGCGGCCGTGCGCCGCGCCATCGACGACGCCTGGAAGGCCGTGGGAGTGCTGCCATGATCGAACTGCCCTCGCTGGATCTCGCCCAACTGGTGCGCTTGACGCGCGAGGGCGGTCTTGCCTACCTGCCCGGACTGGCGCAGCCGCGTCACATCGACATGACCGCCTGCCCGCCCGGCGTGCGGCAGGAAGTGTGCGAGGCGCTGCTGCATGCCGCGCCCAAGGCCGTGTCCTGCGGGCCGGATGCGCGCGGCGATCAGCGCTACTTCCACGTTGAAGTGGAGTTCGAAGGCGCAGACGCGCCGCGGATCACTTTTGACGTGCCCGAGGCGGATGCGCCGCCGACGCTGGTGCAGCTGTGGAAGCGCCAGGCCGGCCAATCTGGATAGCGCGCCCGGCATACAGCCCAGCCAGCGCCATCAGCGCGCACAACGCCGCACACACGCCCAGCGCAACGCCCCAGCCGCCCAGCGCGTCGTGCACACTGCCCACCAGGGTGGGGCCCGTCGCGGCGAACAAGTACCCCACGCATTGCGCCATGCCAGACAGGGCCGCCGCCTGTTGCGCGTGGCTGGCGCGCAGCCCGACAAACGCCAGGCCCAGGATGATGCCCGCGCCGGTGCCCAATCCCAGAAACGCGATCCACACCACACCCCATGCGGGCGCCGCGATCAGGCCCGTGAACGCCACGAACGACGCGCCCGCCGCGCAGAACGCCGCCGCGCGCTGGTCCTTCAAGCGGCGCAGCAGCGGCGCCAGAAAAAGCGCGGGCGCTGCGGACGCCAGCTGCATGAAGCCGTGCAGCGAGCCCGCGCGCTCGGCCGAAAAGCCCGCGTCCTGCAGGATGGCGGGCAGCCAGCTCACTGCGACATAAAACACGAACGAATTGATGCCCAGGTACGCCGTGACCTGCCAGGCCAGCGGCGAGCGCCACAGACGCACGCCGTGCGGTGCGTGCGCGGTGGTCGCGGCGGGCGGCGTATGGTTGGCCAGCTGCGGCAGCCACAGCAAGAGGCTGAGCAGCGGCAGCGCCAGCATGCACAGCGTGGAAAACCGCCAGCCACCCAGTTGAAGGTTGGCCAACGGCAATTCGGCCAGGGGAATCGCGACGGCCGAGGCCAGCCCGGCTGCAAGGCCCATCGTCAGCACGTAGGCCGACGTCAGGCCTGCCAGGCGCTGCGGGAAATCGCGCTTGAGCAGACTGGGCAGCAGCACGTTGCCCAGCGCGATTCCCGCGCCGATGATGGCCGTGCCCGCGTAGAGTCCCACGGCATCGCCCAGCACGCGGATCCCGATTCCGCCGGCGATGAGCAGCAGCGCCGCGAACAGCGTGCGTTCCAGTCCAAAGCGGCGCGCCAGCCCCGCGGCAAACAGCGACACCACCGCGAAGGCCAGCAGCGGCAGCGTGATGAGCATCCCCGCCGCCGCCGACGACAGATTCAACTCGGCGCGGATCAGGCCGATAAGCGGCGGCACGCCGGTGAACGGCGCGCGCAGGGCCATGGCGATGAACAGGATGCCCAAGATCAGCAGCGCGGGGCGGCTGGGTATGGGGTGGCTGGATGAGGCGTGGCTGGACATAGGTTGGCCGGGTGCGGGGTGGCCGGGTGTGCGGTGGCTTGGCATCGGGTGGCGGGAGGCTTGCATGGAGTCAGCTTGGAAATTCTTCAGGCATGGAGGCCCTATTCGATCCCGCCAGCTTACGCATCGTCCGCTTTACCGAATTTCGAGATAATGACAAACTCTCTCGCAATCCGGCCAAAACGCGCCCTTCTGCCCGGCCGACGCCCATGCGCACGCCCGATACGCCCACCGCTCCGTTCGATCCCGACAGCCCCACGCAATGGGCCTTCGCCATGCCCGTGCATGCGGCCGAGCGGGACAACGAATCGCCCACGCATCAGCATCACATGGGCCAGCTTGTTCTGGCGCTGCGCGGCGGGGTCACGTGCTCGGTGGCGCAGGGCCTGTGGATGGTGCCGCCGCAGTGCGCGGTCTGGATTCCCGGCGGCCAACCCCACAGCAATCGTGTCACCGCCAATGGGCGCATGTGCTTCCTGTTCGTGCCGGCCGACACGCCGCGTTTGCCCACGGCCTGCTGCACGCTGTCGATCACCCCGCTGGTGCGCGAGCTGGTCGTGCACCTGGCCAACCTGACGCCCGCCGAGGCCGCGGCCGACGCCAACCGCAAGCTGGCCGACGTGCTGCTGGACCAGCTGTCGCACATGCCCACCGAGCAGCTGCACCTTCCCATCTCCGACCACCCGCGTCTGCGCGAAATCGCCGGCGCGCTGAACGCGGACCCCGCCGACCGCAGCACCGTCGCGCAGTGGGGCAAGCGCGTCGCCATGAGCGAACGCACGCTGGCGCGGCTGGTGCAGCAGGAGGTCGGCATGAGTTTCGGCCGCTGGCGCCAGCAACTGCACATCATCCTGGCCTTGCAGCGGCTGTCGGCGGGCGTGTCGGTGCAACGCACGGCGGACGACCTGGGGTACGAATCGGTCAGCGCCTTCATCACGATGTTCAAGAAGACGCTGGGCAAGACGCCCGCGCGTTACTTTGCGGACAAGACCGACGGGCAGACGGCCGTGCAATGATGCCCGGCCAAGGGCTTGGCCTCGCGCGGAGAACCGGGTTCGGTGTGGCCGCGGGATTGCCCGCCCTACGCCTGCTTCGCGCTCGCCACGATGAACAGCCGCGGAAACGGCAACAGCACGGTGCCGTCCGCCAGCGCGGGATAGGCCGCTTCGATCAGCGACTGATAGCGCGCCAGAAAGCTGGCCTGCTCATCGGCATCCAGCTTGTCCAGATACGGCCGCAGGGCCGTGCCCTTGAACCATTCCACCACCGCCGCGGCGCCCGCCAGCGGATGGTGATACGTCGTGCGCCACACATCCAGCGTGCCGCAATGCGGCTTGAGCAATTCGTAGTACCAGGCCGCGCTGTGCCGCGGCGGATGCTTCACGCCGCCCGTCTTGGCGGCCCAGGGCGCCTCACCGGCCACCTGCCGGGCAAGACGGTGCGCGGGCTCTTCCAGGTTGTCCGGCGTCTGCACCGCCAGGCTGCCGCCGGGCGCCAGCTTGGCCACCAGCGCCGGATACAGCGTGGCGTGGTCGGGCACCCACTGCAGCGCGGCATTGGCCAGGATCACGTCGTACGCCTGCGGCGGATTCCAGCTGGCGATGTCGGCCAGCTCGAACGACAGTGCAGGCATGCGCTTGCGCGCGGCGTCAATCATGTCCTGCGAACTGTCCATGCCTGAAATCTCCGCGTCCGGATAGCGGCTGGCCAGCACCTCGGTGGAATTGCCCGGCCCGCAGCCCAGGTCCACGGCGCGCTTGACGACCAGATTGGGCAGCGCCGCCACCAGGTCCCGCACCGGACGCGTGCGTTCGTTTTCAAAAGCGGAGTACTGCTTGGCGGACCAGGTGTTCATGATCGTTCCTTGTTTGGCGGCCGGATGGTGAGACCCGGTGGTGCGACTCGGTGGTGCGTGTCGGAAATAGCGGTTTGTCAGCCGCCGACTCTACGCCTGGCCCTTTCCAATGACAAATCCACAAAACACCCGTCTGCCATATCCGGCGCATATGGCTTGCCACAAAAAAAACCGCCCGCCGAGCGTTGCCGGCGGGCGGGTTCGTGGGGCGGTAAGCCGGATTACTGAGGCTTCAGCTCATCCGTGCGGGTTTTCCACAGCGAGAACAGCACGCCGCCAAGGATCAGGCTGAAGGTCACGCCCAGCGAAATCGCGGGAGGCACCTTGCCGATGAAGCCGACCAGGAAGATCTTCGTGCCGATGAACACCAGGACCAGGGCCAACGCGTACTTCAGGTAATGGAAGCGGTGGATCATCGCCGCCAGGGCAAAGTACAACGCACGCAGGCCCAGGATCGCGAAGATGTTGCTGGTGTACACGATGAACGGGTCGGTCGTGATGGCGAAGATTGCGGGCACGGAGTCCACGGCAAACACCAGGTCGACGAACTCGATCAGCACCAGGGCCAGCAGCAGCGGCGTCGCATAACGCACCTTCTTGGACGTCGCCGGATCGGTTTCGGTCACCATGAACGCGTTGCCGCGCAGGCCGTCCGTGACACGCATGTGACGCTTCAGGAACTTCAGGATCGGGTTGGTCGCGATGTCAGGCGTCTGGTCCGCGATCATCCACATCTTGATGCCCGTGAACACCAGGAACGCGCCGAACAGATACAGCAGCCAGCCGAAGTTGCTGACCAGCGCGGCGCCCAGGCCGATCATCGTGGCGCGCAGCACGATCACGCCCAGGATGCCCCAGAACAGCACACGGTGCTGGTATTGGCGCGGGATCGCAAAGAAGCTGAAGATCAGCGCGATCACGAACACGTTGTCCATGGACAGCGATTTCTCGATCATGAAGCCCGTGTAATAGGCCATGCCGCTTTCGGCGCCCATGTTCCACCAGACCCAGCCACCGAACAGCACGGCAGCGGTGATGTAGCCGGCGGAAAGCAGCAGGCTTTCACGCACGCCGATCTCGCGGTCTTCCTTGTGCAGCACGCCCAGGTCAAAGGCCAGCAGGCTGACGACGATGCTGATGAAAAGCAGCCAGCTCCAGGTTGGCGTGCCGAGAAAATCGGCATTGAAGAAGGTGATCAAAGTGTCCATGATTGCCCCGCTAGATTCGAAGGTGCCCATGATCCGGATCCGCCGGGGATGGAGAAATCAGCCTGAAAGTGAGTTAAGGTTCGGAAAAACCGAAGTGATCCGACTGACTGAGCCAACACCCATGCTGAACTACCGCCACCTGTACTACTTCTGGATGGTCGCCAAGGAGGGCGGGTTTTCCCGCGCCGCCGAGCGCCTGGACATGGCCATCCAGACCATCAGCGCGCAGGTCCGCGAACTGGAAAAGAACCTGGGCCATCAGCTGCTCAAGCCGGCCGGCCGCGGCGTGAGGCTGACCGACGCCGGCGAAGCCGCCTTTGCCCGCGCCGAAGAAATCTTCCAGATCGGGCAGGTGTTGCCGCAGGAAGTGCGTGCCGCCGCCACCAAGCCCGTCGTGCGCCTGTCCGTGGGCCTGTCGGATGGCATTTCCAAGCTGGCGGCACACGCCTTGCTGGGGCCCGTGCTGCACACGCCCGATCTGCATCTGACCTGTCATGAAGGTGAAGTCGAGGAACTGTTGGGCGAGCTGGCGCGGCATCACCTGGACCTCGTGCTGGCCGGCCAGGGCGCCCCCGCCAATCCCAACCTGCGGCTGACCAGCGACCGCCTCGTGTCGTCTCCGGTGGACTGGTACGGCCCGGCCAAGCTGGTGCGCAAGCCGGACACGCTGGATTTTCCGGGCTGTCTGGAGCGCCTGCCCGTGCTGCTGCCCACGGGCCATTCGGTGCTGCGCCAGACGCTGGATCGCTGGTTTGCCGAACAGGGCGTCTACCCGAACGTCGTGGGCGAGTTCGAGGACAGCGCCCTCATGTCGGTGTTCGCGGCGCGGGGCCTGGGCGTCTTTCCGCTCAGCCGGCTGGGCGGGGACGACGTTGCGCTGCTGCGCGGCCTGCGGCCACTGGCGCGCTGCGACGACGTGCACGAGGAAATCCACGCCATCCGCAACCGGCGCGGCCAGCATCATCCGCTCGTCCGGCAGATCCTCGAGCAGGCTAAAACTTCGGTTTTATCTTAATGTTTGTCACATCCACTCTGGTTTTTCAGAAATAGAATCCCCGGTATCGTGGCCGTTCTTTTTGAGTCATCGGAGTACCTGAACAAATGAAGAAAATCATCTGGCTCGTTTTTGCCGTCCTGGCGGCGCTCTGGACCGGGCTGGTGGCGCTGACCCTGCAACTGACCGACTGGGTGCTGGCCACCATCGCCACGGCGCAGGTGCCCGGCACGGCCATCGACACCTCGCAGTGGGTGGCGCCGGCCTGGGCGGCGCCGTGGGTTGACCCGGCATGGCTGGCATCGCTGCAAGGGGGCCTGGTCTGGGCCGCGCAAGGCCTGAACCAGGTCCTGCCTTTTGCCGGCAGCCTGGGTACGCTGATCACCGTGCTGGGCTGGATCTGCTGGGGCTTCATCATGGCGGGACTGCTGGTGCTTGCGCTGATCCTGCACTGGCTGGCCGGCAAGCGCGAGCAGCAGACGGCCCCGGGCCGTCAAGTGGTGTAAAAAGGGGCAGGCAACGCGCCGCCCGGCACGCTGCCCTCAACCGGAGCGTGCCGTGCCCTCTCGATCTACCCGCCGTCTGATCCTGCCGTTTGCGGCGCTGCTGGCCAGCGCCGCCGCGACGTCCGGGCAGGCGGCGCCTTCGCAAACCGCACCAACGCAGGCCGCACCACCGCAGGCCGCAACAACGCAGGCCGCCTCCCCCCACGGCATCGACGTGTGCACGGTGACGGGGACCTCGGGGCAATACAGCGTGCGGGTGCGCAACACCACGGACAAGACGCTTTCGCACGCGGACGTCGTGGGCGTGCATCTGAACGCCGCCGGCCAGGGCGGCAACACCGTTACCGTCAACCTGCAGGACGTACCGCCCGGCAAGTACAAGACCGCCGTCCTGGCGCGCCACGGCGAATCGGCGGCGCTAGTCAGCATCGCCACCTACCAGACCGTCAACGGCGTCGACACGCCGCAGCAGGAACTCTACGCGGGCAAAGTCGCGCACGTGGCGCCCGGCTCGGCATTGCAGTACACGCTGGCACCGCTGGCCCTGCGCGGCTGGACCGTGGCCTATGGCACGGCGCAGAGTCCCAAGCTGGAACCCGGCAGCGCCGTGCTCCTTATCTATCCCGCCCGCACCGGAAAGAAGCGTGACGTCACGCGGCCCGATGCCGGGCGCGCGCCGGCGGACGTGGTGCCGCTGCTTTCGTGCGCCACGCCTCGCAAACATTGATCGCGTTCATTTGCTGACGCGGGACCGCGTTGCTACGGCGAGATTGCCGTCCCACGCCCCCTACGCTTTCCTATCACGTGCCGCTCAGCAGATCCCGCTCGTTCAGCAGCGCATAGACGATCTCGGGCCGGCTGTCGAAACCGCGACGGATCGCGGCAGGCAGCGACGCCCGCGTCTTGCGGCACAGACCCGGAAGTTCTTCAAGCTGTATCGAAATGCCGCGCGACGTCCGCACCTCGTTTTCGCTGGGCGTGATGTGGATGACGATGCCAAGCTGCGCCTGAATGCGCCCCTGCATCGCACGCAGGTCGTCCAGGCTGGTGATGTTTTCCAGCCGCGCCACCAGACGCTTCTCTTCCTCGCGCGTCAGCCGCAGGACCCGCATGTCCGTCGTTGGATTGGCCAGCAACTGCTCCCGGTCGCACACACAGGCGCCGGGAGGACATTCTTGGCGGATGGGAAACGGCAGGTTCATGGGGACGGTGCACCAGCCACAACGGCGCGGGACGATATCTTCCCGATTCTAACCAGGATGACCACCCGCCGACGCGCACTGCGCGTTTACCCGCAAGCGCGGGGCGGCGGCCCGCCCCCTGGCCCGCTACCAGTCATCGTTCAGGCGTGAGATTGCCCCGAATGCCTTTTGCCGTAAGCTCCTGCCCTTGCCCTGAATCCTGGCTCCCCCCATGACCGTTTCGACCTACCGATTTGCGGCCCGCACCTTGATGGCGTTGGCGGCGCTCGTGCTGCTAGCCGCGGCGGCGCTGGCCGCGACCGGATTGCTAACCAGCGCGCGCCACGCCGACGTGGCCGTCGTGCTGGGCAACAAAGTTGAACCCGGCGGCCAGCCTTCGCCGCGCCTGGCCGCGCGGCTGGACCGCGCCTACGACTGCTACGCCGCATCAACCTGCCGCGTCCTGTTCGTCAGCGGCGGCGTGGATCCCGCGGGCACGGACGAGGCCGCCGCCATGCGCGATTACCTGCTGGCGCGCGGCGTGCCCGCCGACCGCATCGTCGTGGACAGCGCCGGCGTCGACACCTGGGCCACGGCCCGCCACGCCAGCGCCTACATGCGCCAGCACGGCTACACAAGCGCGATGGCCGTGACGCAGTATTTCCATGTGCCGCGCACGATGCTCGCGCTCAAGCGCCAGGGCGTCGCGGACGTAAGCGGCGCATACCCTGCATTTTTCGAATTACGCGACGTCTATTCCGTTTTGCGCGAGCTGCCCGCCGTGGCGCTGTATATTTTCCGGCCACTGTAGCGGCGCATCCGCCTGCCCTACCCTTCCAGGACTTTCCATCGTGCTGATCTTCCACAATCCCGTTCACGACAAACACAGCGGCCGCCAGGAGATGTTCCGCGGCAAGCTGGTTCCCTGCCACGAAACGCCGGCCAGGCTGGAATACGTGCTGGACGCGCTGCGTCAGCGCGGCATCGGTGAGCTGCGCGCACCCTCCGCGCCCGACATGGAACTGATCAAGCGCGTGCACACGCCGCGCTACGTGGACTTTCTGGCAAGCGCCTGGAACGAATGGGTTGCGCTGGATCCGGCCAACGCGGATCTGGACGTGCTGCCGTCGATCTGGCCCGTGCGCGGATTTCGGCACGACGTCGAACCCACGAACTTCGCGGCGCGCGTCGGGCTGTTCTCGTTCGATAGCGGCTGTCCGCTGACGGCCGGCACGTGGGAAGCGGCGACTGCGGGCGCGGCCTGCGCGATCGACGCCGCGCGCGCCGTATCCCAAGGCCAGGGCCTGCGCGCGGCGATGGCGCTGACCCGGCCGCCCGGCCATCACGCCGGCGCGGACTTCTTTGGCGGTTACTGCTTTCTGAATAATGCGGCGCTGGCGGCCCAGGCGCTGCGCGATGCCGGCGCGCAGCGCGTTGCCGTGCTGGACGTGGACTATCACCACGGCAACGGCACACAAAGCATCTTCTACGACCGCGGCGACGTGCTGACCGTGTCGGTCCATGGCGATCCGACTACCGAGTATCCGTTTTACCTGGGATACGCGGACGAGCGCGGCGACGGCGCGGGCCAGGGCTGCAACTTGAACCTGCCGCTACCCGCCGGCAGCGACTTTGCCGCATGGACGGCGGCATTGCAGCAGGGCCTGGACGCGGTGCGCGCGTTCAAGGCCGATGCGCTGGTCGTTGCGCTGGGCGTGGATACCTACGAAGGCGATCCGATATCCAAGTTCAAATTGAAGAGCGCCGATTATCTGCAGGTCGGCCGCATGCTGGCCGACCTTGGCTTGCCGACGGTGTTCACGATGGAGGGCGGCTATGCGGTCGCCGACGTGGGCATCAACGTCGCAAACGTGCTGGAGGGGTTTGTGGGCTGAACGTCAGACACCGGGGCAGCAACCCACTGCCCCGTATTCAATCGCGCGTTTCAAGCACCTTGTTGATGCGCAGCGCAATCAACGTGCACGCCACGCCAGACAGCAGGTACACGCTGACTGCCACCAGCCCGAATCGCGCCGACAGCCCCAGCGCCACCACCGGTGCGAACGCCGCGCCGACCAGCCACGCCATATCAGAGGTCAAGGCTGCACCGGTATAACGGAACCGCCGCGTGAAGTTGGCAGTGACCGTACCAGACGCCTGCCCGTAAGACAGACCCAGCAGCGCAAAGCCGATCAGGATGAATGCATCCTGCGCCTTCGGCCCGCCGCCCAGCAGCCAGGGCGACACCACCGCAAACACGCCGATCAGCATGGCAAGCAAACCCAACGTGGTGCGCCGCCCGATGCGATCAGCCAGCCACCCGGAAGCGATCGTACCCAGGATGCCGATCACCGCGCCGATGATCTGAACGATCAGCACATCCGAAATCTGTTGCGTGCCGCTGACAGCGATCCACGACAGCGGAAAAACCGTGACGAGGTGAAACAGCGCATAGCTGGCCAGCGCGGCGAAGGCGCCGATGAAGAGGTTGTAGCCTTGCTGGCTGATGATCTCGCGGATGCCGATGGGCTCGAGTTCACCTTCTTCGAGCAGCTGCGTGTATTCCTCGGTCACCACCAGCCGCAGCCGCGCAAACAGCGCCACCACGTTGATGGCGAACGCCACGAAGAACGGATAGCGCCAGCCCCATTCAATGAAGTCCGCCTCCGTCAGCGTGATGTGCAGATAGAGAAACAACGCACTGGCCACCAGAAATCCCACAGGCGCGCCCAGCTGACCCATCATCGAATACCAGCCGCGCCGGTTGGGCGGCGCGTTCAGCGCCAGCAGCGACGGCAGCCCGTCCCACGAGCCGCCAAACGCCAGGCCCTGCAAGCAGCGGAAGACCGCGAGCAAGGTGATGGCATGCACGCCGATCGATTCATAGCTAGGCAAAAACGCCATGCCGACGGTCGCGGTGCCCAGCACGAACAAGGCCACGGTCAGCTTGGTTGCGCGGCCCCATCGGCGCTGGATCGCCATCGACAGCGCGGTGCCGATGGGACGCATGATGAAGGCGAAGGAGAAGATGATGAAGGCTGACAGCGTGCCTTCCAGCTGGCCTTCGAAGGGAAAGAACACCTTCGGAAAAACCAGCACGCACGCGATGCCGAAGACGAAGAAATCGAAGTATTCAGAGGCGCGTCCAACGACCACCCCCACGGCGATTTCACCGGGCGCCACCTTGGCGTGGCTGGTGCCGCCGCTGATCGCCCCGGGTCCGGAACCGGGAGAGGGATGACCAGGATACTGCGTGGTGGTCGACATGGGTTCGCTCGCAAAAGAAGGTTCTGAATACGCCTTGTCTACGATCTTGCAACACACCAGCACCACGGTACGCGCATCATGCAGGAAGCCGCAAGCGTTTTGGCCCATGACTGCCCCGCACGCGTTCCCGTGCATACTTTTGCTCTTTTTACCCTAGATTTTTCGCGGCTTCCAGCGTAGTGTTTCGTTTACTTCGCACGGTTACGTTTCGGGGTATGACCATGTCGTCCTTCGCAAGGCTCCGCGGATTGATCCTGTTTGCCGCCCTGCCGCTGCTCGCCGGGTGCAATGCGGTCCTGCTGTCGCCATCGGGCGACGTGGCCGTGCAACAACGCAACTTGATCATCATCTCCACCGGCTTGATGCTCATCATCATCGTGCCGGTCATCATCCTCACGCTGCTGTTCGCATGGCGCTATCGCGCCAGCAACAAGGACGCCGCCTACGACCCCGACTGGAACCACTCCACGATGCTGGAGCTTTTGATCTGGGCGGCCCCGCTGCTCATCATCATCGCGCTTGGCGCGCTCACGTGGGTCAGCACGCACCAGCTTGATCCCTACCGGCCGCTGGCGCGCCTGTCCGAAGGCCGCGAAGTGCCGCCCAACACCAAGCCGCTGGTCGTCGAAGTGGTCGCGCTGGACTGGAAGTGGCTGTTCCTCTATCCCGAGCAAGGCGTGGCCGCCGTCAACGAAATGGCCGCGCCGGTGGACCGCCCCATCCAGTTCAAGATCACGTCGTCGTCGGTCATGAACTCTTTCTTCGTGCCCGCGCTGGCCGGTCAGATCTACGCCATGCCTGGCATGCAGACCACGCTGCACGCCGTCATCAACCATCCCGGTGAATACGAAGGCCTGTCCGCCAACTACAGCGGCTCGGGCTTTTCGGGCATGCGCTTCCGCTTCCATGGCCTGGACCAGAAGGGCTTTGACGACTGGGTCGCGCAGGCCCAGAAATCGCAGGCCACGCTGGACCGCGCGGCGTACCTGAAGCTTGAACAACCCAGCGAGCGCAACCCGGTGCAGCTTTACGCCACCGTTGCGCCCGGCCTTTTCGACGCCATCGTGAACCGCTGCGTCGAACCCAACCGCATGTGCATGCGCGATGCGATGGCCATCGACGCGCAGGGCGGCGCCGGCATACCGGGCGCGCACAACCTCACCACCCTGGACCCGCAAGTGCGCGAGAAGCTGGGCCTTACGGAAACGCCGCCGCGCAAGTATGTCGGCGCAATGTGCACGGCCTCTGAAGGACTGGTGCTCTAGCGCGGCAGGTTTTTCGGCACGCGACGTGCTCCATGTAAACGCGGTTTTTTTGCTGGAATCGAGATGCCTGATCAACCTGACCTCACCAAGCTGATCTTCGGCCGGCTTACCTGGGACGCCATTCCTTTTCACGACCCCATCCTGCTAGGCACCTTCTTCGTGGTGGCGGCTGGCGGCATCGTGCTGCTGGGCTCCGTCACGTACTACAAGAAGTGGGGCTATCTGTGGCGCGAGTGGTTCACCAGCATCGACCACAAGAAGATCGGGATCATGTACGTGATCCTGGGCATCGTCATGCTGCTGCGCGGCTTTGCCGACGCCATCATGATGCGTTCGCAGCAAGCCGTGGCCTTCGGCGACTCCACCGGCTTTCTGCCCCCGCACCACTACGACCAGATCTTCACGGCGCACGGCGTCATCATGATCTTCTTCGTGGCCATGCCGCTGGTCACGGGGCTGATGAATTTCATCGTGCCGCTGCAGATCGGCGCGCGCGACGTGGCGTTTCCGTTCCTGAACAACTTCAGCTTCTGGATGACCGCGGGCGGCGTGATCCTGGTGATGATGTCGCTGTTCGTGGGGGAATTCGCCCGCACCGGCTGGCTGGCGTATCCACCCTTATCGGGCATCCTGCACAGTCCGGACGTGGGCGTCGATTACTACATATGGGCCTTGCAGATAGCGGGCGTGGGGACACTGCTATCGGGAGTGAACCTGCTGGTCACCATCGTGAAGATGCGCGCGCCCGGCATGAAGATGATGCGCATGCCCATCTTCACGTGGACCGCGCTGTGCACCAACGTGCTGATCGTGGCGGCGTTCCCGGTGCTGACGGCGGTGCTGGCGCTGCTGTCGATGGACCGCTACGTGGGCACCAACTTCTTCACGGCGGACTTTGGCGGCAACGCCATGATGTACGTGAACCTGATCTGGATCTGGGGCCACCCCGAGGTCTACATCCTGATCCTGCCGGCCTTCGGCATCTTTTCCGAAGTGGTGTCCACATACTGCCGCAAACGCCTGTTCGGTTATGCGTCCATGGTGTACGCCACAGTCGTGATCACCGTGCTGTCGTACCTGGTGTGGCTGCACCACTTCTTCACCATGGGGTCCGGGGCCAGCGTGAACTCGTTCTTCGGGATCACGACAATGATCATCTCGATCCCGACAGGCGCCAAGATCTTCAACTGGCTGTTCACGATGTACCGCGGGCGCATCCGCTTTGAAGTCCCGATGCTCTGGACGCTGGGATTCATGGTGACGTTCGTGATCGGCGGCATGACGGGCGTGCTGCTGGCGGTTCCGCCCGCCGACTTCGCGCTGCACAACAGCCTGTTCCTGATCGCGCACTTTCACAACGTGATCATCGGCGGCGTGCTGTTCGGGCTGATGGCCGGCATCACGTACTGGTTCCCCAAGGCATTCGGCTACAAGCTGGATCCGTTCTGGGGCAAGTGCTCGTTCTGGTTCTGGCTGGTGGGCTTCTACGTGGCCTTCATGCCGCTGTACGTGCTGGGCCTGATGGGCGTGACGCGCCGCGTGAACCACTTTGAAGACATGTCGCTGCAGATCTGGTTCCAGATCGCGGCCTTCGGCGCGCTGCTGATCGCGTGCGGCATCGCCAGCTTCATCATCCAGCTCGTGGTCAGCTACCGCCGCCGCGATCAGTTGCGCGACACCACGGGCGATCCGTGGGATGGCCGCACGCTGGAATGGTCCACCTCGTCGCCGCCGCCTGTGTACAACTTTGCGTTCACGCCGCGCGTGCACGACCTGGACGCCTGGTGGCAGATGAAGCAGCACGGCTACCAGCGTCCGCAACAGGGTTTCATTCCGATCCACATGCCGAAGAACACCTGGGCGGGCATCGTCCTGGCGGGGATCAGCGTGGTGCTGGGTTTTGCGCTGATCTGGCACATGTGGCCGCTGGTGGTGCTGTCGTTTGCGGCGCTGATCCTCGTGTCGATCATCCACACCTTCAACTACAAGCGCGACTACTACGTGCCGGCCGCTGAGGTCGTCGCCACGGAAGACGCCCGCACAAGGCTGCTAGCGCAACATGTCTGATACCCTCGCCCACCCCATGCCCGGCGGCGCCGCGCCGTCTTCCCAGGAACCCGTCTTTTACGTTCCTGGCGAACACCACCCCAAGAACGGCACGCTGCTTGGGTTCTGGGTCTACCTGATGAGCGACTGCCTCATCTTTGCGTGCCTGTTCGCGGTCTACGGCGTGCTGGGCCGAAGCTTCGCGGCCGGCCCATCCGGCGCGGACCTGTTCGACTTGCCGCTGGTGGCGGTGAACACGTCGCTGCTGCTGCTGTCGTCCATCACCTACGGGTTCGCGATGCTGGAGATGCGGCGCAACCGCATCGGCGCCACGCAGTTGTGGCTTGCCGTCACCGGCATCCTGGGCCTGGGCTTTCTGTCGCTGGAAATCTACGAGTTCTGGCACCTGATCCACCAGGGCGCGGGTCCCCAGCGCAGCGCCTTCCTGTCGGCGTTCTTCACGCTGGTCGGCACGCACGGGCTGCACGTCACGTTCGGCATCGTGTGGCTGGTGACGTTGATGCTGCAGGTGCGCCTGCATGGGCTGATCCCCGAAAACCGCCGCCGCCTGATGTGCCTGTCGATGTTCTGGCACTTCCTGGACCTGATCTGGGTGGGCGTGTTCACGTTCGTGTATCTGATGGGAGTGCTGCCATGACGTCGCACATGGATAACCTGGCCGACACCGGCCACGGCGGCCACGGAGGCCATAGCGGCCACGATCATCACGATGGCCACCATGACGATGACGACGGCGCCGGCCACGGCACCTTCAAGAGCTACATGACCGGCTTCGTGCTGGCCGCCATCCTGACCGCGATTCCGTTCTGGCTGGTCATGGACCGCGTCATCGACAGCTCGCGGGTCACCGGCCTGGTGATCCTGGCCTTTGCCGTCGTGCAGATCGTGGTCCACATCATCTATTTCCTGCACCTGGACACCAAGTCCGAAAGCGGGTGGAACATGTTGGCGTTAATATTCACGCTCGTGCTGGTCGTCATCACGCTCAGCGGATCCATCTGGATCATGTACCACTTGAACTCCAACATGATGCCCATGTCACCGCATGACATGCGCAAGATGCCCTGATGGCAGCAGTCAAAGACATTTCTTCACGCGACACCTCCCGTAATCCGCGCAGCAAGGCAACCCTGGTCATCCTGGGGTTGCTGGCTGTCGTCATATTCGCCGGGCTTTGCGCCCTGGGCACCTGGCAGGTGCACCGGCTGGCCTGGAAACGCGCGCTGATCGCGCAGGTGGATCAGCGCGCCCATGCGCCGGCAGCGCCCGCCCCCGGCAAGAATGAATGGGCGCAGCTGACGCAGGACAACGCCGAATACCGCCACGTCACCGCCTCCGGCACCTACCACTTCGACAAGCAGACGCTGGTGCAGGCCGCCACCGAACTGGGCAGCGGCTATTGGGTCATGACGCCGCTGCAGCTGGCGGACGGCGGCATCGTGCTGGTGAACCGGGGCTTCGTGCTGCCGGCATGGCGCAAGGACGCGGCCAATACCGCCCAGCCGCCGGCGCCAGGCCAGGTCACGGGATTGCTGCGCATGGGCGAACCGGCCAGCGGCTTTCTGCGCAACAACGACCCGGCCGCCAACCTCTGGTATTCACGCGATCTGCCCGGCATCGCGACGGCGCGCGGACTTGCCGACGTGGCGCCCTACTTCATCGACGCCGACGCTGCGTCCAGTCCCGGCAAGGATGCCGCCCGCGAACCGGTGGGCGGGCTTACGATGATCAACTTCCCGAACAACCACCTGACGTATGCCATCACCTGGTACGCGCTGGCGCTGATGGTGATCGTGGGCGTGGTGATCTTCGTGCGCGAGGAAAAGCGCGCACGCCGGCCGGACTGATTCGCCGCCACGTATGAGAAACGGCGCCCGCAAGGGCGCCGTTGTCGTCTGATCTGCCGGCAGATACTGGCGAATGCCGGCGGGATCAGCAGGCCGGCCAGCGGATGCTGCCCGCCTCGGGGCAGGTCCACGATCCCTGCAGCCGCGCCCGGATCTCGGCCAGGCTTTGTTCCACCAGCAGTTCGCCGTCGCGGAACACAGACACCAGCGCGCCACCCGCCGCCTGCTCGGGCGTCTGCTGGTCGTGCAGCACATAGCCGTCCGGCGTCTTGTCGACACGCAGCAAGCCCTTGGCGGACTTCTTCACGCCGGAATCGGTGACCGGGTCCTTCACCAGTTCCTGCGGTTCGCCGTTGACCTCGGCATACGTGGCCTTCAGCGCCCAGCCGAAGGTGTCGCGAGTCAGGTACTGATAGGTGTACGACCCGATGCCCAGCACGACGTTGCCCGACGCAAAGCCCTTGCGTTCCAGGCGCACCAGGATGTCGCGCGCCCGGGTCAGCGTGATGGAGTCGCCGTAGATCAGGCCCACGTGCGGATCCAGCAGCTTGTAGCCGCGATCGGTCTCTACGCCGCCGAACGTGTCCCACAGGCATTGCACCGCGCCCTTCACCTCCGGCGCGCGCAGCGTCTGCTGCGCGCTGGCGTCTTCGCCCAGGAGCCAATACGTGCCCGTGGCCGCATCCCGCACGGCCTCGAAGCCGGCGGCCTGCGCCGCTTGCAGGGCGGCGCGGTCCTGCACGTCCGGCACGTCGGTGCAGAAATAGCCGGTCAGGATCTTCACGGGGTCGCCGGAGTCCGGACGGAACACCACCTTCGCGTTGCCCAGCGCATCCGGCTGGCGGCTCATGATCTCGGACTTGAGCGCCGCGGCGAAGTCCGTCACCACCTGCCAGAAGTCCCAGGTGTCAGACACCACCGACACGATGCCGGCCGGATACACCTGCTTGACCAGGCGGCGGATGGTCTCGATCTCGCCTTCCTTGCTGCCCAGGCACATCACGGAGTGCTCCGTGGCCGGCACCGAGCCGCCGATCAGTTCGCGGTCTGAATCCGCGTTGTAGAGGTCTTCCAGGTAGTCGATGGCCGGGATCGTGTCCGTGCCGGTAAAGGACAGCAGGTGACCCGCGCCGCATTTGCGCGCGTCGTACAGGCCGGCCATGCCGCGCATCGAGAAGTCGTGGCCCTGCCAGTCCACGAACGCCATCGGGCTGCCGGTCAATTGCGCAAAGTACGTCAGCAGCTTGCGGTATTCGAAGGCGATGGTGGCAACCGTGGAGGGCTTCCAGGACTCGCAGCTGAACAGGGTTTCGATGTAGGTCACCAGCCAGGCGAATTCCGGCTGGGTGTTGATGAAGGTGACCGGCGGCACGCGGATGTCGACGCGCGCGCCTTCGGGCACCGAGCGGATCTCCAGCGGCAGATAACCCAGGTCGTGCAGCGCCTGCAGGTGATCGACCGTGACCGCGCCCTTGCCCAGCGCGTTGTCCACACGACGCTGGTACTGGCGCACGGCGGTGCTGGCAGGCTTGCCGAAGAACTCGCGGTTGAACAGGCCGATCAGGATTTCCTTGATGAATCCTTGCAGGCCGAACCAGACGATCTTCTCGTCGAACAATTCGGGCAACACCGGCGCCAGGCGGGCCGAGCGCGGCGTGAAGTTGGCCAGGATCTTGTTCGTGCCCTTGGGGTACTGGAACGGGTGGCCGGTCTTGTAGAAGTCCGCCTGCAGGAAGGGATTCAGGCCATTCTTGAGCTGGGGGGCCAGGGTGTCGGGGGCATTCATGGCGGGTTCCTACTTGGTTGATCTGTGTTCTTGGTTGATCTGCATGCTTAGTTGACCAGCACCGCACCGGCGGCGGTCGCGGCCGCCTCTTCGGTGCGGGTCCAGTCGTAGGCGGTGAAAATCCCGGCGTATCGCGCCTTCAGTTCGGTCAAGCCCTTGCTGAAGATGCCGTGCGTCACATACAGATAGAGCGGCTGGCGGGTCTTGTCGCCCAGGGCGGCGGCCAGTTCCAGAAACGTGCGTCCGCCGTCGCAGATGTCGTCGACCACCAGCACCGGTTGGGCGGGGATATCGTCGGGCACGCGGGTTTCCGTAATGCGGCCGGTCTGCGGGTCGCGGACCTTTTCCGCGTAGCGCACGTCCGCCACGCCCAGCGTTTTGGCCAACGACTGCACCCGTTTGCGGGCGCCGGCGTCCGGGGCCATCAGCGTGACGCCCTGGGCAAAGGCCGGGGCGGCCAGCGCTTTCTTCAGGAAGGCGGCGGCGTCGATCACCCGCACCCGCTGCAACAGCGCTGGCGTGACGTCGCTGTGCGGTTCCACGATGGTGACCGTGGCGTACTGCTGGTCATTGATGAGCTTGCAGAACACGGCGGCGCCCAGCGCCTCGCCCGGATTGCAGACGCGGTCCTGGCGCGCATACGGCACATAGGGCATGTCCAGATGCACGGGCGCGGCCGGGTTCAGGCGGCGCAGCGCGTCGGTCAGCAGCAGCAACTGCATGACGTCGTCGGCGGACTTCAGCAAGGCGTGGATGCGGAATTCGCGGGCGGCGTCGGCATGTTCACGCAAGCCGGCGGGAATGGTGACCTGCATTTCGCCGCCGGGAAACCGGAACGCGGCTGGCGTATCGGTCTTGCGTTGTCCTTCGATTACCGCAGTGATGGTGAACATGATGGCCCCTTAGTGGCATTTCAAAACTAAGTGAGGCCAGTATATGCCTACTTATTGTTGTTATGCAACTATCTTTGCTCTGAAAAATGGCTCGTCCCGTCGAATCAGCCGACGCTACGGTCGAAAAAGGTGAAATCCTTCAACCGGTAAAGACGCGCCGGACGCTGCGCGCCCCCGACCACTTCGTCGGTCGCCTCCAGCGCACCCCACGCTTCCATCTTCCTGCGGAAGTTCGACTTCTCGAGCCGGGTCTGCAGGATTGCCTCGTAGGTGTGTTGCAGTTGGGTCAGCGTGAAGCGCTCGGGGAGCAGGAAAAACGGCAGCGTGGAGTACGTGGATTTGCTGCGAAGGCGGTCCACGGCGGCAGTGATGATGTCCGCATGGTCGAACGCCAGCGGCGGCAAGGCGTCCACACTGACAAAACGGAATTCCGCGCGGGTGGCGGCTTCCAGTTCGGCGGCGGGCACCAGCGCCACATAGGCGACCGACATCGACCATCCCCGGGGATCCCGATCCTGACCGGAAAACACCTGCAATTGCTCCAGGTAGCGCGGCTCGAAGCCGGTCTTGTCGCGCAATACACGCCGGATGCTGTCTTCGGTGGACGTGTCTTCGTTGGCGTGCACCACGCCACCCGGCAGCGCCATGGCGCCCTGAAGCGGCTCGCGGTCGCGCTGATGCAACGCGACTTCCAGGCCGGATTCGCGCAGGGTAAGAAGGACGGCGTCGACGGTGACGAGCGGTTGGGGAAAGTCCAAGGAGCGGGTTCCGTGATTGAGGTTTTGGGCAAGATGCCACTATGACGCCGCAAGGTCAATTCGCTCGGCTTCGTCCCAGAAAAAGCACCTGAACGCCCCACTAGAAAGTGTTCGAATTTTGGCAAGAATTGACGGTGGATAACGACAATTAACGCATTGTTCTACACTATGCGCCGAGGAACACCGTCAGGTTGATGCTTGGCGTCGTGTTCCTTTTGCTTTTTCTTCAACTGCAACTCAGGAGTTTTCCGGATGAAAAAGACGCTGCTCGCCGCGGCAATGCTGGCCTCTTTCGCAGGCGTTGCCCAGGCAGAACCGTCAGTCACCCTCTACGGTGTCATCGACACCGGCCTCGGCTACAACAAGATCAAGGGCGATGGCTACAGTGGTTCCAAAGTCGGCATGATCAACGGCATCCAGGCCGGCTCCCGCTGGGGCCTGCGCGGATCCGAAGATCTGGGCGACGGCCTGCGCGCCGTCTTCAAGCTGGAAAGCGGCTTTGATTCGGCCAACGGCCAGCGCGGCCAATCCGGCCGCCTGTTCGGCCGCCAAGCCACCATCGGTCTGGCCAACGACGCCTGGGGCTCGCTGGAATTCGGCCGTCAGGCCACGGTCGGCTCGAACTACCTGGCCGACATCGACCCCTTCTACACCAGCTACACCCAATCCAACCTGGGCCTGGGTTTCAGCGCGGCCAACACCATGCGCTGGGACAACATGGTCATGTACCGCACCCCGTCGGTGAACGGCTTTGAATTCGCCGTGGGCTACTCGTTCAGCGTGGACGACACCACCTCGGACCAGACCGGCTTCCAGACCGCCGACAACACGCGCGGCATCACCACCGGCCTGCGCTATGTGCAGGGTCCCCTGAACGTGACGCTGACGTACGACCAGCTGAACGGCGCCAACCGCAGCACCGTCGACAACGGCGCCACGCCGCGCCAATACGCCGTCGGCGCTTCGTACGACCTGGAAGTGGTCAAGCTGGCTGCCGCTTACGGCCGCACCACCGACGGCTGGTTCGTCGGCCAGGATCTGCCGTCGGGCACGCCGTTCAGCGATGAGTTCGGCACCAACCGCTTCGTGGACGGCTTCAAGGCCAATTCCTACATGCTGGGCGCGACGTTCCCGGTGGGCGCCTCGGGCAGCCTGTTCACCTCGTGGCAGCACGTGGCTCCGTCCAACGACAAGCTGACGGGCGGCGACGCCAACATGAACGTGTACAGCGTGGGCTACACCTACGACCTGTCCAAGCGCACCAACCTGTACGCCTACGGTTCGTACGGCACGGACTACGCGTTCATCGACGGTCTGAAGAGCACCGCCGCTGGCGTGGGCATCCGCCACCAGTTCTAAGCGTGTGCCGGGCCGGCCGCCCCGCGGCGCCGGCCCATCCTGCCGCCCGGGTCGCTACCGCGCCCGGGCGCGCTCCAGCATCTGCACGATTTCCGTCTGGCCGCGCTGACGCGCGTGCTGCAATGGCGTAAGCCCGTCCTTGTCGGGCAGATTCACGTCCGCTCCCCCCTCTATCAGCAGCGCCACGATGGCCTGATGGCGCGGGCCGCCGTCGCTCAGGATGATGGCCTCGAGCAGCCCCGTCCAGCCCAGCCGGTTGACGTGGTTGGGATCCACGCCCGCCTGCAGCAGCCGCTTCACGACCTCGACGTGACCGCGCTCGCACGCCGGAATCAGGGCCGTGCCGCCATAGCGGTTGGTGCTTTTCAGGTCGGCGCCATGCGACAGCGTCAGCTCCAATATCTCTCGATAGCCCTGCGCGCCCGCCAGCAGGTATGCGCTGTCCTGCATGCCGTTCTGGGCGTTCACGTTTGCGCCGGCGTCGATCAGCGCCGCCGCGGCCTGCGCGTGGTTGCCTTGCGTGGCGCGCAGCAGCGGCGTATTGCCCTGCCCGTCCCGCGCCTCGATCGGCGCGCCCTCTGCCAGCAATTGGCGCACGCGCGCCGCATCGCCCTTGCCGGATGCCTCCAGCAGTTGGGCGCCGCGCGCGCTATCGGCGCGGTCTTCCGCGGCGGCGCCAAAGCCGATCGCGCTCAGCGTCAGTACGACGCAGACGCGCCAGAATGTGATGTAAGCCATTGCCGGCAGCCTCCTTGGTATGTGTCTGCTTGACGCCCGGTCCGGTGCCGGACGCGCTGCCATTATCTCCTTGCCCCCGGCCGTGCGCGCGGCCTATGCTCGGTCAGTTTCTCGGTGACGTGCAATGCGCAGGAAACACGCGTCCGGCATGATCGGCCTCCCTTACTGATCGCAGCCCCCAAGAACTGCCATGCCCTCCCGTACCGAATCCGCGCTTTCTCCCCTTTTCCGTCCGTCGCGCCTGATGCGCGCCCTGGCCCTGGCTTTGTTGCCGCTGGCCCTGGCTGCCTGCAATGGCGGCGGCGATGATGACGATGACGACGTCCAGCCGCCCGTCGCTGAAACCCCGGCGCCGCAGCCCACGCCGCAGCCGCAACCGGAACCGGAACCCGAACCCCAAACGCCTCCGCGCAACACGGCCTATCTGCAGAAGAAGGCGGGCGACGTCATCCAGGTCCGCATCGAAGAACTGCATCCGACCCAGGCCGCGATCGGCTACGACCAGATCTATTACAAGCTCGGCCGCTGGCAAGGCGACTTCGACCGCGCCACCTGGGCGGCCGACCCCGTCCTGCAACTGGATTACCTGAACCGCACCGTCGGCAAGAAGTTCGACGACTACTGCGAAGACGTGGGCGGCGCCGAGCGCGCGCAGAAGTTCCAGAGCATCGCCGAGGCGCGCGCCGCGCGCCTGGACCAGCCCGAAACGTTCACCTGCCTGGACGCGCCGGGCACGAATACGGCCAACCTGAAGACGGTGATCGTGGGTTGGGACGGCAACCTGTACCTGACCGACGGCCACCACACGTTCTCGTCCCTGCGCGAGATATCTGATGGCGGCCCGAAGCTCCCCGTGTGGGTGAAGGTCGACGCCAACTACAGCGACCTCCCGACCGCGGCGGCCTTCTGGCAGCGTCTGGTCGACGAGCGCCGGGCATGGTTGCGTGACGGCCAGAACCAGCCGATCACCGTCGACCAGCTGCCCACGCGCGTCGGCCTCGCCAATGCGCAGGAGCCCGGCGGTATGCAGGAAGACCGCTACCGCTCCCTGGTGTATTTCACGCGCGACATCGCCTACAGCAACGGCAACCTGCCTGAATTCGCGGAATTCCTGTGGGGCGACTGGCTGCGCCGCCAGGCCGCGGCCGGGCAGCTGCAGGGCCTGGACCAATACAAGATGCAGGCGCCGGCAACGCCCGCGGAAATCCTGGCGGTCAGTACGCTGAACAAGGACATCCTGCCCACCGGGGCCAACGACAGCTACGCCGCCGCCGTGCGCGATGCGTCGGTGAAGATGAGCGCGTTGGCTGACACGGCTATCGTGTTCGAAGACCGCGACGCCGCCAGCCTGGGCCGCATCGTCCTGGAAGCCAATGCCGCCAGCGGCTCGGCCACCAAGACGGCGCGCGACACGCTGGAGGAACTGCCGCGCAACGACGTCAAGACATCCGACGGCACGCCGCGCGGCGCGGGCAAGCTGTGGTTCGCGGTGAACTACCGCACCTGCGGCAAGCCTGCGGCCGGCACCTGCTGGGGCTGGTAAGGTGAAAAAGGCCCGCACAAGCGGGCCTTCTCACATCGGGCGGTCAACACGTCAGAGCACTTCCTGCGTGTTCTCGGCCTTCGCCAATTGCTGCATCGCCAGGGCGACCTTCTTGGCGACTTCCAGGCGTTCGGCGGCCGACATGGCGTCGTATTCTTCCTTGGAAATGCCCAGACTCGCCAGCGCCGCGTAGAACATCTTGTCCTCGAGCGACATGCCGGCGTAGTCCAGGAATTCCTTTTCGGCCTGCGACGCCGCGGCCTGCGAGGCGCCGGACACGCCTTGGCCCATGGCAGAACGATTGCGCTCGGTGGCATCGGCAAACGCCGCGCGGAAGCTTTCGCCGGCGTTGGCGTTGGCATTTTTGGCGGCCGGCGCGGACTGGCCGGCGGCGGCATTGATACCCAGGAAATTCACGCTGCTCATGGATGCTCCGGAGGGATTGGCGGTCAGGGTGCCAACATACTCCCGGCCCGCGCTGCCGGAAAACCGGGTCAGCCGCCCGAACCGCCCGTTTCTCTCCGGATTGCGGTCCGACCATTTTTAGCGCCCTTCGAGTATCTTGTGCCTCTCGCAAATCTTCCAGAGACCCTTCTCATGAGCATCGACACCCCTTCGAGCCAGCCCGCTGCCGCCACGCCCGCCGCAGACGCCTTCCTGCAGTTCCTGGTAAACCTCGTCAACAACGGCAGCCAGATCGAAAGCATTGGCGTGACGTTGCAGATGGGCGGCATGCTGGTCTCCGGCTCGATCGTCTCGGGCGCCGAGTACTTCGACACCTTCGCGGCCAGCTTCTCGGGCTCGCTGGAATCGCTGGACCCCGACACGCGCCAGACCGTGCACGCCTCGCTGGCCGAACTGGGCGACGTGTTCCGCCTGCCCCAGCCCGTCGATCCGCTGCCCAACTACATTCACCTGGCGGACGCCCTGTTCTTCACCGCCGACGGCACGCCCATCGCCGGCCAGCCGACGCTGTGGCGCGGCCGCACGAGCGCCGTCGACGGGTTCATCCTGGGCCGTTTGCAGTCCGACGCCTCGGCCTGATCCGCATGACGCAACCCGTTACTGCGCCGATCGAGGGACAGGACATCGACCGCAAGGCCATGCAGGCCCTCATCGAGACGGCGGCAGGCAAGGCGCTGTCGTTCGTGGACTGCGACTTTCAGGACGCAGATTTTTCGCGCCTGGAACTGCGCGGCTTCCAGTTCAGCGGCTGCGCGATTGCGGGCGCCTCGTTCCAGGGCGCGGATCTGACTGATAGCCAATGGCTACGCTGCCGCGGCGGGTCGGCCAGCTTTGCGTCGGCGGACGCCAGCGAGGCCCTCTTTCAGAACTGCGACCTGAACAACGCCAATTGGCGCCGCGCGCGGCTGGCCAGCGCCAAGTTCCGGTCGTGCAAGCTGACCGGATCGGATTTCGATGGCATTGCGTGCCTGGGCTGGTCGCTCGAGGAATGCCTGCTGGTCGGCGCGCTGCTGCGCGGCGTGTCGTTTCGCAAGTGCAAGCTGCTGCAGCTGGATTTCTCGGACGCGGACCTGTCGGGAAGCGACTTCCGCGAGACGGTGTTTCACGGCGGCAGCCTGCGCAACGCCACGTTGAAAAACGTCCACTTCGAAGGCGCGGACCTGCGGGAAGCGGACCTTGGCGGATTGGACTTGACGGCGGCCGCCCGGCTGGCCGGCGCGACGATCTCCAAGACGCAGGCGGCGGCGTTGCTGGCCGAGTTGCGCATCAGCGTGGTTTGACACGGTTCTGACGCAGCCCGTCTTTGCGGACTTGCAGGCCGGCGATACCGCCAGCGCCTGCATTGCCGCGCATTGGTTCAGCCCGGACGCCGGAAGTACGCGCGCGCCGCCTCGATCTGCCCATGGCAGACGCAACCGCTCATGTGCTCGTTCACCATGCCCACGGCCTGCATGAAGGCATGCATGGTCGTCGGGCCCACAAACGTCCAGCCGCGCCGCTTCAGCGCGCGAGAGAGTTCTTTCGACGCCTTGGATGTGGGATTGCTGTCCCAATAATGCCGATCCACCGCCGCCGGTCGGTCCTGCGGCGGCGGTTCATGCGACCAGAGCCAGCCGGCCAGCGAGCCGGTCTCGTCGGCCAGTTCGCGCGCGCGCTGCGCATTGTTGATGGCCGACACGATCTTGGCCCGGTTGCGCACGATGTCCGCGTTGCCCATCAGGCGCTCCACGTCGCGCTCGGTATAACGTGCCACCCGTTCCATGTCGAAATCGTCAAAGGCCTCGCGAAACGCCTCGCGCTTGCGCAGGATCGTGATCCACGCCATGCCGGCCTGAAAACCTTCCAGACAGATCTTCTCGAACAGGCGCCTGTCGTCCACGACGGGCCGGCCCCATTCATGATCGTGATAGTCCGGCATGGACGGCTGCCAGAAGCAACGCGGCTTGCCATGCTCGTCAATGATCAGGCCGGTGTCGGGGATGCCGGCGGCCGGGTCGGCGATGTCCGGGTTGTTGGTGTTCGGACGGCTGACGTCCGGGCTGGCCTGATGTCCGGCATTCTGCGCGGCAGCACTCATGGCTTGCGCGGCACCGGGCAGCTCGTGTCGCCTTCCTCGCACGCCAGATACGCGCGCAATTCCTTGGTCCGGACCTTCGTGAGCTTATCCAGGCACATGCTCAACACCATCGGATAGGCGCTGCCGCCCGTCACGCCTGTCGACGAAAACGCGCATTCGGCATCGCGAAAGAACAGCCACGCTTTCTGCGCCGCCTGCAGTTGCGTCAAGGCGTCCTTGCTGTCCTTCAGGCGCTCCGTCGCTTCCTTGTACGCGGCGTTCAACTCGGCGTCGGACTGGCGATACGCCTGATCCGCGCACAGGTTCATGTCGGTCTGGGTGGACGCCTGGTCACACTTGAGCACTTGGGCCTGCGCCCCCGCTGCAAGCAGGAGCGCGGCGGCGGCAAACACGATACGCATGGGAATTCCTCCTTTTTGGGTGGGATTGGGGTGGTCAACGCATGGGGGAAAGTGTCGCATGGATGCCGGCGAGGCGCAGCGCGGCTGTCCGTCGCCTAAGATAGCCCCCATGAAGATCCAACTGCTTTCCGACTTGCATCTTGAAACCGATCCCACCTTTGTGGCACAACCGTTGCCGGGCGCCGACCTGCTCGTGCTGGCGGGCGACATCGGCTCGTACCGTCAGGGTTCGCGGCTGGAACGGGACGACTTCGGCCTGGGCGACTATTCGCCGCGCCACGGCTGGCCGACGCCCGTCCTCTACGTGCCGGGCAACCACGAATACGACAACGTGGATTTCGACGAGACACATGCGCGCCTGCAAGACCTGTGCCGCGCGCTGGACATCCAGTGGCTGGAACGCGAGACCACCGTCATCGGCGGGGTGCGCTTCGTGGGCACGACGCTGTGGACGGATTTCGACGCGCTCGCGGCGCCGGACGACACGCTGGGTGAAGCGCTGAAGAAGCGAGCGAAGGCTTTCCGCGCGGCGGACTTCTATCTGGAAAAGGCCGAGATGCGCCGCCATGGCGCTCCCTTCATGGCTGAACAGATGCGCGAGCAGGGGCTGGCCTGTCAACAATGGCTGGACGCCGCCCTGCGCGTGCCCTTCGACGGCACGACGGTGGCGGTCACGCACTTTGCGCCGACATTGGCCAGTGCTGATCCCCGTTATGGCGTCACGCCGGGCACGGCGGGGTTTTGCAACGCGCTGGATGGATTGCTGCCGCTGGCCGACGTGTGGATTCACGGGCATCTGCACTGCGCGCAGGATTACGTGAAGGACGGCTGCCGGGTGATTGCGAATCCGCTGGGGTATGCGAAGAAGGGGGAACAGGCGGATTTTGCGCCGGAGAAGTTGTGGGAGGTTCCGGTGCGTCGGCAGACATGAATGCGGGACCTGCTGTGATGGCGGTGGACGGATCCCTGGATTGCGGGATCGAAATCGATTCCGTCGCGCTCCGATTTGGCGAACAGCAGTCGGCCTCCTACCGCCCGTGATCGGCAACCCCGCATGGCTCACTTGGCGACGTGAAGCGCGAGAAATACTGATGCCTTGTGTGCGAGCTAAACCGCGCTTGTGCACTGATGCACACATCCACCCGACTGAACTTGCCCGTAATCTCTACGCTTCGGCGATTGACGAATGGCGTGCTGACCTCAATCCACGACGCCGGCGACGCAAACATCGTGGTCGAAAATCTGACTGACTCCCCGGGATGAAGGGTTTCCCTTGTGAGGCGATGATTATCGTTGAAGTAAACCACCACGGGCGCTGCAGCGTCTTGCGCATAGTGGAGTACCACCGTAGGCGTCAGCGAACCCCAAATTACCAGACTTCCACACAACCCTCCTAGCAAAGCCAGCAGGATGCAAATTGACCTTCCGAGAATCCGCATATTTGCCCTAGCTAGCGTTCGCAGACGTGCAATTCTTTCGAACTTCCCCTGCTGTTTCCCCAAGGCAACGGTACAGCTTCGACTGTTCCAAGCAGGATGTCCGGGGTCAGTGCATGAGGTCTGACGTTTGCGTACAGGTCACACCCCAACTGAATTGAAATATGGTCCGGCCTATCGTCTGCGCTAGCAGGCCATCCGCCGTTTTCCGGATGATTCTGCATGGTCGGCATTCGCCGTTTTGCCAAGGCGCCCAAAGTGTCATGCAATGCCTGAGCGATCCCTGCTCCGTTGATCAGTTCATCTGGGGTGAATCCGACCGCCACACCGACATAGCCTTGTGACCAAGCCCTGCTGCCGCCCTGCCGTCGATGTCGTAGGACGAAAACCCCTCCAACACCCTTCCGCCATGGGTCGTCTTGTCACCAACACGAATGATCGGGCGCGCTGTCATCATTGCTCCAGGCAATTACTGATGCGCGAAAGTCTGAGCGTCGCAGAAGCCGACTTGAATCAGATAAACGCGAAAATTGCCTGATTCACTTTTCTCCCGTGATGCGACGCGCGACTTGAAGCCTCCCTGCTTGAAACATGCGTGCCAGCGACTGCATTACAGAACTCGCCCTCGGAAATGAAAAAAGCCCACCGCTTTCGCAAGTGAGCTTTTCGGTTGTTGACCTCGAAGGAGATCAACCGCCTTCCATCGGGGCATGAACGGCTTCCCGTCCCGCCCCGCGCGCCTCAAGGCGCCGGATTCGGATGACGCACGTGGATCTGGTTGATCGCGTCCAGCACCTCAGCCGACAACGTCACATCAACACTGTCGATGTTTTCCTTCAACTGCTCCAGCGACGTTGCGCCGATCAGATTGCTGGTGACGAACGGGCGTTGATTCACCCAAGCCAGCGCCAGATGCGTCGGCGAGATGCCATGCTTGCGCGCCAGTTCCACATATTCGCGCGTGGCGGCTTCGGCCTGGGGGTTGCTGTAGCGGGTGAAGCGCGTGTACACGGTCAGGCGGGCGCCGGCCGGCTTGGCGCCGTCCAGATACTTGCCGCACAGCATGCCCATCGCCAGCGGCGAATACGCCAGCAGGCCTACGCCTTCGTGGTGCGTGAATTCCGACAGGCCGATCTCGTACACGCGGTTCAGCAGGCTGTACGCGTTCTGGATCGACGCGATGCGCGGCAGGTCGGCGTTCTGCGCGTGGCGCAGGAATTGGCTGACGCCCCACGGGGTTTCGTTGGATACGCCCACGTGGCGCACCTTGCCGGCGCGCACGAAGTCCTGCAGCACCGACAGCGTCTCTTCGATCGGCACGGTGTGCTCGTCTTCGACCCAGGGGTAGTTGAGCTGGCCGAACGTCGCGGTGGTGCGATCGGGCCAATGCAGTTGATACAGGTCCAGATAATCCGTCTGCAGGCGCTTCAGGCTGGCGTCCAGGGCCGCGGTCAGATTCTTGCGGTCCAGGAACGTCTTGCCGTCGCGGATGTGGCCGGGGCGCTTGGCATCGCGCACGGGGCCGGCCACCTTGCTGGCCAGCACGATGTCCTGGCGGCGGCCGGTCTTGGCCAGCCACGTGCCGATGTAGGTTTCGGTCAGCCCCTGGGTTTCGGGCTTGGGCGGCACGGGATACATCTCGGCCACGTCGACCAGGTTGACGCCGCGCTCCAGCGCGTAGTCCAGTTGCTGATGCGCGTCGGCTTCGGTGTTCTGCTCGCCCCAGGTCATGGTGCCCAGCCCGATCAGGCTGACATCCAGGTCGGTACGGCCGAGTTTGCGGTATTTCAAGTTCTGCTCCGTGCGGGTCTTGGGGTTAAGAAGCGACACCTTACTCCAAGATGTTGGCGTTTCGCTGACAGGATGGCCCGGCGTTCGGCCAGGCTTGCCGCCGCCGCGCAATCGGCATACGCTGATCCGCAAATCCGATCCGGGGGGAAAGCGGCATGCTGCGGGAAGTCGACGAGGTCATCCTCTTTTTCGTCGTGCTCATCATTTTCCTGGGCGTCATCGAGGTCGGCTATCGCCTTGGCCGCCGGCTGCGCAAGCCGGCCGACGAGGCCGCCAAGACGCACATCACCGCACTGCAGACCGCCCTGCTCGGCCTGCTGGCCCTGCTGTTGGGGTTTACGTTCGCCATGTCGGTCACGCGGTTCGAGACGCGCAAGAACCTGGTGCTGGAAGAGGCCAACGCCATCGGCAACGCCTACTGGCGGTCGCAGCTCATTCCCACTGAGCACCGGCCGGTGGTGGCTAAGATGCTGCACGAATACACGTCGGCATCGCTGGATTACCACCTGGCCGACCAGGATTCGCCGCGTTTTGCCGCCGCCAACGCCACGGCACGCCGCATCGAACGCCAGATCCGGGCGGCGGTGGCGGCGCGGGCCGAGAATCCGCCGTCCATCTCCACGATCATGTTCATCCAGGCCATCAACGAGATGGCGCAGATCAACGAGAAGCGGCGCGTCGCGCTGGAAAATCACGTGCCCGAGCCGGTGTACTACCTGCTGTTCATCGTGGCGGGCGGCTCGATGGGCTATATCGCGTACGGCACGGGCCTGTATGGACGGCGGCGGCCGATTTCCACCGGGATGTTTGCTGCGCTGATTGCCCTGGTGCTGACCTTCATCCTGGATATCGATCAGCCGGGCAGCGGCTTGATCCAGGTGGGCCAGGAAAGCATGGAGCGCATGCAGGCTACGCTTGCGCAGGAAATGCAGCAGTAGGACCGTGGGCGCGCACGAAACGCGTTTTACGGAAACAGCTCCAGCACCTCGTCGCCCCGGTCGTCGAACGTGCCCGTCGATGTCCAGCCCAGGTGCCGGTAAAAGCCATACGAACGGACGGCGGGGTCGCTGGCGCATCCCAGGATCAGCCGCTGAAAACCCAGCGCCTTCAGATCGCGCACGACCAGATTCAACAGCGTCTTGCCCGCGCCATGCCCCTCGAAGTCGGGCAGCAGCGCCAGGACGACGATCTCGCCGGCTTCGGTGTCTCCGAAACAGTACCCGGCGACCTTGCCGTCGACCGTGGCCACGTAGCCGGGCAGCGAGCCGTCCTGGACGGCCGCGGTCCATGATTCGAGCGTGACACCGACCGCGGCGAGGTCCGCTGCGGAAAACGCGTTCTCGCGGGTCTTGCCCCGGATGTCGATGCAGGCCGCGACGTCTTCGCCGCGCGCGGGGCGGTAGGTGAATTCCATGTTTCCTCAGTCAAAAAAACGCCGCAGGAACGGGGCGGTGACGCCCGCGTTGCCGCGGCTGACGGCTTCCGGGGTGCCGGCCGCGACGATAGCGCCGCCCTCTTCGCCGGCGCCCGGTCCGACGTCCAGCATCCAGTCGCTGCCCGCGACGACGCGCAGGTCGTGTTCGACCACGACGACGGTATTGCCGGCATCCACGAGGCCGTGCAGCTGCGTCATCAACTTGTCCACATCCGCCGCGTGCAGGCCCGTGGTGGGCTCGTCCAGCACGTACAGCGTGTTGCCGCGCTGGCTGCGCTGCAGTTCGGTGGCCAGTTTGATGCGCTGGGCTTCGCCGCCGGACAGTTCAGTGGCGGGCTGGCCCAGGCGCAGATAGCCCAGGCCGATCTCGGCCAGCAGCGTCAAGGGGCGCGCCACCACCGCCTCGTCCTTGAAGAAATCGCGCGCTTCGTCCACCGTCATGTCCAGCACCTGGGCGATGTTGCGGCCATTCCACTCGACTTCAAGCGTCTTGGCGTTGTAGCGGCTGCCGTGGCACGTGGGGCACGGCGCGTACACGCTGGGCATGAACAGCAGTTCGACGTGGACGAAGCCTTCGCCCTCGCAGGTCTCGCAGCGCCCTTGCGCGACGTTGAAGGAGAAGCGGCCCGCGCTGTAGCGCCGGGCGCGCGCGGCCTTGGTGTCGGCGAACAGCTTGCGCACGTGATCGAACAGGCCGGTGTAGGTGGCCAGGTTGGAGCGCGGCGTGCGGCCGATGGGCTTCTGGTCCACGTTGACCAGGCGCTTGATGGCCTGCCCGCCCGCATGCAGCCGGCCCGTGGTGCGCGGCAAATTGCCGGGCTGCGGCAGGTCGCTGTCGGGTTCCTCGGGCGGCAGTTCCTGGCCCAGATGCTCGCCCACCAGTTCGACCAGCGCCTGACTGACCAGGCTGGATTTGCCCGAGCCGGACACGCCCGTCACCGCCGTGAACGCGCCCAGCGGAAAGCGCGCGTCCACGCCGTGCAGGTTGTTGCGATGAATGCCGCGCAGCTCCAGCCACCCGGCCGGTTCACGCGGGATGCGGCGGCTGGCGGGGCGCATGTCGAACAGGTACTTGGCGGTGACGGAATCCTTCACCTTGCGCAGCCCCTCCGGCGGACCGCTGTACAGCACCTGCCCGCCGTGCTGGCCCGCGCCCGGCCCCACGTCGACCAGCCAGTCGGCGCGGCGCAGCGTGTCCAGATCGTGCTCCACGACAAACAGCGTGTTGCCGCCCGCTTTCAGCTGATCCAGCGCGCGGTGCAGCGCCTGGCCGTCCGCGGGGTGCAGGCCGGCGGACGGTTCGTCCAGCACGTAGACCACGCCAAACAGGTTGGAGCGGATCTGCGTGGCCAGCCGCAGGCGCTGCAACTCGCCGGGCGACAGCGTGGGCGTGGACCGGTCCATCGCCAGATAGCCCAGGCCCAGCGCCTGCAGCGTGCCGATGCGCTCGACCAGATCATGTGCAATGCGCTGCGCGGCGATGCGTTTCTCGGGCGACAGGTCCGGCGTGCGGCGCACGTCGCTGCTGCCGGCATGCGACAGCCCGCCGGCCGCCACGCGTTTGGCGTTGGCACGCACGCCCGCAGCCTTGCTGCGCGTCGATCCAGACTGCGCCGCGTGTTCGTCGAACCGGCCTTCGGCGGCGGGCGCCAGAACCTCTGCGATGCGGGCAAGCGGCAGTTGCGACAGGCTGCCGATGTCCAGGCCCGCGAACGTCACGGACAGCGCCTCGCGCTTCAGGCGCCGGCCGCCGCATTCCGGGCAGGGCGCGCCGGTCATGAAGCGCGCCACGCGCTTTTTCATCATGGCGCTCTGCGTGGTGGCGAACGTGTGCATGACGTAGCGGCGCGCGCCGGTATAGGTGCCCATGTAGCTGGGTTCGGTCTTGCGGCGCAGCGCCGCGCGCGTTTCGGCCGGCGTGAAACCTGCGTAGACCGGCACCGTGGGCTGTTCGTCCGTGTAGAGGATCCAGTCGCGGTCCTTCTTGGGCAGGTCGCGCCACGGCTTGTCCACGTCGTAGCCCAGCGTCACCA